>NZ_JBVJMK010000015.1:0-24173 GCF_055584245.1 Luteibacter sp. NPDC104163
TACCGGCGGTGTCATACTTTGTTTCTTTTTTATTTTTTTCACTAAAACCACCCGGGGGTTCCCAACCGGTGGGGGTGGGGGGGGGGGGGGGGGGGGGGGCCCCCCCCACCCCCCCCGCCCCCCCCCCCCCGCTCCCACAACTACAAGGCCAGTGCGGTTCGGATGCGCGCAGCCATCGCCTCGATATCGGCATAAGGCTCAGCCTTCCCCGACCCCCAGACGGGCCCCGGCCACGCCGCATCGCCCTCCACCCGCGCCACGACGTGCACATGCAGCTGCCGCACGATGTTGCCAAGCGCGCCAATATTGAGCTTGTCGCAGGCCGCGACCGCATGCAGGGCGGCGCCGGCCTGATCCACCTCGCGCCACAGCGCGGCACGCTCGGCCTCGCCCAGGTCGGCCACTTCGACCAACCCCGCCTGCCGGGGCACCAGCACCAGCCAGGCGAAGCGGCTATCCCGCATCAAAAGTACGCGGCAAAGCGGCAGGTCGCCGACGACCAGGGTGTCGCCGGCGAGCCGTGCATCCAGTTCGAACGCCGCGCTCACGCCAGCTCGCGGGCGAAGAAGGCCAGGGTGCGGTCCCAGGCGAGCGTCGCGCTGGGCTCGTCGTAGCTCGCGCGCGCATCACAGTTGAAGCCATGGTCCGCCGGGTACACCCAGGTATCCATCTCCGGCTTCAGTTCGCGGTGCTTCTCCACCATCTCCGGCGGGATCGAATGGTCGCGCTCGCCAAAATGGAAGATGACGTTGGCCTTCGCCGGCTCGATCAGGAAGGGGACGTCGCGCGACCCGTAGTAGCTGGAGGAGGGAAGCCCGAGGCGCAGGGCGGCGAGCATGGCCACCGTGCCACCCCAGCAATAGCCGACCGTACCCACCTTCACCTTGTAGGTATCGGCAAGCCACTTCCCGGCGATGGCCACATCCTGCTGCGGACGGAGCAGGCCCAGCTCGGCGACCATCTTCACGCCCTTGGTCATGCCTTCCTGGTCGTAGCCGGTCTCCACGCCCTTCTCGACGGGATCGAACAGGGCAGGGGCGATGGCCACGTACCCCTCGGCCGCAAAGCGATCGGCCACGCTGCGGATATGGGCGTTGACGCCAAAAATCTCCTGGATAACGATGACACCGCCCTTGGGCGTGCCCTCCGGCTCGGCCAGGTAGGCGTCCATGCTTTCATGCGGGCGGGAGGTGTCGAGGATCAGGGTGCGGCCCATGGGGGAATCTCCGGCGGTGTGGGGAATTCGCCAAGCTTAGCGGGCAAACCGTCCGCTGGGAGTGAGGCGGACGGAATGCCTATGGCATGCTTACGCCACTGACTATCAGGAGGGAGCAATGAAGACATGGCTTGTCATCGTCGGTGCCTGGCTCGCGGTCACTGGGCCGGCGCGAGCTAACGACCTGCAGGACGCGCTTAGCGCGCAGCTCAAGGCAAACGCCCTGGGCCATGGGATTCCGGCCCAGGCCGTACGCGTGACCCACAATGATGAGCTCATCTACGAAGGGACCGCGGGGACAACGGTCATGGGCGGCGGGCAGCCGATCACCCGGGATACGCCGTTCCCTATCTATTCGGTGAGCAAGTTATTCACCAACACCCTGGTCCTGCAGCTTGCGGAAGAAGGCAAGATCGACCTGACCGCTCCTGCCTCGCGTTATGTCCCGAACCTTCCTGATGCATGGCGCTCCATCCGCGTCGAGCAGTTCATGAGCCACGTAACGGGCCTGCCGAACTTCTTTGACCCACAGCATCTGGACAGGCCATTTCCGCCAACACTTGATGCTGCGTTTGCAGCCGTAAGCAAGATGCCTGTCACGTCGGCCCCCGATGTACAGACACGCTACTCGGGGACTAACTATCTCGTACTCGAGGCAGTGCTCCAGAACGTAACGCACAAGCCTTATCGGGCCCTTGTCGAAGAACGAATCATCCAGCGCCTGGGGTTACACCACACGTCGCTGGATGCATCGCATCCGCCCGCAGGTATGGTCGAGAGCTACCACGCGGAAAACGGTCGTGCCGTCGTCGATCCGCGAGTGAACTGGCCAGACTACGCGATCGCCCAGGGTTGCATCGTCTCCACCCTGGCGGATCTGGATGCGTTCATCTCAGCCGTCGCCGATGGGAAGCTCGTTTCGCAAGCCGCGCTACTCAAACACTGGCATCTCTACCAGTTCCCCAATGGCAACCAGGGTGGCTTTGCATCCGGCTGGGACTACGGTGAAGAAGGGCGCTGGCATGAGCTGGGCCATGATGGTGGTACCAAGGTCCGCGTGCGCATCCTGTACGGCGCCAACCTGGATGACCACTACGTCATTACCTACCTGACCAACGGAAACCGAGACGACGTATGGTCGGGGACGCTGGTCAATTCGGTGCAGGTGCTTGCGGTACCACGCTAAGGGTTCACCAGGGTTCGGCCTTCGCGGTGCCGGTGGTTCGCTTTACCGTTAGTTATTGCGTTCCTGGGGATTGGAGGATTGCCAGATGTCGTTCGAGTTCGTGCAACGCGAGACGTCTCGCTTCCTTGGGAAATGGACGATCATCGCCCTCGTTGCTTTCGCCATTCCGCTCGCTTCCGCTGCTGAGTCAGCTATCGATGACTCCTCCTGGGAAAACAACCTTCGCCCCGCGATCGTGGAGGCCGGCCAGCCTGTTCCGCACTGGTCGCTTCAGGAGCGAATGGCGTACTACCACGTCCCCGGCGTGGCCGTCGCCGTGCTGCGCCATGGCAAGGTCTGGCAGGTTAAGGGGTATGGGCTGAGGGAGGCTGGTACGCATGACAAGGTCGATGGCGATACGCTGTTTTCGGCCGGGTCGATCAGCAAGGTGGCGACGGCCGTAATGATCCTGCGCATGGTGCAGGCGGGGAAGCTGGACCTTGATCGCAACATCGATAGCTATCTGACGAGCTGGCACGTTCCGGCCACCAAGGACACGCCGCATCCCGATGTAACCCTGCGCATGCTGATGTCGCATACCTCCGGGTTCAACGTGGGAGGATTTCCTGATTTCCTGCCTCAGGAACAAGTGCCGACCTTACTGCAAACGCTGGATGGCCTGCCGCCTGCAAAACACCATGCCGTTCGACTTATAAGCCCGCCAGGCTCGCGTTACGCCTATTCGGGAGGAGGGATTGAGGTCGAGCAACAGCTGCTCCAGGACGTAACCCACACCGATTTCCCCACGATCGCCCGCACCTGGTTGCTCGATCCGTTGCACATGCAGCGCAGCACGTTCGAGAGTCCCTTGTCGGCCTCACGCGGCAATATTGCCAAGGCCCACGACGAGCAAGGGAAGCTCATCGCGTTACCGCGCGGCTGGCAGACGTTCCCCGAGCAGGCCGCTTCGGGACTGTGGACGAGCGCGAACGAGCTCGGTGCGATGGTGGCAACGCTGATCGAGAGCTACCAGGGTCATAACGGCTTCCTGTCGCGTGCCCTCGCCACACAAATGATGAGCCCCGTTTCGCCCAGCCCCCAGGGGCTTGGGCCGGAGTTGATGGGATCGGGTGACGGGCGGGTCTTCTTCCACAGCGGCTCCACGACAACTACCGCGCCTGGATGGAGGGTTACCTGGAGACGGGCGACGGATTCGTGATCCTTACCAACAGCCCCAACGGCGCCCGACTCCGCCTGGAAATCCGGCATGCGTTGTCCGACATGATCGGGCAGGGCGTGGATCCGCCATTACATGCTGTTCAACTCGATCCTGCGGATCCCTCCTATGCGGACTACCAGGGGACGTATCGCCTGGATAACAGTGTGCCCATGGACATTCGCGGTCGACTTGCCGATGACTTCGATACCGACTCGTTCCAGATCACGATGTCCCACGGCAAGGCATCGATGCGAGTGCCGGGCGACGATAAAGTGCACCCGTTGGAGGCCTTGTCGCCAACACGTTTTGTCGATCCGGATTCTGACTCCATGCCCCTCATGCAGCTTGAGTTTCACCGCGACGCACGCGGAAAGGTCCGTGCCGTTAGCGTGGAAAGTGGCGATTACCGCGCCTACTACCAGCGGCAGTCGGGAGCGTATTGAGACTTGGTCGGCAACACCGAGAGGAGGCAATGGTGAGCAATTGGAGCGAACTAAGGCGTCGTATAAACCGAGACGATGGGAAGCTCTTTCAAGTCGGAAATCGCCCCATTGTGTGGGTCGAAGGAGCGGGCTTCCTTCTGTTTGTTGTCGGCGTCGTGCTGAAGCAGGTTCACGCAGAGATTGGGCTCAACGAGGCATGGGCCTTTTCGACCGGTGCACTCGGAATGCTGTTGTGCATCTTTGGCAACTCAGGGAATGACAAGGATTCCAGCGCTTGACCTGAACGTCTTGTACAGGCGTCCAGCGAGTCGAATGCGGCGTCGCTTCTTGCTAGCCACAGGGCGATGAGCGAAGCTGCGCACCTTGAAATGTCAGGTTTAGACGAAGCTATCCGCCGGCAACATCCGCTTCAATCCGAATTGGGGCTAAGGGGTGACATGAACGAGGAAGGTACGAGACTGGTTGTCGAGCTAGCGAAGCAGGCAATAACAGCGGTTCGGACCGTGTCGCCGGACTGGACTGATGTCTTCCTTCGATTTAATGCTGACGACGCCCACTGCGGTTGGAAGGGCTCCTACGCGAATTCGACCGGCGTTCACCTTTTCGATGTATTGCACCTTCGCAACGAAACTGCGCTAATTATTAGTCTTGGATTATCTCTTAGGGATGCACTTAAGAGGGACGGAAAGGGGTTTGTCGTCTGCCTCGTACGTGCTAACTCCGACTTTCAATATCAGATTGATTTTGAATGGCACGACGCGACAAGGTGGAACATCACGAAGCTCAATGGAGGCTCCGGTCTTCCAGAAGGCTTGGAATTGCTCTCGTCTTTAAAATGAGATTTGCGCGTTTGACGACGTCCGCGAGCTGCTGCCCGTGACAAGGAGGACGAGATGCAGCCCCAGCCGGAGTTTCTGATAGGATAAAGAGTTTCGGTAGCGATCAACGAACGGAACCATACGGACCGCGTGGGGAAGATCGCAAGCGTGGTTTGGCACCATAAGGATGCCTGCTACAACTACTACTTAGAGGTCGACGGCAAGAAGATATCCAAGCGCTATCTAGCTTGCGATCTTACGTCCGTGGAGGCGTCAGAGTAGGACACGGATGTTTGAGACGGCTCAGTCCGTGTTCGACCCACGATAGGCCTTGTTGAGCGGGAGAACTGTGTTCTCCGCACCATATCGACCCCCGCGGCACAAGAAAGGCCACTCCCCCGAGGATCGGCATGGGACTCTCCAAGTGGGGTATCCCGGACCGAGTACCAGCTGGAGAGCCAATCTCCGGCCGGCTGAGAGCCATCCCGGCCGCTTCCCCAGTGACGCGTCGGCTCCGGCTATAATGCGCGGTTTCCCACCCCCGGTACCCACGGCATATGTCCCAGGCCGCCCAGTCCCAGAAGATCGGTTTCGTCAGCCTAGGCTGCCCGAAGGCGCTCGTCGATTCCGAACGCATCCTCACCCAACTCAAGGTCGAGGGCTACGAGATCGTGCCCAGCTACGGCGAGGCCGATGCCGTGGTGGTGAACACCTGCGGCTTTATCGATTCCGCCGTGCAGGAGTCGCTCGATGCGATCGGCGAAGCCCTGCATGAGAACGGCAAGGTCATCGTCACCGGCTGCCTGGGCAAGCGCTCGGAGCTGATCCGCGATAGCTACCCTGACGTGCTCGCGATCACCGGTCCGCAGGACTACGCCTCGGTGATGAGCGCGGTGCATTCGGCGCTGCCGCCGGCGCGCAACAAGTTCCTCGACCTGGTGCCGGACACCGGCGTGAAGCTCACGCCGAAGCACTACGCGTACCTCAAGATTTCCGAAGGCTGCAACCACCGTTGCAGCTTCTGCATCATCCCGTCGATGCGCGGCGACCTCGTCAGCCGCCCGGTCGATCAGGTGCTGATGGAAGCCGAGAAGCTGGTGAAGGGTGGCGTGAAGGAACTGCTGGTCATCTCGCAGGACACCAGCGCCTATGGCGTCGACACCCGTTACGCCGAGCGCGAATGGCGTGGGAAGAACTACCGCACGCGCATGACCGAACTGTGCGAGGGCCTGTCGGAACTCGGCGTGTGGACCCGCCTGCACTACGTGTACCCGTACCCACACGTGGACGAAGTGATGCCGCTGATGGCGGAGGGCAAGCTTCTTCCGTACCTCGATATCCCGTTCCAGCATGCGAGCCCGCGCATCCTCAAGCTGATGAAGCGCCCGGGCAACGTCGACAAGACGCTCGAGCGCATCCAGAACTGGCGCCGCCAGGTGCCGGATCTCACCATCCGCAGCACCTTCATCGTTGGCTTCCCCGGCGAGACGGATGCCGAATTCAACGAGCTGCTCGATTTCCTGCGCGAAGGCGAGCTCGACCGCGTGGGCGCGTTCGCCTATTCGCCGGTGGACGGCGCGAAGGCGAATGAGCTGCCGGGCCAGATCGACGAAGAGCTGAAGGAAGACCGCCTCGA
This sequence comes from Luteibacter sp. NPDC104163, assembly GCF_055584245.1. Taxonomy (NCBI): domain Bacteria; kingdom Pseudomonadati; phylum Pseudomonadota; class Gammaproteobacteria; order Lysobacterales; family Rhodanobacteraceae; genus Luteibacter; species Luteibacter sp. NPDC104163. The sequence goes on from NZ_JBVJMK010000015.1 coordinate 6,498, forward strand.
GCAGTTCATGGCGGTGCAGGCCGAAATTTCGGCCGCCAAGCTGCAGCGGAAGGTCGGCAAGACGATCAAGGTGCTGGTCGACGAGATCGACGCCGAAGGTGCCTGGGGCCGTTCCAGCGCGGATGCGCCGGAAATCGACGGTGCGGTGCGTATCGATGACGGCCAGCTGCTGAAGCCGGGCCAGTTCGTCGACGTGGTGGTCGAAGAAGCCGACGCCCACGATCTCTACGGCCGCCTGGCCTAAGCCCCATGCGCCACGTGGCACCCACGCGTGAGGCGTTCGATCGCCGCGTGCTGGCGGTGCCACCGCTGGCGCATTGGCAGGCCTACGAACCGCTGATCGCGGCGCAGGCCTGGCCGGGCACAGACGACCTCAACGCACTCCTGCCCGCCGGCTCCAGCCAGCATTTCGTCACCCAGGACAAGGCGCTCCTGGATGATGGGCTGCATTACGAAGAGCGTATCGCGCGCGGTGCCATCGCCACGCGCGCCGGGAACTGGCACGACCTGTTCAATGCGCTCGTGTGGCTGCGCTACCCGGCGTTGAAACGCGCGCTCAATGCGCGCCAGGTGGAAGAGATCGCACGCATGGGGCCGCGCGAGCGGTCACGCCCGCAGTGCGCGCTCACGCATTTCGACGAAGCCGGCATCATCGTCACGCTGCGTGATCCACGCATGCTCGTGGCGTGGGACAGGCATGACTGGCATGCGCTGTTCTGGATGCATCGCGAAGCATGGCTGCGAGGCGACGCGCGCGTGGAGATCTTCGGGCATGCGCTGCTGGAGCACGCGCTGACGCCGGACAAGTTGCTCGTCGGCAAGGCCCTGGTGGTCATGGGTGATGGTGATGCGGTCGAGGCCTGCACGAGCGCCATCGCGGGCGGTGGCATCCTCAACGATCCGCAGGAACTCCGGCCGCTACCGGTGTCGGGCGTGCCGGGCTGGCACGCAGGTACCGCGGATGAGGCTTTCTACACGACGGCGCCGTGCTTCCAGCCGATAAGGGCGGGGCGGCTCTACCCAGCCGCCCTTGGCGCCTTGCCAGGCTCAGACGAGCCCGTGATCGCGGACGTAATCGCCTAGCAGGCTATCGTGGTCCACGCCGAGCTTGCGCATGGCATCGCGCTTCTGCCGGCTGATGGTCTTGACGGACTTGCCTTCGCGGTCGGCGATCTGCTGCAGCGACTGGCCGTTGACGAAGGCCTTGATGACTTCCTTCTCGCGCGGGGAGAGCTCGGCGCCCGGCATCGCGACCGAGGTATCGTCCGCCTCGTTGAGGATGTCCAGCAGGGTTTCGCTGAGGTAGGTCTCGCCTTCGTAGACGGCCTTGGCCGCGACGGCGAGTTCATCCATGGGGGCGCGCTTGTCGACGATGCCGCGGGCACCGCGGGTGAGCATCGACTGCAGCGCGGCCGGCCGGTTGACCATGGTCAGCACGATGACCCCGAGGGTCGGGTGCTTCTTGCTGATGGTGTCGAGCAGGGCGAAGCCGTCGTCTTCGCGATCGCTCGGCATGAGAAAATCCGTAATGACGACATCGCACGGGCGCTCCGCCAGCATCTCGAGCAGCTCGTCGGCCGCCTTGGCTTTGCCGACGACCTCGACGTGCGCATTCTCCAGCGCCAGAGCCCCGCCGACGAGTACCAGCGGGTGGTCGTCTGCCAGAATGACTTTAAGTGGCATGTGTCTGTTTCTCCTTACGTACTAGCGACGCCGTGTGGTTGGCACGATTATGCCCACGATGGCCCTCACGACGAAGCCCGCCTGTGACCCGATATCTGCTTCCGTTAATGCTACTCGTGCTGTCAGCCGTGGCCTACGCGGCCCCGGATGTGCCTCTTAGCAAGGAGGATGCCGAGTGGCTCCGTCACCACCCGGTCCTCACCGTGGGGGCGTACCGGGAGGGCTACCCGCCGTTCGAGGAGCTCCAGGGTGGCCAGCTGGAGGGCCTGGGGCCGGATTACCTGCACGAGGTGGCCGGCGAGCTGGGCGTGACCCTGCAGACCCGCGTGTTCGATACCTGGCCGCAACTGCTCGCCGCGCTCGCCCGGGGTGAGATCGACGTGGCGACCAGCGTGACGCCGCTGGAACTCGGCATGCCAGGCATCCGGGTAGGGGCCACCTACTTTGAATCCTTGCCCGCGCTGGTCCAGCGCAACGACGCGCCCGTGATCCACCGGACCAGTGAGCTGGCGGGCAAGCGGCTCGCCGTGCATGCCGGCTATTTCGACATGGCCGCGCTGCGCCGCGAGCTGCCGGATACGACCCTGGTCGAGGTTGGCTCCACCGCGGAAGCGCTCCAGCGGGTGCGCATGGGCGAAGTCACCGCCTACATCGACAACCCGTACTCGGCACGCGAATTCGTCTCGCGGCTCGGCATGGAGCATGAGCTGCATATCGGCGAGCCGCTGGCCCTGCCGATCAGCGCGCTGGCGTTTGCCGTGCCCAGTACGGAGGCGCCCCTGGGCCGCGCGATCGACCATGCCCTGGCCGACCTGACCGCCGCCGACCACGGGCGCCTGCGTGCGCCCTGGGTGGGCCGGGATATCGCCCCGCGCCCCCGGCAGTTCGCCATCCCGCTCAGCGAGCGCGAAAAGGCGTGGCTGCACGACCTCCCGCCGCTCCGGCTGGGCGTCGACCCGAGCTACGCCCCCTTCAGCCTGATCACCGGCCAGGGGCAGGCCGAGGGCCTCGCGCTCGATTACGTCCGCGAGATCGCCGCCGAGCTCGGCCTGCGCCTCGTCCAGGTCCCCAGCGAAAACTGGGCAGGGACCGTCGCCAGCGTGAAGCGCGGCGAGGTCGACCTTGTCGCCGCGATCAATCCGCAGAGCGCCACCTGGCCCTACCTCGAGCCCAGCACGTCCTACCTGGACTTCCCGATCATGATCGTCACCCGCGAGGGCGCGCCCGTGATCGCGGGGCGCGATGACCTGGTCGGAAAGCAGGTGCTCGGCAATACGACGCGCGAGCCTATCCGCCGCCTGCTCGCGCGCATCCCCGGCGTGACGGTGGTGCCGGTAGGCACCGAAGAAGAGGGGCTCCGGCGCCTCGCAGCGGGCGAGGGCGATGCCTTCGTCGGCAACCTGGCGTCCGTCGATTACCTGATCCGCGAGCACTTCCTCGGCCAGGTGAAGGTCGCCGCGCCCACCGGCGACAGCGAGGCCATTTCCATCGGCGTGCGCCGTGACCTGGCGCCATTGCTGCCGCTGATCAATCGTGTGCTGGTGAACCTGCCGACGCATCGGCAGCAGGAGATCCGCAACACCTGGTTCGCCTCGCACTACGTGGTCGGCCCGACCTGGCGCGAGGTTGCGAGCCGCATCCTTCCGTTCGTCGCGGTGCTGCTCGCTTCGCTCATCGCGATCAGCTATGCCTACCTCAACCTGCGCCGGGAAACCCGCCGGCGCGAACGAACGGAGCGGCGGCTCGCCGAGGTGACCGCACACGTCCCGGCCGTCGTGTATGAAGCCGTGCGCGATACGGAAGGCCGCTACAGCATGGCGTACGTGGGTGGCGATCCGCAGACGCTGCTTGGCATGGAGCCTGGCGAACTGCTCGCGGGCGGCGATGGCCTGCTGGCGCCGGTGGCGCCGGAAGATCGCGATACGCTGCACGAAGCGTTCGAGCGCTCCGCGCGCGAAACCTCGCCGCTACATGTCACGGTGCGCGCGCAAGTGGGCGAACGCGTGCGCTACCTCAGTTCGGATGCCGTGCCTTTGGCTGCGGCCGACGGCAACGTGCGCTGGAACGGCTACTGGGTGGATGTCACCGCGCAGGAGCTTGCGTCGCGCGGCATGGCGAAAGCGCGCGACGAAGCCGAAGCCGCGACCCGCGCGAAGAGCGACTTCCTCGCCACGATCAGCCACGAGATCCGCACGCCGATGAACGGTGTGATCGGCCTGCTCGACGTGCTCGAACGCACGCCGCTGGATGGCGAGCAGCGGCGGATGGTGGCAACGATCGAGCATTCCGCCGAAGCGCTCCTGCACATCCTCGATGACGTCCTCGATTTCTCGAAGATCGAAGCCGGCCATCTCGCCCTGGACCCACGGCCTGCCGATCCGCGCGCGCTCGTCGAAGACGCGGTGGCGATCATGGCGGCGCAGGCGGAGGCGAAGGGTCTGGCGATCGAGATGGATATCGATGCCGCGCTGGCCCAGGCCGTCGTGGTCGATGACGGCCGCCTGCGCCAGGTGCTGCTGAACCTGGTCGGTAACGCCATCAAGTTCACCGCCGCGGGCCACGTGATCGTGGCGGTGCACGTCGATCAGGAACACGGCGGGCGCCAGCGGATCCGCTTCGTCGTCAGCGACACGGGCATCGGCATCCACGCGGCCAAGTTGCGCCATGTGTTCGCGCCCTTCAGCCAGGCCGAGTCATCGACCACGCGCCGCTTCGGCGGCACCGGGCTTGGCCTCAGCATCTCGCGCCGGCTGATCGAGCGCATGGGCGGGCATATCGTCATCCATAGCGAGCCGGGCAAGGGCACGATCGTGACCGCGACCGTGGAACTGCCGATCGCGGATCCGCTCAGCGTAGCGACTGCGGCGACAACGTCCCCGGCGCAGGACGCGCCGTCGTCCGTGGGTACGGCGCGCATCCTCGTGGCTGAAGACCATCCCGTGAACCAGCAACTGGTTCGCGCGCAGCTGGCGATGCATGGCCTCGCCTGCGACATGGTCGATGACGGCGAGGCCGCACTGGAAGCGCTGGCCACCGACGACTACGACCTGCTGCTGGTGGACTGCCACATGCCGAAGGTGGACGGTTATGAGGTCGCGCGCGAAGTCCGCCGGCGTGAGCAGGGGACGGACCGGCATCTGCCGATCGTCGCCATGACCGCCGATGCCCGGGCCGACCAGCGCGAACGTTGCCTGGCCGCCGGCATGGACGACCTGTTGCGCAAGCCCATCCGGCTCGAGGCGTTCCATGAGGCGGTATCGCGCTGGCTCGGTGCGGAGGTGGGAACACCGCCCGTGCCGCAGGAGCCGGCCGCACCGGCACCGCTGATCGACATGGCCCGCATGCGTCGCGCGTTCGGCTCCGACGAGAACGTAGCGACGGTGATCCAGGCCGGCGTGGCGGCGACCCGCGACGCGCTGGCCCGGTTCGATGAAGTGATCGCCGGTGGCGATCCCGATGCCGTCGCCGGATGGATCCACCACGTGCTGGGCGGCGTCAACGTGTTCGGTGAATCGGCCGTAGCGAGCGAGGGGGAAGCACTGGAGCTCGGATTGCGCGAAGGTGCGCCGCTCGATGCGGATGCGGTGCGCCGGTTTGCGGCCAACGTCGAGACGTTTACCGAACAGCTCGAAGCACAAGCGCTGTAGGAGCGCGCTGTGGGAGCGTGCTTGCACGCGATGGGTGCTCGCGCAGTGGCGGCTTATCGCGAGCACCCATCGCGCGCAAGCGCGCTCCCACAAAAAAAAGCGGGGGTTAGGTGTATTCGACGGAAAGGACCGCAAACCGCGTCGGGCCGCCAGGCAGCACCGCTTCGAACTCGTCATCCACGCGCTTCTTGAGCACCGCACGCGCCAGCGGTGAATCGATGCTGATCCAGCCCTGCTTCGCATCGGTCTCGTCGGGTCCGACGATGCGATAACGCACCGTTTCGCCGCTCTCGACGTTCTCCAGCTCGATGATCGCGCCGAAGAACACCGCATCCGCCTGCGCCGGCGTCGCCTCCACCACCTTCAATACGGGGATGCGCTTGCTCAGGTAGCGCACGCGGCGGTCGATCTCGCCGAGCTGCTTCTTGCGGTAGGTGTATTCGGCGTTCTCCGAGCGGTCGCCTTCGGCCGCGGCGGCGGCGAGGGCTTTCACCACCTCGGGGCGCACCGTGTGCCACAGATGGTCTAGTTCGGTCTTCAGCCGTTCGAATCCATCGCGCGTGATGATCGCGGTGGAGGACGGGGAGGGTGGGCGCCAGCGGCTCACGAAGTCACCGGGCGGGAAGGGTCGAGCATGTCGAGCAAATCCATGAGGTCCTGGGAAACGGGGTGGCCGGGATACGCGTGCAGCAGCGACCGCGCCAGCGCGGCGGCCTGTTCGCGCTGCTCCAGCTGGAAGTGCATCTGCACCGCGAGCAATCCATAGTGCGGCGCGCCGGCATCGCCGGGCCACAGGCGCAGGTAGCCCAGGGCCAGCTGCAGCGCGAGGCGTTGCATGCCGCCCTGCGCAGCCGTATCCGCTAGTGGGCCACACGTGTTCGGTGCGTCGGGGACGAAGGCCGGGTCGATGCCGACGCAATCCTGCACGACACCGAGCGCGCGCCGCGTTTCGCCGCCCGCCACGAGCGCCGCGATCCAGATCTGCCCATGCACCAGCAACTCCGGCATGCGCTCCTGCGCGCGCAGCAGCTGCCGGTATCGGGTGTGCAGCGGCGCGGGTGCCAGCCCTTCGCGCAGCCGCTCGGTGAGGATGTCGGTGGCGCCAGGAACATCGTCGCGCGCGATCTCGTTCACGTGGGCGAGCAGGGCGCTGTCATCGTCCTCGCGGGTGGCCTCGACCAGCGCTTCGCTTTCCGGCCGGTAACCCAGCCGTTCGTGGTGGCGGTGGATCAGCGCGCCCATAAGGTGGAAGGTGTAGATCGCGAAGTAGTTCGCCATCAGGTAATAGATGGCCGTGGCGAGGAACGAGGGACCATGCTGCTGCATGGCGTACTGGGCTGACGCCTGCGCGACGCCGGCGACGAGGCACACGCCGAACAGCTTGAAGTAATCGCCGCCGAGGCGGCCGATCACGGCGAACCAGGTCAGCGGATTGAGCGCCGTGCCCGCGCCATCGAAGGTGAGCGACATGGTGACGACGGGGAGGACAAACGCCATGGCGACCGCGAGCGGGAGCTGCAGCCCGGGCTTCTCCAGCAGCCACGGCACCAGGAACACCAGCGCATTGCCGGCCATCTGGATCAGGATCAGCGCCTTCGTCGCATCGCCCTCCGAGTGCATGGCCATCTCGGGCGGTGCTTCGAAGCCGTCGGCGGTATGGCGCAGGCACGCGAAGGCATAGCGATAGAGCGCGATCCACCCCACGGTGACCACGAGCAGCCGCAGCATGAACATGGGGATGAACGCGAGCAGGTCGAGCGCGGTGACCCCAAGGATCGTCACGATGGCCGAGCCCCGCGTCGGATAGCCGAGCCCGGCGACGATGCGGCGGGAGAACGGCAGCGACGCGTCGGCCAGCGCGACCCGCGGCATGCTCAGCGCTTCCCGCCGAAGATGCTGCCGAGGATGCCACGCACGATCTGCTGGCCGGCGCGCGAGCCCGCGGTCCGCACCATCGACTTGGCCATGGTTTCGAGCATGCCCTGGCGGCGCTTGGTACCGAACACCGCATCGCGCACGGCACCGCCCCAGCCGTTGCCTTCATCCTCGCCCTTGCCCGCCTGCTTCACCGGCGGTGCATCGTCGCTGTTCTTCGCGGTGGCGCGCGCCGCGAGCATTTCTTCTGCGGATTCGCGGTTTACCGCGTTGTCGTATTTCGCGCCCACGGGAGAGCGCGAACGAATCGTCGTGCGCTCGTCGGGCGTGATGGCGCCAATGCGGCAGCACGGCGTGGCCACCAGCACCTTCTGCACGGGCGAAGGCACGCCGCCGTCGCCTAGCGTGGACGCCAGCGCTTCACCCGTGCCGAGCGTACCGATGGTTTCCACCACGTCGAGCTTCGGGTTCTTCGCGAACGTCTCCGCGGCGGCCTTCACCGCCTTCTGGTCGCGCGGCGTATATGCACGCAGCGCGTGCTGCACGCGGTTGCCCAGCTGGCCAAGGATCTCGCCCGGCACGTCGTCGGGGTTCTGCGAGCAGAAATACACGCCGACGCCCTTGGAACGGATCAGCCGCACCACCTGCTCGACGCGCTGGCGCAGCGCGGGCGGCGCATCGTCGAACAGCAGGTGCGCCTCGTCGAAGAAGAACGCCATCTTCGGCACGTCGAGGTCACCGACTTCCGGCAGCTGCTCGAACAGTTCGGAGAGCAGCCACAGCAGGAACGTGGAATACAGCCGCGGCTTCAGGATCAGCGTATCGGCGGCAAGCACGTTGATGACGCCGCGGCCATTCATGTCCTGGCGCATCAGGTCGGTGAGTTCGAGCGCGGGTTCGCCGAAGAAGTGGTCGGCGCCATCCTGTTCCAGCTTCAGCAGCGCGCGCTGGATCGCGGCGACGCTCTGCGCACTGATCAGCCCGTACTTCGCCGAGATGTCCTTCGCATGTTCCGCGGCGAAGCCCAGCATCGAACGCAGGTCGCCCAGGTCCAGGAGCAGCAGGCCCTCGTCGTCGGCGACCCGGAACACCACCTCGAGCACGCCTTCCTGCGTGTCGTTGAGTTCCAGGATGCGCGAGAGGAGGGTGGGGCCCATCTCGGAGACGGTGGCGCGCACCGGGTGGCCGAGCTTGCCGTAAATGTCCCAGAACACCACGGGGTTGGCCTGGGGTGCCCAGGTCGAGAGGCCCAGCTTCGCGAGGCGCTCCTTGAGCTTGTCGGAAGGCGCCCCGGCCGGCTGGGAAAGCCCCGCGAGGTCACCCTTGGCATCGGCGAGGAAGCAGGGCACGCCCAGGCGGGAAAAGCCCTCGGCCAGGAGCATGAGGGTCACCGACTTACCGGTACCCGTCGCGCCGGCGATCATGCCATGGCGGTTGCCGTAGCGCGGGTCCAGTTCCACGGCGGTGGTGTCGTTGCGGCCAATCAGGATGCCTGGCATGTCCGTTCCTTAAGAATGTCCTGAACAAGTCTACGCAAGGATGCGCCGCTACGGAGAATTTTCGGTGCGGCGGCTTGAGTCACGTAGGGTTACGGCGTAACGTTGCCGGCATTGCCTGACCTGGTCCCTTGCATGTCGCTGCACGCTCGTTACGCCCTTCTCCTGCTCCCCCTGGCGATCCTCGCGGGTTGCGCGTCCGGCGGTTCACCCCGCCCCGGCAAGCCCGGCAAGGCGACACCGGAAGTGAATGCGTTGTACGACCGGATGAACCAGGCAAGCAAGGGGTACGAGGCCGCGATCGACCAGGCCCGCCGTGGCGATACCCAGCAGGCGGCGGCGACCCGCAAGCAGGCGCTGGACCAGCTGAAGGATGCCTCGGCCCGTTGCGGCCTGACCCCGGGTTGCGATCCCCAGCGTTTCGCTGCCGTGTTCGACCGCCTGCTGCGCCTGAAGGACGGCAGCTTCATCGAGGGCGAGGACGCCGACGACACCGAGCAGGCCGCGGAAGTCGGTGCCCAGCCGGGCGACGCCGCCGGTTCGGTCGTGGTCGGCGCGCTGCCGGAAGCCCAGCGCAGCGTCACGCTGCTCAAGGGGCAGAAGTTCTCCGACATGATGGTGATGAACGGTCCGGTAAAGGCCGCGCTGGAGATGTGGCTTACCCAGCTGCGCCCGAACCTGATGGATGCGTACGTCAACTACCAGATGATGCGTTACAAGATGTGGCCGGCCTACCAGAAGGGCGACCTGCCGGAAGCGCTGCTGTTCGGCATCATGGCCAAGGAGTCCGGCGGCAAGGTCCACGCGGTATCGCGTTCGGGCGCGTCCGGCCCCCTGCAGTTCATGTACGCGACCGGCCTGCGTTTCGGCCTTTCCAGCGATGGCGGCTTCGACCAGCGCTTCGACCCGACCCTGGCCGCGCAGGCGAATGCCGAGTACATCAACGAGCAGCTTGGCGCGTTCAACAACAACCTCGAGATGACGCTCGCCGCCTACAACGGGGGCGAGGGCCGCATGCGCCGCATCGCGGCCGCCAGCCCGGGTGCTGGCTTCTACGATCCTTCCATCTACGGGCAGATGTCGGCGGAAACGCGCGACTACGTGCCCATGGTGCTGGCGGCCGCGTGGCTGTTCCTGCACCCGGATAGCTACCACCTGAAATGGCCGAAGGTCGATGGCGTGCCCGGCCAGATCACCCTGACCCGGCCGGCCTCGCTGACCGAGCTCACCGTCTGCCTGGGCTCGGCCGATGACATGCCCGAGGGCTGGTTCCGCACGCTGCGCAACCTCAACCCGCGGCTGGATCCGCAGATGAGCCAGCCCGCCGGCACCCGGCTCGACGTGCCGAAGCAGCTCGAGAAGGCTTACATCGCGAGCTGCGCCGATGGCCCGTGGCCGATCCTGGCCAGCGACCTGCACAACGCGGTAAAGATCATCGCGCCTCCAGCACCCGCAGCCACTTCGGCCGCGCTGGCCAGCGGTGGTGCGAACGGCCCCAATGGCCCGGGTCCGCAGTACCAGTACGGCAGCGGCTCGTCAGCAAAATCGTCGGGCGGGGCGAAGAGCTATACGGTGCGCAAGGGCGACACGCTCGTCAGCATCGCCCGCAAGAGCAGCTGCGCCGATGTGGAAGACATCGCGAAGATGAATGGCCTCAAGGGCCATGCGCTCAAGGTGGGGCAAGCGCTGAAGGTGCCGGTCTGCCGCTGAGCGGCAGACGGCTCAGGCGAGGGCCGACGGCTCCATCCACTCGGTGCCGAAGTCACGGCGGTCCGGCGTGGAGAGTTCCTTGATCTGGCGCATCAGGCGCAGCACCTGGCGATGGAGTTCTTCCATGCCCGGGCGGCGCGAATCCAGGGTCTCGTGGTAGACCGAAGCGATCCACAGCGCCACGCCGCGGGTGGCGATCAGCGGGTTGTCCGAGCGGGCCTTGCCGAGCCCCAGGTCCGGGCCGTGGCCGTAGGTGCTGTAGCGCTCTTCGGGCGGCGTGCCATACAGGTGCGGGAAGTCACATCCGGCGGCCTGCTCCATCTCACGGCGAACCAGCTGTTGCAGATCCGCATGGGTGCGGATGGGCAGGGCGAGCACCACGCGTTCGATATCCGCCAGCTGGCGGCGAAGGCGGATTTCGCGGTTCACGGCGATGAGATGAGTGACCAGACGCATGACGGCTTCCCCTATACGGCACTGCGTGTCTGGACGCCGGCTGTTGCCCCCGAGGCGTCCGAGGGTTAGGAGCATACCGTGGTGTTGCGTCAAATGTAAGACGTTTTCGTCACAATGTGACGCGTAGGGTCAACCGCTTTTACGCGCCGCCCGCCCAGCGCCCGAGCCGCTGGCCAACCATAACGTGTTGTTGCGGCTCAAGATTGTCCAGCTCGTAGCCTTCCGGCAGCAGCAGGATCACTGTCGAGCCCATGTTGAAGCGGGCCATTTCGGCAAAACGTTCAAGCTTGACGCCGCGGGTCCGGCAGTCCGTGCGGATGATGTCCGAGGCGTAAGGCGGGATGGCCAGGCCGTCCCACACCGTTGCCACGCTGGACACCAGGATCGCGCCGACCATCACCGACACGAACGGGCCATGCGCGCCGTTGAAGCTGCAGACGAGGCGTTCGTTGCGGGCGAACAGGCGGGGAATCGCTTCCACCGCGAACGGCGCGACGCTGAAGATCCGTCCCGGGACATGGGTCGTTCCGGTGAGCTCGCCTTCGAGCGGCATGTGCACGCGGTGGTAATCACGTGGCGAGAGGTAGATCGTCGCGAAGCTGCCGTTGCGGAACGGCGCGGCCGCTTCCTCGCTGCCGAGCAGTTCGGCGGCCGTGTACTCCTGGCCCTTGGCCTGGAAGATCCGGCCATCGCGGATGCGCCCCGACTGGCTGATGCGGCCATCGGCCGGGCACAGGATCGCCTGCGGATCCGGGTCGGCGACACGCGCGCCGGGCTTCAGCTTGCGGGTGAAGAAGGCATTGAAGTGCGGGTAGGCCAGCGGATCGGGCTGGGCCGCCTGCGCCATGTCCACGTTGTAGTTCCGCACGATCGTCTCGATCAGGAAGTTCTTCCATGGCGTCCATTCCCAGCGCGTCGCCTGGTAGACGATGCGTGAGAGGAAGCGGTGCGGGAGGATGTACTGCAACAGGACGCTTGGTTTCATCGCGGGGAGTATAGGGGAGTCGGGCCGATGCACCAGCACCCCGCCCTGCGGGGTCGCGAGGCTGCCTGCACATTTCCTTCATCCTCGTGAATCTATAGAGCGTCCCGGAGGCGAGCCGCAACGGAAACGTGCGGTCCGCCGCTCTGCACGGAAGGGCCGGGGGCCTGGGGGTGGGAGCGGAGGAAGGGGGCCTTTCGCAGTACCCGGGTGTCGTTTTGCCTGTACGTGCGCTACGCCGCTCCGGACGGCGGCGCTAACGGGGTAAAACAACATGACAACCTGTGATGCGCTTTCACGCCGCCCCGTTTCGGGCGGTGCACGACGTGCCGTGCTTGCCGCCGCCATCGCTGCGGCACTTCTGGGGCCATGGCCTTCGGCCCGCGGACAGTCGGTGACCCTCGGACCTTACGACCCCACGATCAACGACCAGCAGGTCGGCAACACCATCGTCGCCGCGGGCGCGACGGTCACGCTGACCGGACCCCAGCAATTCATGGCAGGCCAACCGGGCGGCGTGGATACCACGCTGCAGGCGCTCAGCGACCTGAACCGCCTTATCTCTGGCCAGCAATGGATCGGTGCGCCACGACTCAACCCAGGAAGCGCGAACCTGGGCGTGACCTACAAGGATCCGATCACCGGTACCAACCGGGTCGCCTCGGTCTACAACAACAATAATCTCTTCGCCCTCGCACCCGTCAGCTACGCCACGCCCGTGCCCGACGTGGTCAACGTCGGCAGCAACCAGTACATCAACATGCGCGTGGGCGAGGTGACGTCCGGCGGCGGCACGCTGAACATCGACTTTGGCGGCGGCGCCAACAGCCAGGCTTCGACCAATGCGGTGACGATCGCCGCGAAGCAGACCAACATGTTCTACGCCGACGGGACTGGCGGCGCGGCGAGTAACCTCGCCTGGCAAGGACAGAACCGAATTACGTTCAACGGTGACGTCGGCGATCCCTCGCAGCCGCGCAGCTACGGCGTCACGTTCGTCTCGCATTTCGGCCAGACCTTCAGCACGACCATCGGCGGGGTCACGACCTCGCATACGGTCACCAACGATGCGCAGCTGCGCGACTACAACAGCTTCCTCATCGGTGAAATCCAGGCGGGGCGCCTCGACCCGGCCCAGTACGTAACGTACTTCGCGCTCGGCTACACCTCGACCACCGAGCAGATCACCTACGGCATCACCGCCGACAGCCCGCCCGACGACGTCGCGCAGCCGATCGGCGAACGCATCGTCATGCGCCTCGTGGGCGCGAATGCCCACGGCACGATCGATCCGGGCGGCGTGCTGGAGGTGGTGAACGCGAACGGTGGCGCCGTGCGAGCGGACAGCGGCGCATCGTTCGTGAACAACGGCACGCTCGCCACGCAACACAGCAGCGGCGATGGTTCGGCCCTGGTCCTGACCACGGGAAGCCAGGGCACGAATGCGGGCGTGATCAACGGCAACTTCTTCCGGAATGCCGATGGCGGCATCTCCAGCGGTGCGTTCGGTGCCAACATCGTCGATGTCCAGTCGAGCAGTGCGTTCAACAACACCGCCAACGGCATCATCAACCTCGCCCTGGGCACGACGAATGGCGCAGGCAAGTCCACGGGCATCCGCGTGGGGGCCGGCGCGACCGCCACCAACAATGGCACGGTCAACGTCGGCGTCACCGGCTCGCGCTCGAACGGATCGGCGGATGGCGTCTACATGAACGATCCCACGGGCACCTTCACGAACGGCGCCGGCGGGACCATCTACATCGGTCGCGGTCCGCAATACACGCCCGGTGCGGCCGCCGACGATATCGGCCTGAACCAGGGCACGATCACCACCGGGATCAACGTGCCCACGGCGGCCACCGTGAACAACCTGGGAACGATCACGATCGGCACGCTCACCCAGAATGCGGCGGCCATCCTCGTGACGGCACCCGCGGCGAACGTGAACAATGCAGGCACGATCAACATCACCGGGCGCGCAACCGCGGTGCCGCGCGAGAACATCGGGATTTCCGTCGTGAATGCCGGTGCGACCGGCAATATCACGAACACCGGCACGATCAACGTCACCGGCGTGAACGGCACGGCATTGAAGGCGGTGTCGACCGCCGGAACGCCATCGCTGATCCATTCCACAGGCGCGATCAATGTCGCGGGCGGCGCGGACCCGGCGAGCGGCACGCGCAACTATGGCGTGTGGGTCGAGGGGCAGGGCAGTGCCACCGCGACGGGCGATATCCAGGGCCCGGTGAACCTGAGTGGCGACGGCGCGATCGGCATCCATGCGCGCGGGCGCGCGACGGTGAACGTGGCGGCGGGTTCCGCTCCCACGTTCAGCGGCGGCAGCAAGCAGATCGGCTTCTTCGCGTACGGTAATGACGCGAAGATCAACGTCGGCGCTGGCGCCGTCCTCGATGTATCGACGCCGCAATCGATACTGTTCCGCCTCGATAGCGGTGCTGATTTCGATGGCACCGGCCTGACCGTCAGCGTGTCGGGTGCGCAGGCGACCGGCGTGCTGGGGTCCGGTGCTGGCTCGGTACTGAATACGCGCAACGCGACTATCAACGTGACCGGCGCCGGTGCGCAGGGTGTGGTGGCCGAAGGCGGCGCGACCGCCACCATCGATGCGGCGACCACCATGTCGCTCACGGGTGCGGGCGCGATCGCCGGCGTCGCCGACGGGCAGAAACACGACCTCACCGGCGGCGCGACCGGCAGTGTCGCCGCCGCGACCCGGGTAACCAGCCTCGCCACGCTGAACTCGTCCAGCGCCGGCGTCACCGGCCTCGTCGTGCGCAACAAGGCGAACCTGGTGAATAACGGTTCGATCAACTTCACGGGAAGCAACACGACCGGCCTCGTTGCGGAAACCGGCGGCGTCGCCACGAACAATGGCGCAGTGACGCTGGGCGGCCCTGAAGCCAACGGCGCCATCCTGCGAACGGGCGGATCGCTCGCCAACAACGGCAGCATCGTGGTGGCGAATGGCACCGGCGTACGCGTCGAAGATGCCGGCACCACCCTCAACCCGGCGGGTACGATCACGGTGAACGACGGCCATGCCGGCGTATGGCTGCTATCGGGCGCCAGCCTCACGCTCGGTGCCGGCGACTCGGCGATCACCACGCAGGGCACCGCACACGGTGTGCTCGTGGACACGGGAGCCGGTCCGCTGGTGGCGAACGGCACGACGATCACGACCCTCGGCACGGGGAACGCGATCGAGAACGCGGCCGAGACTGGCGCGATCACCCTCAGTGGCGTCACCTTGCATTCGGGTAACGGCGCAGGCCTGCGCACCGCCACGGCCATCGATCCCACTTCCACGGCCACCTTCGAGGTCGATGGCGCGGGTGTCGGCTATGCGTTCCGTCGCGCGGATGGCTCTCTTGCCTCGGGTGACCTGACCGTGGGTCCCGGTTTCGTCATCCACGGTAACGCGGCGGGGAGCACGGGCATCCAGGCGCTCACAAGCGGCGCAGTGACCACGTCGGGAAGCGTATCGATCCTCGATGCAGCCGGTGGGTCCGCCCTGGTCGCAGGCACGGCGTCGTCCGTGGCCAACAGCGGCAGCCTCGTTTCAGCCAGCACGGTCGCGCCCGTGGTCGATCTTTCGAACGGCACCGGCACGTCGCTATCCAACACCGGATCCATTCGGGCGGCCTCGGCTTCGGCGACGGCGATCCAGGGCAGCGCGGGTGCGGATGCGATCACCCACAGCGCGGGCGACATCGTCGGTGAAGTCAGGACAGGCGAGGGTGGCGACACGTTCGACTGGACGGGCGGAACACTGCTCGGTGGCCTGACGATGGGTGCAGCTGGCAACACGGCAACGCTTGGCGCGGTGGATACATCGTCCACCTATCACCTGCTTGCGGGCGCCGGTGGTGGCAACACGCTCAACTTCATCGGCACGCAGGCCCGCGGCGGGACCTTCGATATCGATACGCTCACGAAGGGCATCAACCTGACGGGATGGAACACATTCAACCTCCTCCAGGGGGCCGCCTTCACCCTCACCGACAAACTCGTGCTCGCCGGCAGCGACGTCACCATCGATGCGTCGTCCACACTGTATGCGGGCGACAACGTCCACCCGGTGATCTCCGCGGTGACGCCCGGTGCCGTCAATGTCACCAACGCCGGCACCATCGACCTCACGAACGGCGCAGGTTCACCGGGCAACAGCCTGATCATCGACGGGAACTACACCGGTGACAACGGCACGCTGAAGCTCGTCTCAACCCTGAATGCCGGCGGTGCGCTGGCCGCGCAGTCGACCGATCGCCTCCTGGTCGAAGGCAACGCCAGTGGCCAGACGGTGCTGGATATCACGCCTGGTGCCCTCAGCACGGGCGAACTGACCGACCTCAACCGCGATGGTTACGTGGGCCCGGCCGAGGGTATTTCCGTCGTGCAGGTCGCAGGCAACGCCGATGGTGGCGCCTTCCGGCTCAATGGCGGTTATCTCGCCTTTGGCGCATACCAGTATGGTTTGTACGCGTTCCAGCCCGGCTCGAGCGATGCATCCCAGCGGCTCGTCACGGGTTCGACATCCGGCAGCGCGTTCTGGGATTACCGGCTGGCCAACGTGCTGGTGTGCAACGGTCCATGCCCGGCACCGACGTCGGTATCCCCGGCGCCCACCCCGCCGCCCGGCGAGGCGTATATCGCGCCGCCACCTCCGACGGGGCCGTTGGCCGAAGCTGACGCGCGCCCCGCAGTGGTGCCGCAGGTGCCGGCAGCCATCGTTTCCCCCTCCGCACTGGCTTTCTATGGCTACCGTGCGATCGACAACCTGCATCGCCGCCTGGGCGAGGTCCGCGATATCGATGGCATGGATGAAGGGCTGGGCGGCGAAACCTTCGTGCGTACGTTTGGCGGTGACTACCACGTCTCATCGAACCGCTCGTTCCGCGATTACGGCTACGACTACGACATCGAGACCCATGCCGTCCAGGTCGGCGCGAACATCTTCGACTTCACGGCGGACCGTTTCACGCTCCGCGCCGGCGTGGCGTACACGCACGGCACCACGCGGCTGGACCCGAAAGCCGCCGACGGCTACAGCCATGCGAAGCTCTACAGCAACTCCATCGCGGCGCTGGTCACGCTGCAGTGGGCCAACGGCCTCTATCTCGACCTCATCGCATCGGGCGATCGCCACTCCGGCTACATCGATACCCTGCGAGCCAAGGATGCCTCGCGCGTGCGCGGCTCGGGCTGGAGCGGTTCGGCGGAGGCGGGCTATCCCTTCCGTTTCGACGGCGGGTGGGAACTCGAACCGCAGCTGCAGCTGGTCCGCCAGCACATCGGCCTCGACAACGGCGTGGATGTCGACCATGTGACGACGCGATTCGAAGCGTTCGAGCAGACGATCGGTCGCGCGGGGCTGCGCTTCGATCGCACGTGGAACACGGACGCGGGCAGCCAGTTCACGCCTTACGCGAGGGCGAACTACATCAAGGGCTGGGGTGGCGTATCGAACGTGAACGTGGGCGCGGAGGGATACGCCTTCTCCGACCGGTTCACCGGTGGCAAGTTCGGGCAGATGATGGAGCTGGGGCTTGGCGGTACGTGGGCGTGGCGCAACAAGCTCGCCGTGTACGGCGAGGCCGACTGGCAGAACAAGATAGGCAACGC
The DNA here is from genome assembly GCF_055584245.1 of Luteibacter sp. NPDC104163. Taxonomy (NCBI): domain Bacteria; kingdom Pseudomonadati; phylum Pseudomonadota; class Gammaproteobacteria; order Lysobacterales; family Rhodanobacteraceae; genus Luteibacter; species Luteibacter sp. NPDC104163. The sequence goes on from NZ_JBVJMK010000015.1 coordinate 23,996, forward strand.
GGGTGCGCGTGGCTGGGGAGCAAACGTGGGGGTGCGCTGGAGTTTCTGATGGCCTGAAGGGGCTTCAATCACTTGTGGGAGCGGGGGTGGGCGCCGGGGGGGGGGGGCCAGCAACCCAACCCCCCCAACCCGCCACCCCAACCCCCCACGTTTTATGGAAAACCAGAACTTCTTAAAA
>NZ_JBVJMK010000015.1:24183-83423 GCF_055584245.1 Luteibacter sp. NPDC104163
GGGGGGGGGGGTTTCCCTGCGTGGGGGGGGGTGGTCAAACCAACCCCCCGCCCCCCCCCCCCCCGGGGGGGGGGGGGGGGGGGGGGGGTGGGGGGGCCCCACACCCCCCCCCCCCCCCCCCCCCCGCTCCCACAACGCGACTGGATGTAGCGAATCCGTCACTTTCGACAAATCCTTCATTGCCGAATCCGTATACACGTATTCGGAGGCGGTTTTTGCAACCCTTTGTTGCTGGCCGCTGCTCTGCACGGTAGCCATGGGCATCGGGTGGGGTGGAGTGAGGGGGCTCGCTCATCCGGGCTTGTGCGTGCCCGTGCGTCAAAGCCGCTCCGGACGGCGGCTTAAACGGGAAACCCTACAACATGAAGACCTGTTCCACGCCTGCCTCCCGCCCGGCTCCAGGCGCCCGCCGCCGCGCGGTGCTGTTCCTCGCCATCGCCGCATCGCTCGCTGCTTCCGTACCAGGCGTGCATGCACAGACCACGACCGTCCCCAACTACAACCCGCGCGACAACGACGGCGAAGTGGGTGTCACCGTCGTCCCCACCGGCACCACGGTGAACCTCGTGGGCAATGCGGGCCAGTTCGAACAGGGCCTCACCGGTAACCAGCCGACCACGCTCCAGGCTCTGTACGACAAGGGCCGCATCCAGAACGGATCGGAGCAATGGATCGGCAAGCCGCGCCTCAACCCGGGCCCGCAAAACCAGGGCATCACGGTGCGCGACCCGATCACGGGGACCAACCGCGTGGTCTCCGTGTACAACTCGACGAATTTCAACGATCTCGCGCCGGTGACGTACCAGACGCAGGTGCCGGATATCGTCAACGTCGGCGATAACCAGTACATCGACATGCGCGTCGGCCAGGTAGGCAGCGGCGGCGGGACGCTCAACGTCGCGCTCGGTGATGCCGGTGCGGCCAGCAATAGCGCGAACAACGGCGTGACCCTTGCCGCGAAGCAGAGCACCTTGTTCGCCGCCGACGGCACCGGTACGGCGGCGAGCACGATCAACTGGAACTCGAACAATCGCTTCACCTTCGTGGGCGACCAGAATCCGGCGACCACGCAGGGTTACGCGGTTGGCTACATCTCGCAGTATGGCGGTACGTTCAACGTCACCGACCGCAACGGCGTCACCACCTCGCATACGGTGACGAACGCGGCCCAGCTCAGGGATTACAACGCGTTCCTCATCGCGGAGATCCAGAAGGGCTCGATCGACTACACGCAGTACACCAACCTGTTCAACCAGGCCTATACGTACAGCAACCAGAGCATCACCTACGGCATCACCGCGGATGACCAGCAGGATGGCTTCCAGCCAGTGGGCCAACGCGTCGTCATGGGCCTCGATGGCCCGAACGCGCGCGGCGTCGTCGCGGCGGGGTCCACGCTGGAAGGGGTGAATACCAACGGCGGACTGATTCGCGCGACGCGTGGCGCCGTGGTGCGGGTGCGCGGCACGATCGCCACCGCGGGCAACAGCGGCGACCGGACGGCGGTCGAACTGATCGGCGCGCGCGGCAGCAGCTCCGGCGTGATCAACGGCGGCTTCTTCGGCGGATCGCCGACCCAGCCTACGACGTATGGCATGAACATCGTCGATGCCAGCGATGGCAGCACGTTCACGAACAACAGTGCAGGCATCATCAACGCGGCACTGGGTACGGTGAATGGGGCTGGCCCGACCAACGCGATCCGGCTCGGGCCCACGTCGACGGCCACCAACAACGGCACGATCAACCTGGCCGTCACCGGCTCGAAGTCGAACGGCTCGATCAACGGTGTCTACATCAATACGCCGACGTCGACCTTCACCAACGGAGCTACCGGCCTGATCTACCTCGGCCGCGGCGCGCAGGCCAGCACGGCGGACCAGCCGGCGGACGTGGCGTTGAACCAGGCCTCGCTGAGCACAGGCATCAATGTCGCGACCGGTGGCACGGTCACCAACGCGGGCACGATCACCCTGGGCTCGCTCACGCAGAACGCGGCGGGCATCCTGGTGACGGGCGCGGGTGCCAACGTGAACAACGCGGGCACCATCAACGTGAACGGGCGCGCCTCCGCCGTGCCGCGCGACACCTTCGGCATCTCCGTGGTGAATGCGGGAAGCACGGGGCCGGGCATCCGCAATACGGGCACCATCAACGTGGCCGGGGTCAACGGCATCGGCATCAAGGCGCTTTCGACGGGTGGCACCGCTTCGCTGGTGCACAGCACGGGTGTGATCAACGTCTCGGGCGCCGCGGATCCGTCGAGCGGCACGCGCAACTACGGCGTGTGGACCGAAGGGCAGGGTACGGGCACGGCGACGGGCGACGTGCAGGGTGCGGTGAACCTCACCGGCACGGGCGCGATCGGCATCCATGCGCGCGGCCGCGCCACCGTCAACGTCGCGGCCGGCGCCGCGCCGACGTTCGCGAACGGCACGGACCAGATCGGGTTCTTCGCGTACGGCAACAACGCGCACATCAACGTAGCCAGCGGATCGAACCTCGACGTGTCGACCCAGCGCTCCACGTTGTTCCGGCTGGACAGTGGCGCGGACTTTGATGGCACGGGTCTCGCGGCCACGGTCTCGGGTCCGCAGGCCGTGGGCATCCTCGGTTCCGGCACGGGCTCCGTGCTCGATACGAAGAATGCGCGCATCGCCGTCACCGGCGCGGGCGCACAGGGTGTCGTCGCCGAGGGTGGCGCCACGGCGACGATCGATGCGGCAACGACGATGACGCTCACGGGTGACGGCGCAATCGGCGGCGTGTCGGACGGCCAGAAACATGACCTCACCGGTGCGAGCGTCAATACCCCCCTCGCCACGACGAGCCTGACCAGCAACGCGAACATCGCGTCCGCGGCGAACGGCGTGACCGGCCTTCTGGCCCGCAACCGGGCCCAGCTCACGAACGCCGGCGCGCTGGCCTTCACCGGAGCCGATACGACCGGTCTCGTCGTGGAATCCGGTGCCACGGCGAGTAACAGCGGTAGCGTCGATCTCAGCGGGCCGCGCGCGACCGGCGCCATCCTGCGTAGCGATGGCACGCTCGCCAATACGGGAAGCATCCATGTGGGGAATGGCACCGGCGTCCGTGTAGAGGGCGCGGGGACGCAGCGCCTCAATCCTGCCGGAACCATCGCCGTCGACGATGGCATCGCGGGCGTGCAGTTGCTTTCCGGTGCCGGCCTGCAACTGGGTAGCGGCGATTCGGCGATCACGACGAACGGCAGCGCGCATGGCGTGCTGCTCGACGCCGGCGCGACGTCACTGATCGCGCGCGGGACGACCATCGCCGCGTTGGGCACGGGCAATGCGATCGAGAACGCCGCCGACACGAGTGCGATCACCCTCGACCAGGCGGTGTTGCGAACGAATAACGGTGCCGGTCTCCGTACGGCGGTGGCGATCGACCCCGCGTCGTCGGCCACGCTCGATGTCGATGGCAGTGGTACCGGCTATGCGTTCCGTCGTGCCGACGGCAGCGCGACCACCGGCGATCTCGCCGTGGGAAGCGGTTTCACCATCAACGGCCGGGGCGCGGGAAGCACCGGCATCCAGGCACTGACGGACGGCGCGGTCGAGAGCGCGGCCACGGTGAATATTCTCGATGCCGCCGGCGGCTCGGCGCTGGTAGCGGGCACGGCGTCGTCCGTCACCAACGCGGGCACGCTCACCTCGGCGAGCACGACTGCCCCCGTGGTGGAGCTCGCCAACGGCAACGGCACCGCTTTCACCAACACGGGTATCGTCACCGCCGCTTCGCCTTCGGCGCTTGCCGTGCGTGGCAGTGCGGGGAATGACACGGTCAGCCTCGGCAGCGGCGCCGTTACCGGCGAGATCCTGACCGGGGAGGGTAGCGACACGTTCCAGTGGAGCGGTGGCACGCTCGCCGGCGGCCTGACGATGGGCAGCGGTGCAGGTAACCAGGCGACGCTCGGCAACGTCGATACGTCCTCGACCTACCACCTGCTGGCCGGCAACGGTGGCGGCAACGTACTGACGTTCGACGGCACCCAGGCGCGCGGCGGTACGTTCGACGCCGATGACCTTGGGAAGGGCATTCGCATCGCCGGCTGGAATACGTTCAACCTGGCGCGCGGCGCGGCGTTCGAGCTCAGCGATAACCTGGTCCTCGCCGGCAGCGACGTCAACATCGATCCCACCTCGACGCTGTACGCCGGGAATGGCGTGCACCCGGTCATCTCGGCGGCCACGCCGGGCACGGCAAACGTCAGCAACAGCGGCACCATCGACCTGACCAATGGCGCGGGCTCACCGGGCAACACCCTCACCGTGGACGGCAACTACACCGGCAACGCGGGCCGCGTGAAACTCGCCAGTACCTTGGATGCAGGCGGCCCGCTGGCCGCGCAATCGACCGACCGCTTGCTCGTGCAGGGCGATGCCAATGGGGAGACCGTGCTCGACGTGGCACCCACCACGGTGGGCAAGGGCGCGCTGACCGACCTGAATCGCGATGGCCTCGTCGAGGCCGGGGAAGGCATCAGCCTCGTCCAGGTCGCCGGCGCCTCGGACGGCGGCGCGTTCCGGCTCAAGGGCGGCTACCTTGCCTACGGTCCGTACCAGTACGGCTTGTACGCTTTCCAGCCCGGCTCGAGCGACGCGGCGCAACGCGTCGTCGGGGGTGCGACCAGCGGGAACACATTCTGGGACTATCGCCTCGCGAACGTGCTGGTATGCAACGGCCCGTGCCCAGCGCCCACCACGGATACGCCGGCACCGACGCCACCCGCAGGGACGCCGTATACGCCGCCCGTTCCAGCGGGCAGCGGCACGGGCATTCCCTCGCAGCCAGCGGCGGTTGAAACGCGGCCGGCGCTCGCACCACAGGTACAGGGTTATATCGCGGCCCCGTCGGCGCTCGCGCTGTATGGCTACCGTTCGGTCGACAACCTGCACCGCCGGCTCGGCGAGACGCGCAACATGGATGACCTCGGCGAAGGCCTGGGCGGGGAGACCTTCGTTCGCACCTTCGGTGGCGATTACAAGGTGTCGACCAACCGTTCCTTCAGCGAGTTCGGCGCCGATTACGATGTCGACACCCGCGCCGTGCAGGTTGGTGCGAATATCTTTGCGCTGGACATGGATCGCTCGAGCCTGCGCGCCGGCGTGGCGTACACGCATGGCACCACGCGGCTCGACCCGAAAGCGCCCGATGGCTACAGCCATGCGAAGTTCGATACGAACACCGTCGCCATGTTCGTCACCTGGCAGCAGCAGAACGGCTTCTACATCGACGCCATCGCGCAGGGCGATCGCCACGTGGGCGATGTGGATACCGGCCGCACGAAAGGCACGGCGCGGATCCACGGCAGTGGGTGGGAAGGTTCGGTGGAAGCGGGCTATCCGTTCCGGTTCGAGGGCGGATGGGAACTTGAGCCGCAGCTCCAGCTCACCCGCCAGCACGTGGGCCTGCGCGATCAGGTCGATGTCGATGGCATCGCCACGCACTACGAATCGCTTGACCAGACGATCGGCCGCGCGGGGCTACGCCTCGACCGCACCTGGACGACCGCAGCCGGCAGCCGGTTCACGCCGTATGCCCGGGCGAACTACATCAAGGGCTGGGGCGGCTCGCCGAAGGTGGATGTCGGCGCGGAAGGTTTCGACGTCACCCAGCAGTTCACCGGCGGCAAGTTCGGCCAGATGATGGAAGTGGGCCTGGGCGGCACGTGGGCGTGGCGCAACCACGTGTCCGTATACGGCGAGGCCGACTGGCAGAACAAGATCGGAGATGCGGGCGCGCGTGGCTGGTCGGCGAACCTCGGCGTCCGCTGGGATTTCTGACGCCCGATGTAACTGTGGGAGGGGCTGTGGGAGCGCGCTTGCGCGCGATGGGTGCTCGTGGCAAGCACCCATCGCGCGCAAGCGCGCTCCCACAAGGTCCCGGGCAGGTCAGTGAACCACGGGCAGTTCGACGTACGTCCCGTTCTCGCCGTCCCGCACGATCGTCTGCGTCGCCTTCACGTAATCGACCGGCTTCGCGTTGAAGATGTTCGGCACGAAGGTCTGCGGGTTGCGGTCGTACAGTGGGAACCAGCTGGACTGGATCTGGACCATCACACGGTGGCCGGGCTGGAACACGTGGTTCACCGTGGGCAGCGGGAAGCTGTAAGGCAGGGCCTTGTTCGCTTCCAGCGCCTTGGGCTTGTCGTAGCCCTCGCGATAACGGCCGCGGAAGATCTCCATCGCGACCGGCAGCTGGTAGCCGCCCATCGACGGCTTCTCTTCCACTTCGTCCGGGTACACATCAATCAGCTTCACCACCCAGTCGCTGTCGGTGCCACTGGTCGATGCGAGCAGGTGGACCAGCGGCTCACCGGAGACGCCCATCGGCTGCTCCAGCACGGGCGATACATAGGTCAGCACGTCGGTGCGCGTAGCGAACTGGCGCTGGTCGTCGACCAGCCATTCCGGCCACGAATCCTCGCGATCGGCGACGCCATGCGACCACGACTGGATCGGGCGCACGCGATAGGGCACCGGCTTGGCGGGATCCGACACATACGTGTCGTCGCCGGCGGCAGGCGCCGTCGTAGCGAAGCCACCCTTCGCTTCGACGTACCAACGCTGCATGCTCGGCGCACAGCCGCCGCGGCACGCGGAGGGCCACGTATCCAGCTGGCGCCACGCGTTCTCGCCGGTCACGAAGGCGTTCACCGGGGCGACGTTCGCCTTCGGCGCGCCATCCTTCAGGTATTGCGCGAGGAACGGCCGCAGCATGGTCTGGCGGAAGGTCTTGCCAGTATCGCTGCCCAGTTCGATCGCGCCGATGGTGCTGGCGTTTTCCCAGGTCTTCGCATGGCGCCACGGGCCGAGCACCAGCCATAGCTTCTCGTGGTTCGGGTCACGCGGGGCGAGCGCGCGGTACACCGCCATGTCGCCGTAGTTGTCTTCCTGGTCCCACAGGCTGTGCACGAGCATCGTCGGCACGGTCATCGGCTCTTTCGCCGCGATCCGGTCCAGCGCCTGTTCCGACCAGAAGCTGTCGTAGGCCGGGTGGGCCAGCAGCTTCTGCCAGAAGCCAAGCGCCTCCATGCCGTAGGCGCGGCCGATATCGCCGGCCGAGCCGCCCTGCAGGTAGAGGTCGTAATCGTCGCGGTAGCCGGTGGTCCAGCCGATGTTGCTCTTGCGGGAGTTCACCATGCCGTAGATGTACGGAATCATCTGCTGGCGGAAGGCTCCCCGGTGGAACCAGTCGTCGCCCATCCAGCCATCGATCATTGGGTTGATCGGCACGGCCACCTTGAGCGCGGGATGCGGATGGATCGTGGCGATCATTGCCTCGAAGCCATCGTAGGAAATGCCGATGATGCCGACCTTGCCGTTCGATTCCGGCACGTGCTGCACGAGCCAGTCGATCGTGTCGTAGATATCGGAGGATTCATCGATCGCCGTGGGGTTGCCATGGCCGATCGGCGGCCGGTTCATCACGAAGTCGCCTTCGGAACCGTTCTTGCCGCGGATGTCCTGGATGACGCGGATATAGCCATCCTGGACGATGATGTCGGCGGGGTTGTCGTAACCGCGCAGGGTCGGGCCGAGGTTGGGGCTATCGGAGCGATGGCCCATGCCGTCGGCACCGTAAGGCGTGCGGGTCAGCAGCATGCCGGTGTGCGTGGCGCCCTTCGGCACCAGGATCACCGTGTGCAGCTTCACGCCGTCGCGCATCGGGATATCCACCGTGCGCCGTTCGAAGGTGAAGCCCGGGTTGGCCGGCGTGAAGTGCGCCGGGATCTCCGTGGGCAGCTCTTTATAGGTCTTTTCGCCACCGACCGCCGGGGTCGCGAGGACCCCGGCGGCAAGCGCGACGATACCCAGTCGCAGGAGTGGATGCATGGTGGTTCCGTCAGAAGTCGTACGTGATGCCGAAGCGGGCGTAACGCGGCTGGGTGTAGCTGATCACCTGCTGGTAGCCATCGTTCACCGAGTTCGTGCTGCCGGAGACCGGGTTGGTCCGCTGCGAGCGCTGCTGGTTGAGGATGTTGAACACCGACACGGTGAAGGCCAGCTTCTTGTCGGCCCAGAGCGGACGATACTCGGTGCTCACGTCGACCAGCTCTTCCCAAGGCTCGCGACCCTTGGCGCCATAGGCCGAAGGTACGCCGAAGCAGAAGTGGTAGTAGCTGCCGTAGCCCGACGGATCACCCTCGTTCGCGCCATAGCGGCCCAGGCACGACTTCGGCAGGCCCGACTGGATCAGGATGTTGGCCGAGACCAGCCATTCCGGTGCGATCTGGTAGGAGCCGTAGATCTTCAGCTGGTGCTTGCGGTCGTTGCCCAGGTCGCCATTCGCGTAGTTCATCAGCGTGGCGTAATCCCAGTCACGCGAAGCGGCGACCGAGCCCTGGCCGACGTCCGAACGCACCTGGCCTTCGGTGTTGCCGTAGCTGTGCGACCACAGGTAATCGATCTTGCCCGACCACACGCCATCGAACGGATGCGACAGGTACAGGTCGAGGCCGTAGTAGTTGCGCTTGAGGTGCGGGAAGCCGAAGTCGGCGTTGGTCACGGTCACGTCGGTGTAACCACCGTTCGCGTTCACCAGCGAATACACGTTCGCGCGGCCCGGGTTCGAGAGGTAGCAGCTGCCGACGGTCACCGCGTCGATATCCGCACCCTGGGCGATCGCTGCGCGGCTGATCGCGCCGTTATCGCAGACGTCGTCCAGCGCGTTGCGCAGCTTGCGCACCGTCGCCTTGGCACCCGCGACCCAGTCGGCATTGATCTGCTTGTCCGCACCCAGGATGAACTCGTCCTGGTATTCCGACTTGATGTTCTTCGAGCTGACGGTCTTGGGATCGGGCGGCTGGCCGTATTCGCCGTTCGGGGAAACGGCGCCACCGGTGGCCGACTGGATGAACGTCACGCCGGTCGGCAGGCCGCTGGCATCGATGCCGGTATACGTGAAGTACTGGTTGGTGGCGAGCGAGCCGGCGGAGGTGCGCAGCGCCACGGAGGCCGGCATGGCGAGGAAGTAGCGGCCCGCGTTGCCGTACACCTTCATGGTGGAATCGCCGTTCACGTCCCAGCTGAAGCCGAGGCGCGGCGCCCACTGCGGCTTGGTCAGCTTGAGGTACGGCTGGCCGGCGGGGTTGTAGTTGGTGAACTGGTCGTTGCGGATGCCGAGCGAGAGCATCAGGCGGTCGGTGACCTGCCAGTCATCCATGATGTATTGCGCGCGCTGCTTCACGCGCACCGAGGCGAGCGTGTTGTAGTGGCGGTAGTAGCCGAAGTAGCCGGTCTGGCCGCCCGGGTAATCGCCCGGCTTGCCGACGAAGGGGCTGTCGCTGATGTTGAGGTTCGGGTCCTGCTTCGCGTACCACAGCTCGTAGCCGACGCCACCGATCGTGGTGCCGTCATCGATATCGTGCGAATCCTGGTTGTCGATACCCGCGGTGATCGAGTGGGTGCCGATCCTGTAGTTCAGGTCGACGCGCAGGTTGCGGTTGGTCGACTCGTGGTCCGGGTTGTCCACGGTATCCAGGGTCTGGCCGTTGGTGATCGGCGTCCCGCCGTTCAGTGCCGGGTTCTGGCCGCTGACGTTGCCGATGAACGGGCCCACGATGCCGGTATCCGGCGGCTCGTTGTAGTACGTGAGCTTCGACTTGCCGTACAGGGCGGTGAGCGTCAGGTCGTCGGTGATGTAGCTCGTGTACTTCGCCACGTACACCATGGCCTTGGTCTTGTACGTCGAGTCTTCGCTCGCGTAGTCGCCGACGGTGTTGGTGTCGTAGTCGTAATTGTACTTGTTGCCGTTGGAACGGTGGGTCTGGTTGACGCCGGTCAGTTCGAGGATGTTGTTGTCATTGATGTTCCAGTCGATCTTGCCGTACCACTTCGGATCCTTGTACGTGTACTTGGTGTCGTACGCGTGGTTCACGTCGCCGACGCTGTTGCCCTGGCTGCGCTCCATTTCCACCGCGGCGAAGGCGTAGAGCTTGTCCTTGATCAGCGGGCCACCGGCGTAGGCGCTGATCGTCGAGGTCCACTCGTGGTTACGGTCGTTGCGCTGGTTGATCGTGCCCGGGGGCGCCGGGTTGTCGTGGCCGTACGTGATGTTGCGGGCGCTGGCGCGCGCGAAGTCCGGCTCCCACAGCACCTGCGCACCGAAGTGCCATTCGTTGGTGCCACGCTTGCCGACCTGGCTGATCACGCCGCCATCCGAACGGCCGTACATCGCCGAGTAGCCGCCGCTCAGGATTTCCTGCTGGTCGATCGCACCGTAAGGCAGGGTCACGCCACCGAAGCCGCTGAGCGGATCGGTCGTGTTCATGCCGTTGATGTAGTAAGCGTTCTCGGTCACCGACGAGCCGGCGAAGCTCACCGTGCTGCCACCGAAGGCACCCTTGAAGCCGGTGTAGCCCGGCGATGCGCCCGGGGCGAGCAGGGCGACCGCTTCGGCGGAGCGCTGCAGCGGCAGGCGGGCCAGGTCGGCCGAGGTAATGACCGTGCTCGAGGCGACGGTCGCGACGTCGATCTTCGGCAGCGCGCTGGCCGAGACGGTCACGGCGCTGAGGTCCTGCGCGCTGGACGACGAGGCGGCCGTGAACGAGACATCGGTGGCCGCGCCGACGCGCAGGGTGACGTTTTCGCGCGAATCCACGGGCTGGCCGTTCGCGCGGAGAGTGACTTTGTACGTCGCCAGCGGCAGGGATTCGGCCGTGTAGCGGCCGCGTTCGTCGACGGCGACTTCGCGGGTGAGGCCGTTGCTGCCTTCGATCAGGACGGTTTCACCAGCGGTGGCGGGCGCGGTGCCGGTGATACGGCCCGTGGTGGCCTGGCCATAGGCGAGGCCACTGAACGTCGCGGCAACCGCTGCGCACAGCAAGGTACGGCGTAGTGCGGGAAGGGAACTCATGGGGTGCTCCGGAAAGGCTGGGTCTGTGACAGTGAGGATTCGATCGATTGAAATAACAGGCGTGAAGCGGCCTTCCTGGCGCGATGTTGTGAATGGATCAGGCGAGCGCGACCTCGCGCACCGCCTTGCGGACGGCGGCGAACGCGCGGGATTTCTCGGATTTGCGGTCGGTAACGAGCACATCGATCCGCTCGGGTTCGCACCAGCTGGCGCGGCTGCGGACGCCGACCTTCGAATGGTCGGCGGCCAGGATCACGCGGCGTGCGTTGGCGCACATCGCACGCGCGACTTCCACTTCCTCCAGTTCGAAGCTGCTGGCGCCCGCGTTCGCATCCACGCCCACCGGCGAGAGGATGGCGAGGTGGGCCTGGTAGCGATGGATCTCCGACACGGTGGTCGCGCCGTTCGTGCAACCGATCTGGGCGTCGAATCTGCCGCCCAGCAGGTGCACGGTGTTGCCGTCGCGCGCGGCGAAGCGCGAGGCCACGTCCACGGCGTTGGTGATGATGGTGAGGCCGCTGCGCGTCGCCAGGGCCTCCGCCACCACGTTCATGGTGCTGCCCGCATCCATGAAGATCGTCTGGCCGCTCTCGACCAGGGTCGCCACGACTTTCGCGATGGCGCGCTTCTCGCGCACCCGCGTGGCGTGGCGTACGTCGATCGGCGGCTCATCGGAGGTCAGCACCGCGCCACCGTGCACGCGGCGGATCTCGCCACGCTCCGCCAGCTCGACCAGGTCGCGGCGGATGGTTTCGCGCGAGACGCCGAGCTCGGTGACGATCCGCTCCACGGAGACCTGGCCGCTGGTGCGGAGCAGGTCACGGATGCGGGTGTGTCGTTCTTCATGCCACATGGCGTCGTTCCTTGAGTGTGTGCAAGAGCAGGCGCATGGCGCCGAGTGCGAGGGCACCCGCCACCACGACGCACATGGCGTACGCGGCGGCCTGGGCCAGGAAGCCGTTTTCATCCAGGCGCATCACGCTGACCGAGGCGAGGCCCACGTCGGCGGTGACGAGGAAGATGACGCCGGACAGCGTCACCATCGAGCGCATGAACAGGTAGAAGAAAGTGGAGATCGCGGCGGGCGCGGTGAACGGGAGCACCGCATCGCGCAGTACCTCGCGCGTGCCGCCGCCAAACGCCGCCACGGCGTCCTCAAGGGCATCGGGCACCTGGCGCATGCCGGTCTGCATCGTGAGGAACGCCTGCGCGTGGTAGTGGTAGAGGCTGCACGCGGCGATGATGATGAGGCTGCCGTGCAGCCAGCCCGACAGGGGGCCATGGTTGAACGCCATGACATAGCCCAGGCCGACGACCATGCCCGGCACCGCGGCAGGCAGCGAGGCGATGAACTGCAGCGGACGCGCGAGCACCGGCGGTGCCTTGCGCAGGCCCGCGCACAACGCGAAGACCAGCACGCACCCTGCGACCGCCGCGATGAACGACATGGCCAGCGAGGTCCACACGGGACCGAAGCCCCCACTCATGCCGGTGTAGTTCGCCAGCGTGAGCGACTGCTGGTACGGCCACAGTTTCACGAAGGACACATAGGCCACCGTGGCGACGACGGCGACGATCGGCAGCAGCGCGGCGAGCGAGACGACGGCGAGGAAACCATCACGCCCGGCATGCCGCGCCGGCATGAGCGCGCGACCAGGCGCGCCGTCACCACTGTCCTGCCGGCGCTTCGCCAGGCGGCCCAGCCACACCGAGAGTAGCGCCGGGAGCAGCAGTACCATGCCGAGCGTCGCGCCCATGGCGAAGTCGAGCTGGCCCACCACCTCGCTGTAGATCTCCATCGCGAGGACGCGGTAATTGCCACCGACGATCACGGCGCTGCCGAAGTCGGTGAGCGTTTCGGTGAAGACGAGGAAGGCGGCCGCGAGCAGGGCGAAGCGCAGGCGCGGCAGCGTGATATCGACGAACTGGCGCCACGGCGTGGCACCCATGGATGCGGCCGCGTCGTAATGGCGCGCTGGGGTACGCGCGAGCGCGGCGGAGACGATCAGCACGACCTGGGGCAGGCCGTACAACGTATTGGCGATGACCAGGCCCGGGAAGCCGTAGATATCGGTCGGCAGGCCGGTGAGCCGGTGCACGAGGCCGTTCCGGCCGAGCAGCAGCACCAGGCCGAGGCCGAGCACCAGTGAGGGCGCGAGCATCGGCAGGAGCAGCGTCGCCCGGATCAGCGCCTTGCCCGGCAGGCGCGAGCGGTGCAACGCCATCGCGATACCCAGGCCGAACGCTACCGTGGCCAGCGTCGTCACCAGGCCGGTTTCCACGCTGTGCAGGGCGGCGCGCGGCAGGCCCGGGTCATCGAGCAGGCGAGCGTAATTGGCCAGGGTGAACGCGCCACCAGCGTCGGTCACGCTGCGCCAGGCCACGCTGAGCAGCGGATACAGGAAGAACACGAGCAGGCCGGCGCACGGCACCGCCAGCAGCAACCAGGCCAGGTGGCTCGTGCGTGCGGGCGCGTTGGGCGCGGCGACGGCGTTCACGTGCACACCCACGCGCCGCGGATCGCATCGACGGCCACGGCTTCACCCGGGGTGAGCGTGTTGCGTCCGTGCAGTTCAGCGACAAGGCGCTGGCCACGCCATGCAAGGCCGGCGCGTGCAAGGTTGCCAAGGTAGGTGACATCGGAAACGACGGCGTCGCCACGCGGGTCGGCTTCCAGCACGATGTCTTCCGGCCGCAGGCACAGCTCCCAGGTGGCATCCGCGCCCGGCGGGCGCCGTTCGAGGAAGCCCGGCATCACCTCGCGCACGAAGGCGGTGGGCAACAGGTTGGCGTGCCCGATGAAGTCGGCGACGAAGCGCGACGATGGGCGTTCGTAAAGGTCACGCGGCGAACCGATCTGTTCGATCCGGCCGGCTTTCATGCAGACGATGGTGTCGGCCAGGGCCAGGGCTTCGTCCTGGTCGTGGGTGACCATGATCGTCGGGATGCCGAGCGAGCGCTGCAGCGAACGGATCTCGCCGCGCAGCTGTGCACGGATGGCCGGGTCGAGCGCGGAGAGCGGTTCATCGAGCAGGAGCAGTGCCGGTTCCGCCGCGAGCGCGCGAGCCAGCGCGACGCGTTGCTGCTGGCCGCCCGACAGTTCATCGGGGAAGCGGCCGCCGAAGCCACCCAGGCCCACCTTCGCCAGCAGCTCGGTGCTGCGCGTGGCGATGGTGCTGGCCGGGATCCCGCGCAGCCGCATCGGGTAGCCGACGTTGGCGGCGGCGGTCAGGTCGGGAAAGAGCGAGTACGACTGGAACACGATGCCCATGCCGCGCTCGCGCGCGGGCACATGGGTAATGTCCCTGCCTGCCAGTTCGACCCGGCCCGCGTCGGGCTCGGTCAGGCCCGCCACGATGCGCAGCAGCGTGGTCTTGCCGCAGCCGCTGGGGCCGAGCAGGCAGACGAAATCGCTCGCGCCCGCGCTGAACGACACGCGGTCGAGGACCGTGTGGCCGCCCCAGGCCTTGCTGATTTCTTCGAGGCGCAGATGCATGAACCGAAACTCCCCCGCAGCCGGCGCGTCAGCGCGTCAGTTGCTTGAAACGTGCAATGAGTGCCGCGCGCTCGCGCGCCGCGGCGTCGAAATCCCGCGCGGGCAGGGTGGCGACCACATCGGCCGGCAGCCCCGCGCGTTGTTGTTCTTCCGTCGGCTTGCTTCCCGGCGCCGCGACGATTTCCTTGTAACCGCGGTACAGCGCGGCGGCGGCGGGTGAGGCGGTCCAGTCGAGGAAACGCTGTGCATCGCGCGTGTTTGCCGCGGCCTTCATAAGACCGGAGCCTTCCAGCTCGTAACCGGTGCCATCGCTGGGCAGCACCATCGTCACCGGGTAGCCCTGTCGGATCGACTGCATGGCGGAAAACGCGAACGACACGCCGATCGGGAACTCGCCGATCCGCGCGAGCTTGCAAGGCGCGGAACCGGAGAGGGTGACCTGGCCGAGGTTGGCGGCGATATCGGTCACGAGGCGCATGCCGTTCGGATCGCGCCCTGCATCGCTGAGCGACGAGAGCACCATGTAGCCCGTACCCGAGGACGCGGGGTCCGGCATCGCGATCTGCCCGCGATAGGCCGGTGACGTGAGGTCGTGCCACGTGCGCGGCATCGGCAACCCGTGCTCGGCCAGCGCTTCACGGTTCACGCATAGGGCCGCCATGTAACCGGTCGGAGCGAACCAGCGGCCATCCCTGCCGCGGAAACGGGCGGGCAAAGCGTCGATGGCGGGGCTGTGCACCGGTTGCAGGAGTGCCGCGATGCGCGGATCCAGCAGGTCGGTCGCGGCCATGCCCCAGACCACGTCGTTGCGCGGTTCCGCGGACTCGGCGAGCAGGCGCGCCGCCAGGTCGCCGCTGGACAGGCGGAGCACGTGGATGTCCACGTCGGGCAGGGCCTTCTTCGCGCCATCCAGGTACGTAGCGATCTCGTCGCTTTCCAGCGCCGAATAGACCGTCAGCGTGCCGGCCCGTGCGGACACGCACACGGCAAGCAAAGCGGCGACGCTGGCGATGTAGCGGCTTGGACGCATGCAGGGCCCCAGGGGTTCATCTCGCGACCATCGGGGTGGAAAAGATCACCCACCCGTGTGGCGTTTTGGGTATATTTGCAAACATGTGGACTCGACGTCCACAGGAAAATTTCCGTTTTCGTCATTAACCTGAAACGTGCGAAAGCTAGATCGCGCATGTCTTTTTGGAGTCTCGAGTGACCGTCCATGCACCGCTGTCCGCCGCCGAGCGGGCCGAGTTCGAAGCGTTTGCCACGGGCATCGCCAACAATGCACGCGCTTTGTCTCTGCCGCGTTTCCGTCGCCCCGTCGATGTGACGCTCAAGCGCGACATGAGCCCGGTCACCGCGGTGGATCGCGGCGTGGAGGCGATGCTGCGCGAGCGGATCGAACAGGCGTGGCCGGAACACGGCCTGCTCGGCGAGGAATACGGCCCTAGCCGGGTCGACGCGGAGTTCGTCTGGTCGATCGACCCGATCGACGGCACGCGCAGCTTCATCTCGGGCTGGCCGCTGTGGGGCACCCTCATCGCGTTGCTGCGCGGCGGATCACCGGTGCTGGGTGTCCTCGACATGCCGGTGCTGGATGAGCGCTGGGTGGGGCATGTCGGCGTCGGCACGACGATGAACGGCGTGCCTTGCCACACGAGCGACTGCCAGTTGCTGGCCGATGCGACGCTCTACACGACGACCCCCGACATGTTCACTGCGGAAGAATGGGTCAGCTTCGATCGCACCAGCCGCGCGGCGCATGCACGCCGCTTCGGTGGCGATTGCTACGGCTACGGCATGCTGGCATCGGGCCACATCGATGCCGTGATCGAATCCAACCTCATGCCGTATGACTACCTCGCGATCGCGCCAGTGGTCGAGGCGGCGGGCGGCGTCATGACCGACTGGGAAGGCCGCGCACTCGGCCTGCAGAGCGGCGGGCGCGTGGTCGCCGCGGCGACGCCCGAGCTGCACGCCGCGCTCATCGCTTCGCTGAAAGGATAGGCTGATGTTCTCCAGCGACCGCCGCCGGTTCCTGCAGGGCGCTGCCGCCACGGCGGCCGCGACGCTGATCGCGCAGGGCGTGCCCGCCAGCATCGCGCGCGCCATGGCGACGCCACCCGACCGGCGTACCGGCACGATCAACGACATCAGCCACGTCGTGATCCTGATGCAGGAGAACCGTTCGTTCGATCACTACTTCGGCTGCCTGCGTGGCGTGCGCGGCTTCAACGATCCGCGCGTGCTTGAACTGGGCAACGGCGATCCCGTGTGGAAGCAGCCGACGACGGCGACGCATACGAAGTTCTGGAAATCGCGCGGTATCGGTGCGGATGTCGGCTGGGTCTATCCGTTCCACCTGGATACGCGCGCAAGCGGTGACCACCATGAGGGCACCGACCATGGCTGGAGCACGGGCCATGGTGCGTGGAACCTCGGCCGCAACGATCGCTGGATCGAACAGAAGCAGGATGTGCTCACCATGGCCTACCTGCGCCGGGAGGACGCGGCATTCCACTACGCGCTGGCCGATGCGTTCACCGTATGCGACGCGTACCACGCATCGGCACTTGCAGACACGGCCATCAACCGCATTTACCTCTGGAGTGGCACGTCGGATCCGGCCGGGCGCCTGGGAGTGAAGGGCAATGGTCCCGGCACCGAGGAGCGCGCGAACACCAACGGCTACACCTGGACCACGTATCCGGAACGCCTGGAGAAAGCGGGCATCAGCTGGCGCGTTTACCAGGGTGGCACCGGTGAACCCGGGTCGCCCACGGACAACTACACGGATAACTCGCTCGAGTTCTTCGCGGCCTACCAGGTGCAGGAAGGCGCGGACCCGCATAGCGCGCTCGTCCGCAACGGTGTCTCCACGCATACGCTGCGCGACCTGCGCAACGATGTCGTGCATGACCGGTTGCCGCAGGTCACCTGGATCGTCGCGCCGTACAAGTACAGCGAGCACCCGACCTCATCTCCCGCCGACGGCGCGTACTACATCCGCGCCGTGCTCGATGCGCTGACGGCGAACGCGAAGGTGTGGAGCCGCAGCGTGCTGTTCCTCAACTATGACGAGAACGACGGCTTTTTCGACCACGTCGTGCCACCGGCACCGCCGCTGGCGAATGGCGAGGGTGGGGTGGTCTCCGCGACGCTCGCCGACGGCTTGCGCGATGAAATCATGGATCTCGACGCCCATCCGCGGATTTCGAGTCCCATCGTTCCCGGCAGCGACCCGAAGGGACTGCAGGTCGTCGGCCTCGGCAACCGCGTGCCGATGATCGTGGTCTCGCCGTGGACGCGCGGCGGCTGGGTATGCAGCGAGACCTTCGATCACACTTCGGTACTGCGCTTCCTCGAGAAGCGCTTCGGTGTCGAGGAGCCCAACATCAGCAGCTGGCGTCGCGCCGTGTGTGGCGATCTCACCAGCTGCTTCGATTTCGCGGGCGCACACGATGGGAAGGTGCCGGCGATCGCCGTCCCTAACGGCTCGACGGGAAAGGCACCCATCGCGGTCCCCGCCGAGCAGGTCATGCCGGTACAGGAACCAGGCCAGCGCCCTGCACGGCCGCTCGGATACGCGTGGTCCGTGCAGCATCGGCTGGCGGATGGGCGAAGCCACATTGCTTTCAACAACTCCGGCTCACTCGGCGCGGCGTTCCTCGTGTACGACGGCCTGGACCGCGACGCGCCGCCGCGACGCTATACCGCCGCGGCGGGCGATACGATTGAAGACGGCTGGCCGCTTGCCGCGCGTGGCGATGCGTATGATCGCCGCATCCATGGCCCCAACGGCTTCTACGCAGCCTTGCGCGGTGCCACTGACGATACCCTCGAGGTCAACGTGCGCGGTGTTCCCGGCGAACGGCGGATCGAGGTTGTCGTGGCGAATACGGGCGGTACCCGCATGGGGTGTCGCGTGGGTAATGCGTACGCCGGCGACGAATCACGCCACCTCAACATCGATGCGGGCGCCACCGAAACGGTCGCCCTCGACCTCAACGGCAGCGGCGGCTGGTACGACGTAAGCGTCACGACGCCGGAAGCACCGCGCTACCTGCGGCGCTACGCAGGCCACCACGAGGACGGCAAGCCCGCGACCAGCGATCCCGGCCCACGCGGCTGACGATTCGGCCTCCGGTTGTGGGAGCGCGCTCGCGCGCGATGGGCCTGGCCGCAACCCGGCATCGCGCGCAAGCGCGCTCCCACAAGGAATAGCAGGCTATAGCGACGCGCTGGTGGCGGTCGCTTTTGCCGCACCACGAAGCGCACCAGCACGCCCCGGCGCCTGTGCCAGCGCATCCTGGAACGCCGCCAGTGCGGGCCCTGGCTTGTGCTGTTCGAACAGCAACTCACCGAGCTGCTCGCGCGCCGGCACGATGGGGCCGGGCGTGACGGGGCGCTTCTCGATCCGGTCTTCCTTCTCCGCGGCGTCGCTCAGCAACGCGACGGCCCCAGCGGGATTACCGCTTGCCTGCGCCGCCCAGGCCATGACCTCGGTCGCCAGGATTCCGGTCTGCTCCGCCCAGTACGTGTCGCCCGCCACGTGCAGGCGAGCCTCGATGCCACGGAGGCGCTCACCTTGTGCCCGCGCCTCGTCGGGGCGGCCGGTCCGCGCAAGCCCGATGCCCTTCGCCCAGAGCGCGACCGCCACGACCGATTCGGGTGCGCCCTGCGGTGGCGTGATCGCGGCGGCTTCGTCCCAGCGTGCTTCTTCCACGGCGACGCGCACTGGCATGGCCGTCGACGCATAGGCGATGGCGAAATCCGTCATGTCGAGTCGCGGAAGCTTCTTCATCTCGGCGATGACCTGCCGCGCTTCCTTGTCGCGCCCGGTCTGCAGGTACGCATACACGAGGTAATCCATGGCGTGTAGCTGGCCCATCAGGTCACCCTGCGCGCGCGCCGCCTTTTCCGAGGCGATGTTCGATGCGATCGAGTCATCCCACAAACCCAGCCGGGTGAAAATGTGCGAAGGCATGTGCAACGCATGCGAGGCGGATGGCGCGATGCTCGCGTATTTGCGCGCGGCGTCGAGGCCTTGCTTCGCCAGTTCGGCGCTATCGCAGGCATGGATGAGGATGTGCGCGATGCCGGGGTGGTCAGGGTGCGCCTTGAACAGGGGCGCGAGTATCGCGACGGCCTGCTTCTGCCGCGCATGCGTCTTGTCGGTGGGTGATGCATTGGCCAGCAAGGCCACGGCGTAGAACACCTGTGCCTCGGTGTCATCCGGATGGCTGCCTGCCACCACCGCCATCGCCTGCTCGTAGGCCATGGTTCGTTGCGCGCTCGTAAGCTTGGGGTCGGCCCGGTAAAGCTGGCCCAGCGCACGGATGTAATCGCGATCGGACCCGGCCGCGGGTTGCAGCTTCGCGGCTTCCTGCGCTTCCTTTTGTCCTTCGGCGAAGGTTGCTGGGGGCAGGGGAGGCTGCCAGACCGGATGGAAGTCGGTCATGGCGATGCCCCAGTGGGCCATGGCGCATTTCGGGTCCTTCGCGGCGACCTCCCTGAAGGCTTTCTGGGCGGCGCTGAATGCGAAGGAGTGCAGCAGGGCGACCGCGCGGTCGAACGGCTGCTGCACGGCCGGTGCGCAGGCAATGGGAAACGAGACCGTGCCGAGTTTTTCCGGCACGGGGTGGTCGTGGTCGTGCATTTCCTGGGCATGCGCTGCGCCGGTGCAGGCGAGCATGGCTAGCAGGACGCGCGTTCGAGCGATCATCGCGGGTGCCTTTGATGCGCCCGGGGCAAAAGGGCAAACACCAATGTACCCCCGCCGGCCAGTCAGGCCCATCTGCAATACGGCTAGCCCATACGTTCCCTTTTCGAAAACGCACGGTTTTGTGCGGGCGAGCTCGCCTTCGGCCTCGATCAGACAGCGCGAGGGCCAAGGCGAGCCGGGACGTAGACGGCTATACTCCCCTGTCAGCCCCAAGAAAGCCCCCGCCCGTGACCAGCGAACTCAGCTCCATCATCGATTTCATCCGCTACGGCGCCAGCCGCTTCTCGGCCGCCGGCCTCACGTTTGGCCACAGCCATGACAATCCGATCGACGAGGCCACCCACCTGGTCCTGGCCGCCCTCCACCTGCCGCCCGACCTGCCGCCCGCCTACGGCGCCGGCAAGCTCGTCGCCGCCGAGCGCGAGGCCATCCTTGCGCTGATCGAAAAGCGCATCGCCGAGCGCGTCCCCGTCGCCTACCTCGTCGGCGAGACCTGGTTCGCCGGCCTCAAGTTCAAGAGCGACCGCCGCGCCCTGGTGCCGCGCTCGCCCATCGCCGAGCTCATCGAAGGCGGGTTCCAGCCCTGGCTCGAAGACCGCCACGTCGAGCGCGCGCTCGACCTGTGCACCGGTTCGGGCTGCATCGGCATCGCCATGGCCGAGTACAACCCGTATTGGCAGGTCGACATCGTCGACATCAGCGACGACGCCCTCAGCCTGGCCAACGAGAACATCGTCTACCAGCACGTCGAAGAGCGCGTTCGCGCGATCAAGTCCGACCTGTTCTCCGGCGTGAAGGACGAGGTCTACGACCTCATCGTCTCCAACCCGCCGTACGTCACCAACGACGAGTACGCGGCCATGCCGGCCGAATACAGCCATGAACCGGTCCTTGGCCTGACATCTGGTGATGATGGACTGGACCTCACCCTGCGCATGCTCGATGAAGCCGCCGACCACCTCTCCGAAGATGGCCTGCTGATCGTCGAGGTGGGCGATAGCGAGCACGCCCTGGTCAACCTCCTGCCGCGCGTTCCGTTCGTGTGGCTGGAGTTCAAGGTCGGCCAGATGGGCATCTTCGCCATCGAGCGCCGCGACCTGGTCGCCCACGCCGCGGACATCGCCGCCGTGCGTGCCGCGCGGAACTAAACACCTGACGGAAGTACCGTGTCCTCCAATACGTTCGGCAAGCTCCTCTCCGTTACCACCTTCGGCGAAAGCCACGGCCCGGCGATCGGGTGCGTGGTCGATGGGTGCCCTCCGGGGCTCCCGCTGGAGGCCAGCGAATTCCGTACCGACCTGGAGCGCCGCGCGACCGGCCGCTCCCGGCACACCTCGCAGCGCCGCGAGGCGGATGACATCGAGATCCTCTCGGGTGTCTACGAGGGCGTGACCACGGGCACGCCGATCGCACTGCTGATCCGCAATACCGATGCCCGGTCGAAGGACTACGGCAACATCCTCGATACCTTCCGCCCCGGCCACGCCGACTACACCTACTGGCAGAAGTACGGCGTCCGCGACCCGCGCGGTGGCGGCCGCTCGTCGGCCCGCGAGACCACCATGCGCGTGGCCGCCGGCGTCATCGCCAAGAAGTGGCTGGCCGGGCGTTACGGCGTCACGGTGCAGGGCCACGTCAGCCAGATCGGCGAGGTCGTCCCGCGCGGCTTCGAGGCCGCGGCCATCGAGACCAGCCCGTTCTTCTGGCCGTTCGCCGATCAGATCCCCGAACTCGAGGCCTACATGGACGCCTTGCGCAAGTCCGGCGATTCCGTCGGCGCGAAGGTGACCGTGGTGGCCGAAGGCGTTCCGGCTGGTTGGGGCGAGCCGATCTACGGCAAGCTCGATGGCGAGATCGCCGCGGCCATGATGTCGATCAACGCCGTGAAGGGCGTGGAGATCGGCGACGGCTTCGACGCCGTCGGCCAGCGTGGCACCCAGCACCGCGACGAGATGACCGCGCAGGGTTTTCTTTCCAACCACGCGGGCGGCATCCTCGGCGGCATCGCCACCGGCCAGCCCGTCGTCGTGTCCATGGCGTTCAAGCCGACGTCCAGCATCCTGGTCCCGGGCCGCAGCGTGGATCGCGCGGGCAACGCTACCGAAGTGGTCACGAAGGGGCGGCATGATCCCTGTGTCGGCATCCGCGCGGTGCCCATCGCCGAGGCCATGCTGGCGCTGGTGCTGATGGACCAGGCCCTGCGCCACCGCGCCCAGTGCGGCGATGTCGCGCCGGTTCCGCCGCGGATCCCCGGCACCTTGCAGGAGTGACCGATGAGCAAGCCCCGGGTCTGGATCTCCAGGCCATTCTTCCCCGATATCGTCGACCGCCTGCGCGAGCATTTCGAGGTCACGCAGGAGGCCGAGGAGCGGGCTTACACGCCCGTCGAACTCGTGGCCCACCTGAAGGACGCCGATGCTGCGATCATCGGCCTGGCCGACCGGATCGATGCCGATATCCTCCGGCATACCCCGAAGCTGCGCTTCGTCGCCAACACGGGCGTGGGCTACAACAACCTGGATCTCGCCGCGCTGACCGAAGCCGGCGTCGGCGCTTCGAACACGCCTGATGTGCTGAACGAGACGGTGGCTGATTACGCCTGGGCGCTGATGCTTGCGGCCGCGCGCCGGGTAGGCGAAGCGGAGCGCTGGTTGCGGGCAGGGCAGTGGAAGGGTTCGCGCTTCGAAGGCTGGCTCGGCGCCGATATCCACGGCAAGACCATCGGCATCCTCGGCATGGGCCGCATCGGCCAGGCCATTGCCCGCCGCGCCGCCGGCTTCCGCTCGCCGGTGATCTACCACAACCGCTCGCGGCTCGACGCGGCGATCGAAAGGGAGTGCGGGGCCACCTACGTGGACAAGGCCACCTTGCTCGCGCAGGCCGACCACCTGGTGCTGGTGCTGCCGTTCACCCCGGCGAACCGGCACAGCATCGGTGCCGCCGAACTCAAGGCCATGAAGCCGACGGCCACCCTCACCAACATCGCCCGCGGGGGCATCGTCGATGACGAAGCCCTGGCCCGGGCGCTGGCCGATGGCGAGATCGCCGCGGCCGCCCTCGATGTGTTCGAGGGCGAACCGCAGGTCCACCCGGACCTGCTCGAACAGGACAATGTGGTGCTAAGTCCGCACATCGCGAGCGCAAGTCGCGACACACGTCGCGACATGGCTTCGCTGGCTGTGGACAATGTACTGGCTGCGTTTGGGCATGGTCCCTGCGCCGGTCGGCCGCCCACGATCCTCAACCCGGGCGTGCTGGCTGACGCCAGCTAGACCCTCTACCCACGCCAACAAGAGCGAAGATGAGCAAGAAGACGAGTTACAAGGTGGCCATGGTGGGTGCGACCGGCGCAGTCGGTGAAACCCTACTTTCGATCCTGGCCGAGCGGGATTTTCCCGTGAGCGAACTGATCCCCCTGGCGAGCGAGCGCTCGGCGGGCGGCACCGTCGATTTCGCAGGAAAACCTTGTGTCGTCAAAGACCTGGCCAAATTCGACTTCGAGGGCGTGGACATCGCGTTCTTCTCGGCCGGCGGTTCGGTCAGCCGTGAGCACGCGCCGCGTGCCGCCGCGGCCGGCGCCGTGGTCATCGATAACACCTCCGAGTTCCGCTACCAGGACGATATTCCCCTGGTGGTTTCCGAGGTGAACCCGCACGCCATCGCCGACTACACGGTGCGCGGCATCATCGCCAACCCGAACTGCTCGACCATGGGCATGCTGGTGGCGCTGGCGCCGATCTACCGCGAGGTGGGTATCGAGCGGATCAACGTGGCGACCTACCAGTCGGTCTCGGGCGCGGGTCGAAGCGGCCTGGAGGAACTGGGCAAGCAGACGGCCCAGATGCTCAACTTCCAGGACGTGGAGTCGGCCAAGTTCCCGAAGCAGATCGCGTTCAACGTCATCCCGCACATCGACGACTTCCAGGCCAACGGCTACACCAAGGAAGAAATGAAGATGGTCTGGGAGACCCGGAAGATCCTCGAGGATCCTTCGATCCAGGTGAACCCGACCGCTGTCCGCGTGCCGGTGTTCTACGGCCACTCCGAGGCCGTGCACATCGAGACCCGCGACAAGATCACGGCCGAGCGTGCCCGCGAGCTGCTGGAGCAGGCCGAGGGCGTGGTCGTCGTCGACGAGCGCAAGGCGGGCGGTTATCCGACCCCGGTGAGCGACGCCGCCGGCAAGGATCCGGTCTACGTGGGCCGCATCCGCGAGGACATCTCGCACGAGCGTGGCCTCGACCTATGGGTGGTTTCCGACAATATCCGCAAGGGCGCGGCGCTGAACGCCGTGCAGATCGCGGAAATCCTGGTCCGGGATTACCTGTAATGAAGGCCGGCCGCGCCGCCATCGCCTGCCTGCTCTTCGCGCTGCCGCTTATCGCGGCCGCGGCGGGGCAGGCGGCGAAGCCGGCGCCGGCCAGCAGCCAGGCCACGGCCGCCCGGGCGAAGCTCGATGCTTCGCGCGGGCAGGCCCAGGTCGAAGATAAGAAGGTGAAGGACCTGCAGAAGCGGGTGGATACGCTGGAAACGAATTCGAAGGCCTCCCGGGATGCCCTGGAGGAGCGTGACCGCAAGATCGCGGAGCTCGAACGGCAGCTGGAAGCCGAGCGGCATCCCTGAACCTCGGTACAGGGCCAACATGTAAGGGGGGCGTGTACGGGCCTCGCGAACGAGTCAAACTTGTCGCGTAAATGCCCGTAGCCGCTATTGTTAGTTGTTGCTGGGGTGCACTACAGTGGCGCCTTCGCGGCCGACCGCCCGTAGAGGCGCGCCGCCAGCATGGAATTGTTCGGGGGATGCTCGTGATGAACCGTACTTTGAAGCTGTCGATCATGCTGGCGCTTGCCATGGGGGGCAGCCAGGTGCTGGCCCAGAGCCTCGGCGCCGTCCAGGTCCATTCCACCATGGACCAGCCGCTGTCGGCGGATATCCCGCTCACCGGGGTCACCGGTAACCCGAGCGATATCCACGTCACCCTCGCTTCGGATGAAGCTTTCTCCCGCGCAGGCCTGAATAAGTCAGGCATGCCGGTGCAGCTCAGTTTCACGGTCGGCAAGAACGCCGCCGGCCAGCCGGTGATCCACGTCACCAGCGGCGCGCCGATCCGCGATACCTACCTCGATTTCCTGGTGGAAGTGGATAGCGGCAAGGGCCCCGCGGTCGTCCGCGAGGTCACCATGCTGCTCGACCCGCCGGGCACGCCCGCGGCCGCCGCAACGTCGTCAGCGCGCCCGTCCCGCACGGAAAGCGTGCCCTCGCGCGTACCGGCCCGGTCGAGCACGCCGCGTACCACCGAAGCCAGCCAGCCGCGTGCCGCTGCGCCCTCCGCACCATCGGCGCAGGCTGCCAACGGCAGCATCGGCCCGGTCCAGCGTGGGCAGACCCTTTCCACCATCGCGCGCGACAACGCCGGTGGGTCCGATATCAACCAGGTCCTGGTCGCCCTGCACAAGGCCAACCCGGATGCGTTCTATCGCGACAACATGAACGCGCTGAAGACGGGTGCCGTCCTGCGCATGCCGTCGCAGGATGACATCAAGGCCCAGACCGCGGCCGCGGCCCTTGCCGAAGTGCGCCGCCAGAACGAAGCCTGGCGCTCGGGCGCGGCACGCGCGCCGGCCTCCGTGGCCGATGGCGCTTCCACGGGTAACGCTGCGCCGGCCAAGGCCAGCGCCCCGAAGAACGACCGCCTGGCCATCGTGCCGGCGAAGGAAGGCGGTGAAGCCGCTTCCACCCGCGCTGGCGTGAAGGGCGGCACGGGCGATGCCCAGGTGGCCGGCCTCAAGCAGGAACTCACCACGTCGCAGGAAGCCGTTGCCTCGCTCAAGCAGCAGGGTGCGGAGCTGAAGTCGCGCGTGGGTGACCTGGAAGCGATCAATACCAAGAACGAGCGGCTGATCAGCCTGAAGGACTCGGAGATCGCCGAGCTGCAGCGCAAGCTGGCCGAGGCCCGCAAGAACGCTGGCCAGCCGGCCGCCGCGGCCAGCGCTCCGGCGCCGGCAGCCCCGGCTCCCGCCGCGGCTGCAGCTGCATCGACCCCTTCCACCACGGCGCCTGTCGCCGCGGCCAACCCGGCCCCTGCTGCCAGCGCGGCCGCTCCGGCGGCAAGCACGCCGGCCCCGGCAGCCACGGTGGCAACGACGCCGGCCGCAACGCCTGTCGCCGCCGCACAGCCGCCGGCGACCCCGCCGGCCCCGGTCGCGAAGCCGGAGCCGAAGAAGCTGTCGCCCGCGCCTGCGCCGGTCGAGGAAGAAGAGTGGTTCATGCAGCCGTGGGCCTGGGGCGGCGGTGCCGTCGTCATCCTGCTGCTGCTCGTGGCTGCCGTCTTTGGCCGCCGCAAGAAGCCGGCCGCTGCCTCGGCGGCGCCGAGCTCGCTGGCCGACCGCTTCAGCAAGGAGCCGACGTTCAGCGGCTTCGATACCGAGCATGAAGACACGATGGATGCCGACCAGCGCGAGATCATCGACGCGCTCGCCGAGCACCCGGACGATATCGGGCTGCACCTCGAACTGGTCAGCCTCTACTACGGCCGCCGCGACGTCGAGCACTTCGAAGCCGCCGCGGAAGCCATGTACGCGCACGTTGCCGATCCGGACCAGCCGGAGTGGCGCGAAGTGATCATGATGGGCGAAGCGCTCGCGCCGTCGCATCCGCTGTTCGGTGGCCAGCCGGTGGATTCCATCGACGACCCGTACGAAGGCGACACCTACGCGCCGTCGCATGCGGCGCACGAGGAATCGGCCGGGCTCGAGGCGTTCGACCTGGGCAACTACGTGACCAGCCCGGACGAGGATGCCCACCCGGTCCCGCCGGCGCCGCAGAAGCACAGCGAGTACCACTTCAACTTCGACCTGACCCCGGTGCAGCGCGCCGAGGCCGACCGCCGTCCGCACGCGCCCGACGTCTTCGACGTGGACGCGCCGGAATCGCCGTACACCGAGGCAGGCGATGCCCCCGCCTTTGGCGACATCCTCGCCGAGGAGAAGGCCCCGGCCGAGGAGCGTTCGACGTGGTCGTTCGATGACGAAGCGCACGCTGCGCCGGTCGTCCCGGCCGAGCCGCCGCGCTTCGACGAGCCGCCGCGTTTCGACGAGCCGGCGTTCGGGGATGAGGAGCCGGTCGACACCGCCGGCCCGGAGAGCTTCAGCGATGACCCGGTCGATACCAAGCTCGACCTGGCCCGCGCCTACCTCGACATGGGCGACTCCGAAGGCGCCCGCCTCATGCTGGACGAGGTGATCAGCGAAGGCACCCAGATGCAGAAGGATACGGCCCGCCGCATCCTCGACGGCATCGCCTGATAGCGTCGCACCCGTGGGAGCGAGCTTGCGAGCGATGGGCCCCCGCCGGCCCATGGCCCGCAAGCTCGCTCCCACCGTCGTTCCGGGGTAACCTTCAGGGTTTCCCCCGCCCAGATACCCCATGCGCATCGCCCTAGGCGTCGAATACGACGGCACCGACTTCTTTGGCTGGCAGAAGCTCAGCCACGCGAAGACCGTGCAGGGCGCCCTGGAGGAGGCCCTCTCCTTCGTCGCCCACGAGCCCATCGAAACGACCGCCGCCGGGCGTACCGATGCAGGCGTGCATGGCCGCTGCCAGGTCGTCCACTTCGATACCGAGGTGCAGCGCGACATGCGCGGCTGGGTGCTCGGCGCGTGTTCCAACCTGCCGCGCAGCGTGGCGGTGACATGGGCCCAGCCCGTGGCCGACGATTTCCACGCTCGCTTCTCGGCGCGCGCGCGCCGCTACCGGTACCGCCTGCTGCCACGCTTCGTTCGCCCGGCGCTGGATGCCCGTTTCGTCGCCTGGGAAAAGAAGGCGCTCGACGCGGCACGCATGCACGAGGCAGCCCAGGCGATCATCGGTGAGCACGACTTCTCCGCGTTCCGCGCCGTGTCCTGCCAGGCGGCCCATGCTCGCCGCAACGTGCGCAACATCCGCGTGTTCCAGGACGATATCCATATCGTGGTCGAGATCGAGGCGAACGCGTTCCTGCACCACATGGTGCGGAACATCGTGGGTTCGCTCATCCCCATCGGCCGTGGCGAGCAGCCGGTCGAATGGATGGCTGAACTGCTGGAAGGCCGGAACCGCGAGGTAGCCGGCGCCACCGCGCCCGCGGAGGGCCTGACCTTCCTCGGCCCGCGCTATGAAGCGCACTGGGGCCTGCCTGCGGAGGTGACGTTATGACCCGCGTGAAGTACTGCGGCTTCACCCGCGTCGAGGATGTCCACGCCGCGGCCGCACTTGGCGTCGATGCGGTCGGCTTCGTCATGACCCGGAAGAGCAAGCGTTACGTCGGGATCGAACAGGCCATGGCGCTGCGCGATGCCGTGCCGCCGTTCGTCACGAGCGTCGTGCTGGTGATGGACGACGACCCGGCTTACGTGGACGAGATCGTGCGCTGCGTACGCCCGGACATGCTGCAATTCCACGGCGTGGAAACCGATGAAGCCTGCGCGGCGCACGGCGTGCGTTACCTCAAGGCGATCGCCATGGGGGAGGGCGAGGGCGCACTGGCGCGCCTGCGCGCTTACCCTCGCGCGACCGGCCTGCTGCTGGATGGCCACGGCCTCGGTGAAACCGGTGGCAGCGGCGAACGGTTCGACTGGACGCGTATGCCGCGCGACCTGGCGCAACCGCTGGTGCTCGCCGGCGGACTCACCGCGGATAACGTGGGCGAAGCGATCCGCGTAGCACGCCCCTGGGGCGTCGATCTTTCCAGCGGCATCGAGACATCGCCGGGCCTCAAGGATCGGGCTAAGATGGAACGCTTCCTCGCCGCCGTGCGCGCCATCCCCAGCGCGTGATTCCCCTTCAGCAACACACGGTAACGCAATGACCCAGATCCCGGATTTCCACGCTTATCCCGACGCGCACGGGCGCTTCGGTGATTACGGCGGCATTTACGTGGCCGAAACCCTGATGGAGCCGCTTGCCGAGCTCACGGCCGCCTACGAGCGCCTGCGCCAGGATCCTGCTTTCATCGCCGAGCTCGATCGCGACCTGAAGTACTACGTGGGACGGCCGAGCCCGGTGTATTTCGCCGAGCGCCTGACGAAGCACGTGGGCGGCGCGCGCATCATCCTCAAGCGCGAAG
Organism: Luteibacter sp. NPDC104163; assembly: GCF_055584245.1. Taxonomy (NCBI): domain Bacteria; kingdom Pseudomonadati; phylum Pseudomonadota; class Gammaproteobacteria; order Lysobacterales; family Rhodanobacteraceae; genus Luteibacter; species Luteibacter sp. NPDC104163. The sequence continues at coordinate 53,389 of NZ_JBVJMK010000015.1, forward strand.
ACCTGAACCATACGGGCGCGCACAAGATCAACAACACCGTGGGCCAGGCGCTGGTCGCCCGGCACATGGGCAAGAACCGCATCATCGCGGAGACCGGCGCGGGCCAGCATGGCGTGGCCAGCGCGACGGTCGCGGCGCGCATGGGCCAGAAATGCGTGGTCTACATGGGCGCCGTGGATATCGAGCGGCAGAAGATCAACGTGTACCGCATGCGCCTGCTCGGTGCCGAAGTGGTGCCGGTGACATCGGGCTCGCAGACGCTGAAGGATGCCCTGAACGAAGCGATGCGCGACTGGGTCACCAACGTCGCCGACACGTTCTACATCATCGGCACGGTCGCCGGACCGCACCCGTACCCGCAGATGGTGCGCGACTTCAACGCCATCGTCGGCCGCGAGGCCCGTGCGCAGACGCTCGAGCAGTTCGGCCGGCTGCCGGATGTGATCACCGCCTGCGTCGGTGGTGGTTCCAATGCGATCGGCCTGTTCCACGCCTTCCTCAACGACCGCGATGTGCGCATCGTCGGCGCGGAAGCCGCTGGCGACGGTATCGAGACCGGTCGCCACGCCGCGTCGCTCGCCGCCGGCAAGCCGGGTGTGCTGCACGGTAACCGCACCTACGTGCTCTCCGACGCCAACGGGCAGATCGTCGAGACCCATTCGGTGTCCGCCGGCCTCGACTACCCGGGCGTCGGCCCGGAACACGCCTTCCTGAAGGATGCCGGGCGCGCTGACTACGTCGGCGTGACCGACGACGAAGCGCTCGAGGCGTTCCACCTGCTGGCGCGTACCGAGGGCATCCTTGCCGCGCTCGAGTCGAGCCACGCGATAGCCCAGGCGATCAAGCTGGCCCGTGAGCTACCGAAGGATGGCCTGGTCCTCGCCAACCTCTCGGGCCGTGGCGACAAAGACGTGCACACGATCGCCGCGCGCGAAGGGATCGAGATCTGATGAGCCGCATCGAACGCCGCTTCGCGGCCCTCAAGGAAGCCGGCCGCACCGGCCTCGTCACCTTCGTCACGGCCGGCGATCCTTCGCCCGAACATGTGGTGGAACTCCTGCACGGCCTGGTCGCCGCGGGTGCCGACATCATCGAGCTCGGCGTGCCGTTCTCCGACCCGATGGCTGACGGTCCGGTCATCCAGCACGCGTCGGAGCGGGCGATCGAGAAGGGCGTGGGGCTGCACAACATCCTTGCGTGGATCGCAGCATTCCGTGAGACGGATAGTGAAACGCCGATCGTCGTGATGGGTTACCTCAACCCCGTCGAGATGTACGGATACAGGGAGTTCGCCGAAGATGCTGTCGAGGCAGGCGTCGATGGCGTCCTGATGGTCGATTGCCCCCTGGAAGAATCCGCGGTGCTGGCGCCGCTTCGAGATGCTGGCCTGGACCAGATCCTGCTGGCCTCGCCGACCACCGCCGGGGGCCGCCTGGCCCAGCTCTGCGAGGCCGCTTCGGGCTTCCTGTATTATGTGTCGTTCGCTGGCATCACCGGCGCGGCCCAGCTGAGTACCGGCCAGATCGCCGAGCGCGTCGCGGGGATCCGCGCGCAGTCGAAGGCGCCGGTGGCGGTTGGCTTCGGCGTCCGCGATGCAGCCTCGGCGAAGGCGATCGGCGGGTTCGCCGACGCGGTCGTCATTGGCAGTGCGCTCGTCGAGCGCCTCGCCGGTGCGACCACGGCGGAAGACGCCGCTGGCAGGGCTCACGCCTTCCTGGCACCGATCCGCGCTGCGCTCGACGCGCGCTGATCGCCAACGGGGACACACCTTTCGCGCCGGATGCGCGGGAGCAGGCTTTTTGTAGGAGCGCGCTTGCGCGCGATCCGCACGTTATCGGAGATCCACGATGAACTGGCTTCAGAAAATCATGACCCCGAAGACCCGCGCCCCGGCTTCTGCCGCAGGCAAGGGCAAGGTCCCCGAGGGCGTGTGGGAGAAGTGCGCTGGCTGCGGCACCGTGCTGTACAAGCCGGAGCTCGAAAAGTCCCTGATGGTGTGCCCGAAGTGCGGCCACCACCATGCGATCGCCGCGCGCACGCGCCTGCTCTCGTTCTTCGACGAAGGCAGCACCACCGAGCTGTGGGGCAAGCTCGAGCCGGTCGATGCGCTGAAGTTCAAGGACCAGAAGAAGTACAAGGACCGCATCGTCGCCGCGCAGAAGAGCACCGGCGAGAAGGACGCGCTGATCGCGATGTCCGGCAAGCTGCTCGGTCGCCCGCTGGTTTCCGTGGCCTTCGAGTTCTCCTTCATGGGTGGCTCGATGGGCTCGGTCGTGGGCGAAAAGTTCGCCCGTGCCGCCGAGAAAGCCCTCGCGGAAAAGAGCGCACTGGTGTGCTTCTCGGCCACTGGTGGCGCCCGCATGCAGGAAGGCCTGTTCTCGCTGATGCAGATGGCGAAAACCTCGGCCGCGATTGCGCGCATGCATGAAGCAGGCGTGCCGTATATCTCGGTGCTGACCCACCCGACCACGGGCGGCGTCTCGGCCTCGCTCGGCATGCTGGGTGATCTCAACATTGCCGAGCCGAAGGCGCTCATCGGTTTCGCCGGCCCGCGCGTGATCGAGCAGACCGTGCGCGAGACCCTGCCGGAAGGTTTCCAGCGTCCGGACTTCCTGGTCGACCACGGCGCGATCGACATGATCGTCGACCGCCGCGAGATGCGCGAGAAGGTCGGCGCCATGTTGGGCATCATGGAAAAGATGCCCCGCGTCGACGCCGCCTGATCCACGAAACCCCGCTCCGGCGGGGTTTTTTTTGGCGTCGTCACTGAGCGTGATCTCACGTTGCGTGGCTCGCGCCGTCGTTGCAGCGCAGACGGAAGTTACGCCGGTTCGCGGATGGAACCGCGCCCATGTCATTGTTTCCGCGTATGTTCGTGCGGGGCGAAATGCTCACGGCCACACTGTGCCCAGTCGCGGATTGGACAGGCGTGCGGCGGCACTTCACATTTCGTCTCCCGCAACCGACGTCCTCTAAGGGGAGGCGCACCATGGGCAAGACGCGACCCTTCAAGCCATCGATCAATCCTCGTGCGCCCGCCCTGAGCGGCGATCTGTCATACGCGATTCTTCTCCAGCTCAAGGACGCCCTTCCGCGCATCGAAATGGAGCTCGGCAGGTTCAGGGATTCCATCCCGCGTATCGAGACGGAGCTGGGCAGGGTGAAGGACTCCATTCCGCGTATCGAGACGGAACTGGGCCAGGTGAAGAATTCCATCCCGGGTATCGAAACGGAGCTGAAGCACATCCGCAACCTGGCGGAAGCGACCAGGGACGACGTCGATGGCCTCAAGACCTGGAAAACCCTTGTCATCGGCGGCGCCGCCGTGCTCGGGATCCTGTTCGGTCTCTACAAGGCGACGGCCGCGTCCGTCCACTTGAGCTTCGGCGGCTCGCCTTCGGTGGCTGAAATCAGCGCGACGCTGCCACCGCGGTAATCGGCATCTGCGAGACGCTGGTCGTCACCATGGCACCCATCGTGATGATGCAGGCCAGGACGACAACGGCGAACAAGGTTTTCAGCAGGACGAATTCGGCTTTCATGGCTGCTCTCCGTGGTTTCGCGTGGGTGGGCGCTCGCGCCCTTCGCCAAACCTGTTGCATTGCCCGTGCCAACGACGAAAGTGCTTAAAAAACGGCACCGCGAAGCCATTTCGTGCAGTCTCATATGCGCGTGCAAAGTGTCCGCGGACGATCCGGTGTCCGCGTATGGACGTCCGTCCGGACGGGCAAAAAAAGGTTCTTCGCGCATTACCGGGGTCGTCGGGTGCATCGGCGCCTCGTCATCGGTTCATTCGCTGGCGCGAATGCGTGTACTGAGCGGCTTGCGCCGCCTTAGGCTGGTTGCTTCCCGGGATCGGGAACGGCGAGGCCCTGGCGGCCGCCAGGCGCGGACCTTCGGACCGGGCCGTAGCACCCTCGTCGCAAAAATCGTTGCGTCACGCGGCCCTCCGCTCATGTCGGCCGCCAGGGCCTGCCCGCTCCCGGGTCGATTCGCCCAGTTTCGTGTCGCACAAGCCGGTACACCGAAGCCCCGCCCCCTGTGGGAGCGCGCTTGCGCGCGATAGCCAACGAAGCGGCGATGCCGTATCCGGGACCGATACCACGCGCGCTCAACATTCCGTACGCAGGGAAGCCCTCTCGGCGACGCGATGCCGGCTGGTGTCATCGCCGCCACGCCTCGGCGGATCGAACAACGGTTAGCGCGTGAGATGGCTAGCCGCGTCACCGCTCCGTGGGCTTATCGCGCGCAAGCGCGCTCCCACAGGCGAGTGAGCACACGTTGCGAGCTCTTCCACCGTGATCCTCATCGCTCGGGGGTGCGGGTGGGCAGGCCCTTGGGGCCGACATGAGCGGAGGGCCGCGTGGCGTCACGCTTGTCGCGAAAGCGGCGCTACGGCCCGGTCCGAAGGTCCGCGCCTGGCGGCCCCAAGGGCCTGACCATCCGCAGCTTCCTCAACCTACAAAGGCGAGGCGGCGTCAGCCGCTCAAAACATGCATTCGCGCCAGCGAATGAACCGATTCGAAAGCGGGACGTAGTGCTCGTCCCCGGCCTTCCGCGAAGAACCAAAAAAAGCCCCGGACGAGGCCGGGGCTCCAAGAGAACCGTAAACCGCCGTGGGGCGGGCTGATCAGAAGATCACGCGCTCCAGCCACAGTGACAGCGTGCCGAGGCCACCACCGATCGCGGTGGCGGCGAGGACGTCGCTCGGATAGTGCAGGCCGAGGATCACGCGCGAAGCGCCGATCAGTGCGGCGAAGCCAATGAGGAATGGCGCCAGGACCGTGTAGTGCGCGACGGCGACGACCGTGAATGCCACGGCCTGCAGCGTGTGTCCGGAGGGGAAGCTGAACTCATCGAGCGGCGGCACATGGGCGATCACGCCCGGGCAGGAGCGGAACGGGCGAGGGCGCTTCGTCCAACGCTTCAGCACGCGGTACATCAGCAGTGCCGTCAGGCCGGTCAGTGCCATCTGCGCCGCGACGGCCAGGCCATGCAAGCCGCCGACCAGCGCGATCACGGTCATCAGCGCATACCAGAAGACGCCATCCCCCAGGCGGCTGACGAGGCCGAAGAAGACGCCGATGGCGCGGCGTGCGCCCCAGCGGTTGGCGGCGACGCACATGCGTCGGTCGAGGTTCGCTCTACGCGGCGACGGCGGTGCTGCGTTCATGGAGGTTCTCCTCGGCGAGCGACTGCATGATGGATTCGAACTCGGCAACGACCGACTCGGGTGAAAGGCCTGCCACTGAGGCACGTGCGGCGCGTCCCATCGCCGCACGCACGGTGGCATCCGCGCCGAGCGTGGCGGCGCGTTCGATGAGGCCGCCTTCATTGCCAGGCGCGACGCGGATACCGTTCTGGCCGTTGCGGATGTACTCGCGCGCCGCCGCTTCGGCGTAGGCCACCACCGGCACGCCGGAGGCCATGGCCTCCAGGACGACGTTGCCGAAGGTTTCAGTGAGGCTGGGGAACACGAACAGGTCGGCGCTGGCGTAGTACGCGGCCAGCTCGTCGCCGCGGCGCGTGCCGGCGAAGATGACATCCGGGTGCGCGGCTTCCAGCGAAGCACGCTCCGGGCCGTCGCCCACGATGACGCAGCGCGCGTCGGGTGCGCGGCGGGCGAGGGCGCGGTAAGCGTCGATCACGACGTGAAGGTTCTTTTCCGAAGCCACGCGGCCGACGCACAGCACCACCGGCGTCTCCGGGCCTACGCCCCATGAAGCACGGAGTTCCTCGCTGCGGCGATCGGGATGGAAACGCTGCGTATCCACCGCGCGGCGCAGCACGCGCACGTCATGCACGCCCAGGTCGTTCAGCTCGCCAGCGAGCTGGCCGGTCGGTACCAGGGTGGCCTGCGCGCGGCGGTGGAAGCGGGCCAGGTAGCGCCGGACCACCGGGGTCAGTACGCCGAATCCGTAGTGGCCGACGTAGAAGTCGAAGCGGGTGTGGAAGCCGGTCGCGACCGGGATGCCAAGGCGGCGTGCGGCGCTCACCGCGCTCCACCCCAGCGGGCCTTCCGTGGCCACGTAGATGGCATCCGGCCGTTCGGTGCGCCAGCGGCGCTCGATGCGAAAACGGGAGGGCAGGCCGAAGCGCAGGCCTGCGTAGCGGGGAACCGAGGCACCTTCCACCTCGAGGACGTCCATGCCTGCGTCCGCCAGGGGCGGGGTCGCGGCGTGGGCCGGCCGAATGAGGTCGACGGTGTGGCCGCGGCGGACAAGGCCGCGGGCGAGGGCCTGGACCGTGAGCGCAACCCCGTTCACGTCCGGTGCGTAGGTCTCGGTGACGATGCCGACTCGCATGGCGGTGCCCCATCTGGCCTTGGCTTGAGCCATGCTCGCGCGGTGGCGTGTCGCGTGGGTTATCGCGGCATGACTGCCGCATGACAGCAGCCCGCAAAAACGGCGATCCGGGCGGCGGGTTGGGGCGGCCGGCGTATCCGGACACAGCAGGTTGTGCCCGATCCGGATAAAATCCCGGTTCTGCCCGCCATACGCATGACTACACGATGACCGTCCGCACCCGTTTCGCCCCCAGTCCCACCGGCTACCTGCACATCGGCGGCGCGCGCACCGCGCTGTATTGCTGGCTGGAAGCGCGCCGTCGCGGCGGTGAGTTCATCCTGCGTATCGAGGATACGGATCGCGAGCGCTCCACCCAGGAGGCCGTGCAGGCCATCCTCGATGGCATGAACTGGCTGGGGCTTTCGCACGACGAGGGCCCGTACTACCAGACCCTGCGCATGGACCGTTACCGCGAAGTGGCTGAGCAGCTCCTGCGCGAGGGCAAGGCTTATTACGCCTACGAGACCAAGGACGAGATCGAGGCCATGCGCAACGCCGCGATGGCCGCGGGCGAGAAGCCGCGTTACAACGGCTATTACCGCGACCGCAACGAGCCGTTCCGCGAGGATCCGAACCGGGTCATCCGCTTCAAGAACCCGACCACCGGTTCCGTCGTGTTCGACGACAAGGTGAAGGGCCGGATCGAGTGGGCGAATACCGAGCTCGACGACCTGGTGATCTTCCGTTCGGATGGTTACCCCACCTATAACTTCGCCGTCGTGGTCGACGACATCGACATGGGGATCACCGAGGTGATCCGCGGCGATGACCACGTGAACAACACCCCGCGCCAGATCAATATCTACAAGGCGCTGGGCGCCCCGGTGCCGGAGTTCGCGCACCTGCCCATGATCCTGGGCCCGGATGGCCAGAAGCTCTCCAAGCGCCATGGCGCGGTCAGCGTCATGCAGTACCGCGAGGACGGCTTCCTGCCGCACGCGCTGCTGAACTACCTGGTCCGCCTGGGCTGGTCGCACGGCGACCAGGAAATCTTCTCGGTGGGCGAGATGATCGAGCTGTTCGACGCCGCCGACGTGAACAAGGCCGCGTCGCGCTTCGACGTCACCAAGCTCTCGTGGCTGAACCAGCATTACCTGAAGACGGACGATCCCGCGGCGCTCGGCCCCGAGCTCGCCTACCACCTCGAGCGCATCGGCATCGATCCGGCGAACGGCCCGAATCCGGCCGACGTCGTCGTGGCCCTGCGCGACCGCGTGCAGACGTTCGTGGAAATGGCCGAGCGCGCGAAGATCTGGTACGGCCCGCTCACCGAGTGGGACGACAAGGCGATCGAAAAGCACCTGCGCACCGAAACGGCGCCGACTGTGCTGGCCCGTGCAAAGGAAGAGCTCGCCTCGCTGCCCGAATGGACCCCGGAAGCCGTGCACGGCGCCGTCGAGAAGACCGCCGCCGCGCTGGAACTGGGCATGGGCAAGGTCGCCGCGCCGCTGCGCGTGGCGATGACCGGCACCCAGGTCTCGCCCTCCATCGAGCACACCATCTACCTGTGCGGCCGCGAAGGCGCGCTGGCCCGCATCGACGCGGCCGTGGCTAAGGCCGCCGCCTGACCTGTGGGAGCGCGCTTGCGCGCGATGAGTGCTCGCCGCAGCCCCCATCGCGCACAAGTGCGCTCCCACGACAGCCGCCTCTTAGCAGGGTACGCACCGGATGGAAGAGCTCCTGGCCAAGGCTACGCACGGCGTCGACCCCGAAGCCCCCGGTGCGTTCTTCACGATCTTCATGAACCTGATGCGGCTGGTCCCCTGGGGCCAGCTGATCCTCTGGCAGGTGGTGTTCATCGTGGTCGGGGCGCTGCTGGGCTGGTGGCGGGGGCGCTTCACCGCCACCGTGGTCGCTTCGCTGGTGCTGGGGCCGCTGGGCTGGGCCGTGCCGTTCCTGCCAAGGCATCCGCCGTCGGCAGCTTCACAGCCAGCATCGCCGCCACCTCGGCCCGCGTCACAGCCAGCACCGCTACCGCCGCCCCTGACTTCGACGACGGTAGGCCGGCGGACCGCCGTTCCGCCGCCGCTCCCGGGCTCGAAAAAGGGCTGAAAGGCCCTCATGTTAGGATGACGCCCATGAGTTCACACGCCAGCCACCATCACGCCCACGAGCACCACGACGACGCGCGCAGCTTCGTCGCGGCGGTTGAGGTCGCCTCGACTGAGCGTGGCCTGCGCCTGACCCCGCTGCGCCGCGAGGTGCTGGAGCTTGTGGCGGCGGCGGGCAAGCCGGTCAAGGCCTACGACCTGCTCGACCGCTTGCGCGAAAAGCACGGCAATGCCGCGCCGCCCACGGTGTACCGCGCGCTCGATTTCCTCCTCGAGAACGGCTTCATCCACAAGCTGGAATCGATCAACGCCTACGTCTCCTGCCACCACCCGGCAGAGTCGCACCAGGTCCCGTTCCTCATCTGCGACAAGTGCCAGTGCGCGCAGGAAGTCTGCGACGAGCGCGTCGCGGAACTGATCGAGGCCCAGGCCAAGGCGTTCGGCTTCCGCCCGCAGGCACAGACCCTGGAAGTCCACGGCATCTGCAAGAACTGCCGGGAGTCGTAGAAGACCTGTGGGAGCGCGCTTGCGCGCGATCGACGTTGCGGCAAGCACCCATCGCGCGCAAGCGCGCTCCCACCACGCCCAAAAAAACGGGGCGCCGCATCACTGCGGCGCCCCGTGCTGTTTCCGGCTCCTGCCGGGGAGGGAGGAGTGGGACGTCAGGAGCCGGGAACTCAGAAATAGGCGCGAACGCCTACGGACACATTGCGGCCCGGCATCGGTGCCACGTCCTTGAACAGCGACGTGGCCGGGCGGGCCGTCTGGTTGGTGAGGTTGTTGCCGTCGACGAAGGCTTCCCACTGGCTGCGCTCATCGTTGATGAACGTCCAGCCGAAGTGCGCGTTCACCAGCGTGTAGCCGGCGGTATCGGTCTCGAACGCGGCGACCTTGTCCTGCTTCATGTAACGCACCGCGCCCACGTTCGCGCGCAGGCCATCGGCGTTCCAGCTGAGCGTCGAGCCGATGCGGCCCGCGGGGATGCGCGGCACGTTGCCGCCGCCGTCGCTGAGCGTGGCGCGGACGGTGTCGCCGAACACACGCAGGTCCCAATGGCCGGAAGGGCTGTCGGAGAGGTGGAAGGTCGCTTCCGCCTCGGCACCGCGGAACGTCGCGTCGTTCTGCGACCACACGCGCACCGGCAGGTCATCCTCGATCTCACCCGTATCGGCGAGATAGATGAAGTTCTTGTACTTGTTGTAGTACACGGCGATCTTGCCCTCGACCACATCGCCATGGAAATGCAGGCCCAGTTCGGCCTGGTTGGATTTCTCCTTGCCGAGGTCGCTGCCGATCTCAAATGTATTTGAGGCCTCGTGCGGGCCGTTCGCGAACAGCTCCTCCTCGGACGGCGCGCGCTCGGCGTGGTCGAGGTTCAACGACAGGTGCCACTGTTCGTCGAAGCGGTAGGCGAAGCCGGCGGAGAAGCTGTTCGGCGAATAGTTACGCTTGGCGCCATCGATCGGTTCGACGCTCTGCTTGTCGTGGCGCGCGCCCAGTTCGACCTTCACCGGCCCGAAGTCGCGCGTCTCGGTAAGGAAGACGCCAACACCCTTGGTCGTCGTCGCCGGCACGAAGGTTTCCTCGCCCACCGCGGCGAACTTGCGGTGCTGGGTCTGCACGCCGAACGAGCCCACCCAGCCGCCCAGTTCGTCGTGGGTTACAACGAGGCGGCCCTGGTTGCTGTCGGTGGAGAAGGTCGTACCCGGCTCATCGCCTTCGTACTCCACGTGCTGGTACGCGCCGTGGCCCAGGCTGAATTCGATCTTGCTGATGCCATCGATCGGCTGGACGAAGCCGCCTTTCAGCGTGTAGTTCGTCTGCGCCATCTTGATGTGCACGGGATCCTCGCCCTCGGCCGGGTCACCCGGTTCCGCGGGGCTGCCGTACAGATCCAGGAAGCGCGACACGGACAGGCCCAGGTAGCCCCAGGAACCGAGGACCGAGGCGCCGACCGAACCCGAGGTCGTCTTCACCGCGCTGTTGGCCAGCGTGCCGCCGGGGATGTCGTAATCCTTGTTGTCGCGGTGCATGCCGTCGACATGGATGGCGAACTGGTCGTTGCCCGCGTCGAAGCGCGCGAGGCCGGTCTTGCCGTCGGAGACGGAGTCCGTGCGCACCTCGGCGCGGCCGGCGAAGCCATTGTCTGGCGCCTTCTCGGGCACGCGGCCATCGACCACGTTGACCACGCCACCGATCGCGCCGGAGCCGTAGAGCAGGGTGGCCGGGCCCTTAAGGACTTCGATCTGGTCGGCGAGGAACGGCTCCAGGGTCACCGCGTGGTCCTGGCTCACGTTGGACACGTCCTGGGCCGACAGGCCGTTTTCCAGCACCGCCACGCGCGGGCCATCGAGGCCGCGGATCACCGGGCGGCCCACGGCGGTGCCGAGCGCCGAGGTCTGCACGCCAGGGATCGACGACACCGTCTCGCCGAGGGAGACGCCCTTGGCGTCGTCCAGGGCCGAACCGGCCAGGACGGCCACGGGCGCCACGATCTGGTCGGCGTTGCGGCCACCGGGCACGGCGTTGACGACGATGCCTTCCAGCTTGTCCACGTGCTTGCGCGACTTGCCCTGGGGGTCCTTCGTGCCCACATCCGGGGTCGTGGCGTCCTGCGTCGCGTCTTCCGCCATGGCGGGGAGGGCGCTGCCGAACGTCGCGGCGAGGGTCAGGGCGAATAGGGTTCTGCGCATCGGGTGGAGCTCCATCGTTGGACTTTGCAATGTTATAAAGTATCATCACTTGCCTCGACCCGTGCAAAAAGTCACGCTATGCACTCCATGACCGAACCCACGCTCGCCCCTGAAACCCGCCGCCGCTGGTGGCACGCCGCGGATCGGCTGGGCGCGACGGCGTCTTTCCTCTGCGCGATCCACTGCGCGCTGCTCCCGTTCGTCATCGCGGTATTGCCGCTGCTGGGCCTGTCGTTCCTGGCCAACCACCGCTTCGAAGAGATCTTCGTCTCGTTCGCCTGCGTGCTGGCCGCGGCCGCGCTGGTCTCCGGGTACCGCCGGCACCATCGCCGCCTGCCGTTCGTCTTCGCGGTACCGGGCCTGCTTCTGCTCATCCTCGGCGTGACCTTCCTGCACAGCGGTTCCCTGCTGGTCCACAGCGTGCTGGTCACCACGGGCGGCCTGCTGGTCGCCACGGCGCATTTCATCAACCTCAGGGTGGATCGCAGCGGCCACGCGGGCCATATCCATGGGCCGACCTGCGCCCACCCGTGATTGTGTAACCGCCACCGCAGCGCCTAGCCTTCGCCCCATGTCACACGACCACTCCCACGCGCCCGGGCATGCCCACGGGCACGACCATGCGCACGACCACTCGCATTTCGAAGGCAGCAGCGAGAAGAAGCTGCTGTTCGCGTTCGTGCTCACGTTCATCATGCTGCTGGTGGAAGCGGCGGGCGGCCTCGTGTCGGGCTCGCTCGCGCTGCTGGCCGATGCCGGGCACATGCTGGTCGACGCGCTGGCCCTGCTTCTCGCCTTCCTTGGTGCGCGCTTCGCGGCGCGTCCGGCGGATGCGCGGCGCACCTATGGCTATGGGCGCATTGAGGTCCTGGCCGGCTTCGTCAATGCGCTGACCCAGTTCGCGCTGGTCGCCTTCATCATCTTCGAAGCGGTGCAGCGCCTGTTCAACCCGGAATCGATCCTCTCGGGGGTCATGTTCATCGTGGCCGTCGTGGGCCTGGTGGCGAACGTGGTGGTGTTGCGCACCCTGCATGGCCATGACCCGGATGACGTGAACATCGCGGGGGCCAGCCTGCACGTGCTGGGCGACCTGCTGGGCTCGGTGGCCGCAGTGCTCGCCGCGCTGGCCGTGCGCTGGATGGACTGGCTATGGGCGGATCCGGCGCTTTCCATCCTGGTCTCGCTGCTGATCCTGCGCAGCGCGTGGTCGCTGCTGCGTCGATCGAGCCACATCCTGCTCGAAGGCACCCCGGAAGGGGTTCACCTGGACGAGGTCACCCGGGTGCTGCACGAGTGCGATGAGTCCATCGTGGACATCCACCACGTGCACGTCTGGCAGATGACCGCTGGGTCGCGGATGGCCACCCTCCACGCCGAACTGGCCCCGGGGGCCGACCAGGCGCGCGTTCTCACGGCCATCAAGACCACGTTGAGCGAACGTTGGCAGGTGGGCCACGCGACGGTCCAGTTCGACCCGGGCGAGTGCCCGGACGAGCTGGAGGGTTGCGGGCAGGACGGCCGCCACAGCCACTGACAGGGGCGCCCTGCATGGGGACCCTTGCCATTTACGCGGCCGCTGATACGATGGCCGGCCGTTCCTCTCCATTACTAGAATTAAGGAGTTTCCCATGGGCAAGGGCGACCGCCGCACCCGTCGCGGCAAGATCTACCGTTCCAGCTATGGCAATGCCCGTCCGCACGTCGATATCGTGACTGGCGCTGCCGTGGCCAAGCCGGCCGCCACCAAGGCGGCGGCCAAGAAGGCCGCTCCGCGCAAGAAGGCCTGATCCCTTCTACGCGTGACACAAGAAACCCCGCCTCGGCGGGGTTTTTTGTGGCCTAGAGTTCGTTGAGGCTTTCGAATTCCACCGCGCTCTCGGCATGCGCGGCGATCACGTTGCAGCTGACAAGGCCGGGGAAGATATTGCGCGGGGTCGCCGCGTGGTTCTCCGGATTGAAGAGCGGCGGCGTATGTGACCACACCCGGTAGCCCAGGGCCTTCACGGCATCGACCTCATGCTCGGCCGAGGCAGGGCCACCCAGGCGCGCGTAAATCAAGGGGCGATGTTCGTGGAGGGTGCGGGTCCCGCCCTCGAGAAGGCCGGGCAACGCGCCAGGCAGGTTCACCTTCAGCAGGTGCAGGGCGGGCAGGTCGAGGCTGTCCAGGGTCGTGCCGCGCACGGTCTCGCCGGCAATGGTTTCCATGCCTTCGCTGGCGCCGAGCCAGGCATGGTGCGTGTGCACGTTGGCCAGCTGGTTCAGCGCCACGTTGGCGCAGAGCTGCTGGAAAGGCAGCCGGCAGGGCTCGATCACATGCACGACGCCGGCATCGCCCACGGCGCGCGCGAGCCAGAGCGTGTGTGCGCCGTGCTCGCCACCGACCTCCATGACATGCTGGCCATCGGTCATCGCGCCGCTAAGCAGGTCGGTTTCGTACTCTGCCCACTCCCCGTACAACTGGAGAGAGCGAGCCACGGCGGCATCACTCGTGGACGGGGCGGCGATGCCATAGCGGGTGGAAAGCAGGGGTGGGGTCGAGGCGCGGGTCATGGGGTTCCACGGTGGAAGGGAGAACGGGCGTCGGCGAGCTCGCGGCGAAGCACGGCGGTGACATCGCCGCCAGCGCGCTGGCCGGGCAAGCCGTCGTAGGTGACCTGGATCGCGAGGCGCATTTCGAGTGAAGCGATGTGCCAGGCGGGGTGCTGGCCTGCGCTGAAGGCATGGCCGAGCGCGGCAGAGCAGGCCTCCGCCGCGGCATCCGGCGGCAGCAGGGCGGCGCGCTGATGCATGCCGTTGGCGATGAGCAGGGATGTCGCCGGATCGGGCGCGCGGTCTTCGACGGACTCAAGCAAGCCGAGGGCGTCGTCGAGGTGGCGCAGCCGTGCATCTCCTTTTTCCTGGTTCGCACGGCACAGGAGGATCCCGGCGCGGCGGCGCATCGCCAGCACGGGATCGGTGTCGGCAAGGCGCGAACAGGTCGCCTCGGCGTGGTCGAGCCGCGTGCGCGCAGCCATGCCGACCAGCCAGCCTGACCACGCCAGGTGGATGTCGATCCATGCGTCGAGAACCGGCGCGTCGCGGTCGTTCGCGTCGCTGCCAAGGTCGCGCAGGGCGAGCAGCCGCGATGCGCCCGTGAGGCGGCCGAGCTGGGCGAGTTCTGTCCGCAGGAGGTGTGCCCGCCACCACGGACGCAAGCCTGGCGCGCACGATTCCAGCTCGGCGCCGCAACACGCCAGGGCTTCGTCGAGGCAGGACTGGGCGGCTGTTCGTTCGAGAAGCGCAGCCTTGCCTCTCAACAGGGCCGGCAGCAACCATCGTGCAAGCAGGCCGTCTGCGCCGGGTGCGTCGCGCATGTCGCGCACCACCTGCTCCCAGGCGAGGAAGTCATCAGCGTGGGTACCGACGTGGCGGAGGGAGGGGAAGGCCTGGTCGCCGCTCAGGTAGAGCGGCGTCGGGCGGCCGTCAGGGTGCAGCCGTGCCACGAGCGATGCAGGCAACACGGGCGCTTCATGAGTGACATCGGTGGACGGCTCCGCCGCGGCACTGGGGCGATGGGACAACAGGTCCACCGGTTCGAGCGTGAGTTGCAGCGCCGGCGCTTCGAACGCAGTGCGCTTGTAAGTCCAGTCGGGCGTCGCGGGTGGGCGGGCGATGGCGGTGTCCTCCTGGGGAATGGGCAAGGGGGCGGAAGCGAAGTGCGTGGCGATCGAGACCTCGCCCACAGATGTTGGCGTCGGCCTGCGCGCGCGTCGGCGGCGCCATGCGATAGCCAGGCCCGTGACCAGGGCGAGTGCGGCGACAGCCGCTGCCCATGGCGTCAGCGTAAATGCCCTACCGGTGCGGCCGGCCGGGACGCCGTCCGAGGGCGCCAGCGCCAGCCGCGTCGCGGTGGCTTGCGCCAGCGGGCTGCCTGGCGCCACGGGAGCCTCCATCGCATCGAGCATGCGCGATACATCGCGCATCTGCCGCGCACGTTCGGCCGCTTCAGCCTTGCCGTCACGCCCTTCCGCGCACGCGGCCACGAACGCGGCCACGCAAAGCGCGAACACGAAAAGACAAGCGCGGGGCACGGCCCGGCGGAGTGGCGCAGCGATGATCAACAAGCTTCCTGGGACGCGGCCTGAGCTTGTCGATGTTAGGGAACCCCCGCCATGGGATCGATGGAAGAATTCTGAAAAATGCGGCGGATTACGTCGTGCGCTCGCCGGCGACCCAGGTTTCCTTCAGCAGTCCGCCGCCGATCCAGTAGCACAGTTCCGGCAGGTGCTGGATGCTCCAGACCGCCAGGTCGGCGCGTTGGCCAACGGCGAGGGTGCCGCGATCATCGAGGCCGAGCGCACGCGCACCGTGTTGGGTCGCGCCACGCAGTGCTTCCTCCGGCGTCAGCCGGAACAGCGTGCAGGCCATGCCCATCGCAAGGCGCAGGGAGAGCAGCGGCGATGTGCCCGGGTTGAGGTCGGTGGCGACGGCCATGGCGACGCCGTGCTCGCGAAAGCCCGCGATCGGCGGCGGCCGCGTGTCGCGCAGCGCGTAGTACGCGCCGGGCAGCAGCACGGCCACCGTGCCGGCCTTCGCCATCGCCTGTATGCCTTCTTCGCTGGTCCATTCCAGGTGGTCGGCGGAGAGCCCGTTGTAGCGGGCGACCAGTGCGGCGCCGCCAAGGTCCGAGAGCTGCTCCGCGTGCAGCTTGACCGGTAGCCCGAGCTCGGTGGCCTTCCGGAACAACCGCTCCGTCTCGGCATGGGTGAAGCCGATGCCCTCGCAGAATGCGTCCACGGCATCGACCAGCTCTTCCTCGGCCAGCGAGGGCAGCATGGTGTCGCAGACGAGCGAGACATAGTCGTCGCGGCGCCCGGCATATTCCGGCGGCAGCGCATGCATGCCGAGGAAGCTGGTGCGGACGTCGATGCCCAGTTCGATGCCGATGCGCCGGGCGACCCGGAGCATGCGGCGTTCCGCGTCCGGTTCCAGGCCGTAGCCGGACTTGATCTCCAGCGTGGTCACGCCATCGGCGAGCAGGGCACGGGCGCGCGGCAGGGATTGGGCGAACAGTTCATCTTCGCTCGCGCTGCGCGTCGCCCGCACGCTCGAAACGATGCCGCCGCCTGCGCGGGCGATCTCTTCATACGTGGCACCTTCCAGGCGCATCTCGAACTCCTGCGCCCGATCGCCACCGAAGACCAGGTGGGTGTGGCAATCGACGAGGCCGGGAGTGATCCAGGTGCCCTGCAGCGATTCCACCCGATGCGACAGCACGTGCGGTTCGCCGGGAAGCTCCGCCCGCGCGCCGACGAACGCGATGCGCCCGTCCTTGATGCCGAGCGCGCCATCGGCGATGGCCCCGTAAGCCGTGCCGTTGTCCGCGAGCGTCGCCAGTCCGGCATCCAGCAGCAGGTAGTCCCAGCGCGTATCCGCGCTCATCGCGGCGACTCCGGCGTGCGCTCCCAGCGCACCTGGTAGAGGTCGTAGCGGCGATCCTTCAGGTTCTGCACGGCGCCGGAGTTGCGGGCGCGGGCGAGGTTCTCGAGGCGCAGGTCCGCGAACAGCACGGTCTCGATGTTGGGCGTGGCATCGGCGGCGATGCCATCACGTGCGAACGGGAAGTCGCTCGGCGTGAGGATGCAGCTCTGGCCGTACTGGATATCGAAGTTGTTCACGCCGGGCAGGTTGCCGACGTTGCCCGAAAGCACCACGTAACACTGGTTCTCGATCGCGCGGGCCTGCGAGCAGTAGCGCACGCGGAGGTAGCCCTCGCGCACGTCGGTGCAGAACGGTACGAAGAGGATGAGCGCACCCTGGTCGGTGAGGTGGCGGGCGACCTCGGGGAACTCGGAGTCGTAGCAGATCATCACGCCGATCGGACCGCAGTCGGTCTGGATCGTGGCAGCGGAATCGCCGCCGGTGATGTTCCAGACGTTCTTCTCGCTCGGCGTCGGGTGCAGCTTTTCGCGCTCGTGTAGCGAACCGTCGCGCAGGGCCACGTAGCAGACGTTGTGGATGTCGCCGTTAGGCTGGCGCGTGGGATGCGAGCCGCCGACGATGTTGATGTTGTAGTGAACGGCAAGCCGGTGGAAAAGGGCTTTTACCTCGTCCGAGTACTCGGAGAGGCGGCGGATCGAATCGACCGGCGAGAGCTCGGCGTTCTCGATGGAGAGGAGCTGCAGGGTGATCAGCTCAGGGAACACGACGAAGTCCGCGTCGTAGTCCGCGGCGATATCGACGAAGTACTCGACCTGCGTCGCGAACTCGGCGAATGAGGCAATGCGGCGCTGCATGTATTGCACCGAGGCCACGCGCACCGAATCGGGGAGGCGGTGGCTATGCGACACACGCGGCGTATCCGGGTGGTTGAGCAGGTGCGGATTGCGCCACACGAGGTGGGCCGCGTAGCCCAGCGATTCATGGTCGGAGGGCACGTACTCGCGCAGCAGGCCGAGCACCTCGAAACCGTTTTTCAGCTGGAAGCTGAGCGTGGGGTCGCGGCGGCTGCCGTCCACGACCGCCTGCACGTAGGCCTCGGCGCTGCCGTAACGGCCGATGGCCCGCGATAGCCCGGGCATGCGCCCACCGAACACGATGCCGCGCAGCTTGAGGTCGGTGCACAGGCGCTTGCGGGCCTGGTACAGGCGCTGGCCGATGCGCATGCCGCGGTAATCCGGATGGACCACCACTTCCATGCCGTAGAGCCAGTCGCCCTTCGGATCGTGCCGCGAGGCGAAGCCGCCGCCCGTGATCTGCATCCACGTGTGCGGGGCCAGGGCCACAGCCTCGTTGATGCGGAAGGTGGCGCAGAAGCCGACGATATGGCCTTCGTACTCGACGACGAACTGGCCTTCGGGGAAATTGTTCTGCTGGCCCTGCAGCATTTCCGCCGAATGCCCCCATTCGGCGGTGTAAACGCGCGCGGTCAGCGCGACCAGTTCCGGGATATCCGCGGGACGGGCCAGGCGGAGGGTGAGTTTCGGGGTCTGGGCGGGAGCGGCGATCTCGTTCATTCCCCCATTATGCCCCCGGCATGTGAAGCCGTTCATACGGCCGCGCTATCCTGTGCCGAAGAGTCCTGCCTGGCCCCGTGGGAGCGCGCTTGCGCGCGATGGGGTCTGCGGCCAGGCCCATCGCGTGCAAGCACGCTCCCACACAAGGTCTGCCAATGTCGCCGTCCCACTTCACCGCTGATTTCATCTGGACCGAAGGCGCCTGGGCCGAGGCCGGGCTGGCCATCAAGGAAGGCCGTTTCGCGGCGCGCAACGGCGAAGCCGGCGAACGCATCGGCCGTTTCGTGTTGCCGGGCATGCCCAACCTGCATTCGCACGCGTTCCAGCGCGCCATGGCGGGCCTGGCGGAACGCCGCGGCCCGGGTGAGGACAGCTTCTGGACCTGGCGCGAGACCATGTATGCCTTCGCCGAGGCCATCAACCCGGATGACCTGAAAGCCATCGCCACCCAGCTCTATGTCGAGATGGTCAAGGCGGGCTACACCCAGGTCTGCGAGTTCCATTACCTGCACCACGGCCCAAAGGGCGTGCACTACGCGGATCCGGCGGCGATGTCGCTGGCGCTGATCGAAGCGGCGAAGGAAGCAGGTATCGGCCTGACCCTGTTGCCGGTGCTCTATATGACCGGCGGCTTCGATGGCCGTCCGTTGAACGACCGCCAGCAGCGTTTCCGCCACGACGTGGGCCAGTATGTATCCCTGCTCGAACGCCTCGTGCCGATGCAGCACGACATGCTGACGGTGGGTATCGCCCTGCATTCGCTGCGCGCGGTACCCGAAGAGGCGATGCGTTCGGTGCTCGCGACCGGCGTGGCGCAGGGCCTGCCTGTGCATATCCATATCGCCGAACAGATCGGCGAAGTGCAGGACTGTCTCGCCGTGCGTGGTGCGCGCCCGGTCGAGTGGCTGCTCGACCATGCCGACGTCAACGAACGCTGGACGCTCGTCCATGCGACGCACCTCACCGGCCACGAAACAAAGCGCATTGCGCAGAGTGGTGCGGTCGCGGGCCTTTGCCCGACGACGGAGGCGAACCTTGGCGATGGCCTGTTCCCGCTCGCGGATTTCATCGATGCGGGCGGCACGCTCGGTATCGGCTCGGATTCGCATATCTCGGTTTCGCCGGTGGAAGAGCTGCGCTGGCTCGAGTACGGCCAGCGCCTGGTCACCCGCCATCGCAACGTCGCCTCGCGCAAACCGGAAGAAAGCACGGGCGTCGCGCTGTGGCAGCGTGCGCTCGACGGCGGCAAGCGCGCCTCGGGCGCCGATATCGCGCGGCTGGGGCAGGGCGCCCGCGCCGACCTGCTGGTCCTCGACGATCGTTCGCCGCTGCTCGCCGCGCGCGATGAGGCGGACGTCATCGATACCTTCCTCTTCGCCGGCAACACGCCGCTCGTGCGCGATGTGATGGTCGGCGGCCAGTGGCGCGTGCGCGACCACGCGCACGTGGCCGAAGCCCGCGCCGCGACCGAGTACCGCCACACGGTCGAAAAGCTCGCGGCCACCTGATCGTAGGAGCCCACCGGCCTGGCTGTGGGAGTGAGCTTGCGAGCGACGGGTCCGCGGAAGAGCCTCGTTCGCAAGCTCACTCCCACATGCTGCCGCCGGCCTATTGCAGTGCATCAGCAAACGTGATTTAGTCGGGCCATGATTCGCATCGCCGCCAATAACGCCAATACCAATAATGCCCGGAACCTCGGGAGGGTCGGCGTGTAGGCGGTTGCAACTGAAACCACCGGAATCACGAAAGGCCCGCCCCACAAAGGCGGGCCTTTTTCTTTGTCCCGATCCAGCAGTCCCTATCCAGCTATCGATACGACAGGAGCAAGGCGCATGTGTTCGATCTTCGGAATGTTCGGCCTGGCGGCCGGGGATGATCTCCAGGCGCTGCGGGCGCAGGCCATGGAGCTTTCGCAGCGGCAGCGCCACCGTGGGCCCGACTGGAGCGGGGTGTACCTGGACGACGGCGCGATCCTCGTCCATGAGCGGCTCGCCATCGTGGATCCGGCCAGTGGCGCGCAGCCCCTCCGCTCGCGTGACGGTGAGCTGGCCCTGGCCGTGAACGGCGAGATCTACAACCATCGCGAACTGCGCGCCGCGAGCGGTTACGCCTTCACGACCGGCTCCGACTGTGAAGTCATCAACGCGCTGTACCGCGAAGACGATGCGGGCTTCCTCGGCAAGCTCAATGGCATCTTCGCCTTCGCCCTTTGGGACGCCGCGAAGCGCCGCGTCCTCATCGCACGCGATCCGATGGGCGTGTGCCCGCTGTACTGGGGCCACGATCGCCAGGGTCGCCTCTGCGTCGCCTCGGAAATGAAATCGCTGGTGGGCGTATGCGCCGATGTCGCGCCGTTCCCGCCGGGACACGTCTACGACAGTGCGACCGGTGAAACCACCCGCTATTGGACGCCCGCCTGGCGCGACTACGAGGTCACCGAGGGCAGGACGATCGACCCGAAGGATCTCCGCGCTGCGTTCGAGGCGGCGGTGCATCGGCAGATGATGACCGACGTGCCCTACGGCGTGCTGCTCTCCGGTGGACTGGATTCGTCCCTCGTGGCCGCCGTTGCCGCCGGGTTCGCGCGCCGCCGCATCGAGGATGACGATCGCGATGAAGCGTGGTGGCCCCGACTGCATTCCTTCGCGATCGGCCTGGAGGGTTCCCCCGACCTCAAGGCTGCCGAGGTTGCCGCCGAGGCGCTCGGCACCGTTCACCACGGCTTCGTCTACACCTTCGAGGAAGGGCTCGACGCGCTGCCGGAAGTGATCCGCCACATCGAGACATACGACGTCACCACGATCCGCGCCTCCACGCCGATGTTCCTGCTGGCCCGCCGGATCAAGGCGATGGGAGTGAAGATGGTCCTCTCGGGCGAGGGTTCCGACGAGGTCTTCGGCGGGTATCTCTATTTCCACAAGGCGCCGAACGCCCGAGAGTTCCACGCGGAGACCGTGCGCAAGCTGGACGCGCTGCACTATTACGACTGCCTGCGCGCCAACAAATCGATGGCTGCGTGGGGCGTGGAGGCCCGGGTGCCGTTCCTCGACACCGAGTTCCTCGAGACCGCCATGGCCTTCGATGCCGAGGCGAAGATGGTCGCCCGCAAGGGCATCGAGAAGGGCATCCTGCGCGAGGCGTTCGAAGGCGCGCTGCCGGAGTCGATCCTGTGGCGGCAGAAGGAGCAGTTCAGCGACGGGGTAGGGTACGGCTGGATCGATGGCCTGAAAGCGCACGCCGAGGCCATGGTGAGCGACCGCGAATTCGCCGCCGCCGCGGCCCGGTTCCCGCACAACACCCCGGCCACCAAGGAGGCGTTCCTCTACCGCTCGATCTTCGAGAAGCACTTCCCTGGCGAGGCCCCGGCGGCGACGGTCCCCGGCGGCAAGTCGATCGCCTGCAGCTCCCCGGCGGCCCTGGCCTGGGATCCGGCCTTCGCGGCTGCCGCCGACCCCTCCGGCCGCGCGGTCCGCGGCGTCCACCGGGAAGCCCTGCCGGCCTGAGGGCCGTGGGAGCGCGCTTGCGCGCGATGGGTGCTTGCGGTGAACCCATCGCGCGCAAGCGCGCTCCCACAGGACGTGGGCAGGCCATGCTGCGGTGCCATAAGGGGCCCGATTTGGTAAGATCAGCGCCTTTAGCCGGCGCGTCCCGCGCCGCATAGCAGGCAAGCCAACCATGATCGAGACCAATCCGATCCTTGCGCAGATCGCGGACCTCAAGGGCCGCGTCGAGTCGCTTAGGGGGTATCTTTGACTACGCCGTCAAGAAAGAACGGCTAGAGGAAGTCAACCGCGAGCTCGAGAGCCCCACCGTCTGGGATGATCCGAAGCGCGCGCAGGAGCTCGGCCGCGAACGCGCCCAGCTCGATACCATCGTCACCGGCATCGAAGAGATGTCGTCCTCGCTGGAAGATGCGAAGGAACTGCTCGAGATGGCCGCCGCCGACGGCGACGAGGACACCGTGCAGTCCGTGGCCGACGACGTGGCCAAGGTCGATGCCCGCATCAGCAAGCTGGAATTCCAGCGCATGTTCTCGGGCAAGCTCGATGCCGCCCCCGCGTTCGTCGATATCCAGGCCGGTGCCGGTGGTACCGAAGCCCAGGACTGGGCGGAAATCCTCCTGCGCATGTACCTGCGCTGGGCGGAGTCGCGCGGCTGGAAGGCCGAGCTGATGGAAGTGTCCGGTGGCGAAGTCGCCGGCATCAAATCCGCCACGTTCCGCGTCGAGGGCGATTACGCCTACGGCTGGCTCAAGACCGAGATCGGCGTACACCGTCTGGTCCGCAAGAGCCCGTTCGATTCGGACAACCGCCGCCACACCAGCTTCACCTCGGTGTTCGTGTCGCCCGAAGTCGATGACGACATCGAGATCGACATCAATCCGGCCGACCTGCGTACGGACGTCTATCGCTCCTCGGGTGCCGGCGGCCAGCACGTCAACAAGACCGAATCGGCCGTGCGTATCACGCATATCCCGACCAATACGGTCGTGGCCTGCCAGACCGAGCGTAGCCAGCATGCCAACCGCGACCGCGCGATGAAGATGCTGAAGGCGAAGCTGTACGAACTGGAAGTACAGAAGCGCAACGCCGAGAAGGATGCGCTGGAAGCCACCAAGTCGGACATCGGCTGGGGCAGCCAGATCCGCAACTACGTGCTCGACCAGTCGCGCATCAAGGATCTGCGCACCGGCATCGAGCGTTCGGATACCCAGAAGGTGCTAGACGGCGACCTCGACGAATTCGTCGAAGCCAGCCTGAAGGCCGGCCTCGAGGCGGGTTCCAAGCGCGTCGACGCGTAATACCGCAACACCCGGGGGCGCATGGGCGCCCCCGTTCCCCGAACGCAACCCAAGCGAAGCCATGACTGACGAAACCCGCGACGACACCACCGGCACTGTTGACGAAAACCGCCTGATTGCCGAGCGCCGCGAGAAACTCAAAGCGCTGCGCGAGCAGGGCATCGCCTTCCCGAACGACTTCAAGGTCGATAGCTTCGCGGGCGACCTGCAGGCCGAGTTCGAGGACAAGGAACAGTGGACGGCTGAAGCGATCGAAGCCGCGCCGCGCCAGGTGGCCGTCGCCGGCCGCATCCTGCTCAGCCGCGGGCAGGGCAAGGTCAGCTTCGTCACGATGCAGGACGGCACCGGCCGCATCCAGCTGTTCATCCACCAGGGCACGGTGGGCGAAGAGACCTACAACGCGTTCAAGCGCTGGGATCTCGGCGATATCGTCGGCGCCACCGGCACGCTGATGCGCACCAAGACGGGCGAGCTCTCGGTGAAGGTCGAGGGCCTGCGCCTGCTGACCAAGTCGCTGCGTGGCCTGCCGGACAAGCACCACGGCATGGCCGACGTCGAGCAGCGTTACCGCCAGCGCTACGTCGACCTCATCGTCACCGAAGAAGCCCGGCGTACCTTCCAGCTGCGTTCGAAGATCGTCAGCCACATCCGCCGCTGGCTGGAAGACCAGCCGCGCCGCTTCATGGAGGTCGAGACCCCCATGATGCACGTGATCCCGGGTGGCGCCACGGCGCGTCCGTTCACCACGCACCACAACGCGCTGGATATCCCGCTGTTCCTGCGCGTGGCGCCGGAGCTTTACCTGAAGCGCCTCACCGTGGGCGGCTTCGACCGCGTGTACGAGATCAACCGCAATTTCCGTAACGAGGGCGTGTCCACCCGGCACAACCCCGAGTTCACCATGCTCGAGCTGTACCAGGCGTACGCCACGTACCACGAGATCATGGACCTCACCGAGGGCCTGATCCGTTCGGCTGCCACCGATGTGATCGGCAACACGTCCATCGAGTGGGATGGCGCGACCGTCGACGTGGGCCCGGCCTTCCGCCGCTGGCGCATGGAAGATGCCGTGCTCGAGCTCAACCCGGAGATCAAGCCCGGCGAGCTGCGCGATCGCGAGGCCATGGCCACGCACGCGAAGCGCCTCGGCATCCAGGTCAAGCCGTCGTACGGCTGGGGCAAGCTGCTGCTCGAGATCTTCGAGGCCACGGTGGAACACACCCTGGTCCAGCCGACCTTCATCACCGACCACCCGGTCGAGGTGTCGCCGCTCGCCCGCGAGAGCGATACCGACAAGGGCATCACCGATCGCTTCGAGCTGTTCATCAACGGCAAGGAAATCGCCAACGGCTTCTCCGAGCTCAACGACTCGGAAGACCAGGCCGCGCGCTTCCAGGCCCAGGTGGACGCGAAGGACGCCGGCGACGACGAAGCCATGCACTTCGACGCGGACTACATCCGCGCGCTCGAAGTCGGCCTGCCGCCGACCGGTGGCCTCGGCGTCGGCATCGATCGCCTGGTGATGCTGCTTACGGGATCGTCGTCGATCCGCGACGTCCTCCTTTTCCCGACCATGCGCCCCGAGGCCTGATCCCATGTACTACGCCATCACCGGTATCGATCACCCGAATTCGCTGGCGAACCGTCTCGCGGCGCGCCCGGCCCATGTCGAGCGCCTGCTGAAGCTCAAGGAAGAGGGGCGCCTGAAGCTCGCCGGTCCTTTCCCGGCCATCGATGCAAAGGATCCGGGCGAAGCCGGCTTTACCGGCAGCCTGATCGTCGCTGAGTTCGAGAGCCTGGCTGCGGCGCAGGCCTGGGCCGAAGCCGATCCTTACGTGGCCGGCGGCGTTTACAAGGATGTGACCGTGCGCCCGTTCAACGTGACCCTGCCGTGACCGCCGAGAAAGTCGAGCGCATCCGCCAGCTCCTGACCGAGGCCCTGGCCCCGGTCGAGCTGGATGTGATCGACGAAGGCCACAAGCACGCCGGCCATAGCGGGGAGGGCAAGGGCCATTTCTTCGCCCGGATCGTCAGCCCCGCGTTCGCCGGCCAGAACCCGATCCAGCGCCACCGCCTGGTCTACCAGGCCCTCGGCGACATGATGCCCGACGGCATCCACGCCCTCTCGATCGACGCGAAAGCGCCCGGCGAATAAGCCCGCCGCGCGCCATCGGGGGCCTTGTGGGAGCGCGCTTGCGCGCGATAGACGCCGCCTCACACCCCATCGCGCGCAAGCGCGCTCCTACAATCAAGCATTTACGCTATTATTCTCAGGTTATTTCGCGTATTGCGCCGGGGTGACCCCTTTGGCAAAGTGATCGATCAGCCGAGGGGTGGCTGAGAGCCTGCGTCCCAACGGAACCAAACATGCGTCTGACCACGATCAAGCTGGCGGGATTCAAGTCCTTCGTGGACCCCACCACGCTGCACCTGCCCACCAATATGACCGGCGTCGTCGGTCCGAACGGCTGCGGCAAGTCGAACATCATCGACGCCATCCGCTGGGTCATGGGCGAATCCGCGGCCAGCCGCCTGCGTGGCGATTCGCTGACCGACGTGATCTTCTCCGGCTCCAGCGCGCGCAAGCCGGTGGGCCAGGCCGCCGTCGAGCTCATCTTCGATAACAGCGACGGCACCATCCAGGGCGAGTACGCCAGCTTCGCCGAGATCTCGGTGAAGCGCGTCGTCAGCCGCGACGGCCAGTCCTCCTATTACCTCAACGGCGCGCGCTGCCGCCGCCGTGACATCACCGACCTGTTCCTCGGCACCGGCCTGGGCCCGCGTTCCTACTCGATCATCGAGCAGGGCATGATCAGCCAGATCATCGAGGCGGCCCCGGAAGAGCTGCGCACCCACCTGGAGGAAGCCGCCGGCATCTCCAAGTACAAGGAACGCCGCAAGGAAACCGAGAGCCGGATCAAGTCGACCCGCGAGAACCTCGACCGCGTGCGCGACGTGCGCGACGAGGTCGAGAAGCAGCTCGATCACCTGAACCGCCAGGCCCGCGCCGCCGAGCGCTGGAAGGCCTTCAAGGAAGAGCAGACCCGCCGCGAGGCCGAACTGCGCGCGCTCGAGTACCGCACTCTCTATCGCCAGCGCCAGGGCGAAGGCTCGGGCCTGCGCGAGTACGAAATCGAGATTGAAAAGCACACCGCCACCCAGCGCCAGGTCGAGGCGCAGATGGAGACGGTGCGCGAGCGCCACCAGGGTGCGAGCGAGCACCTGAACCAGGTGCAGGCCGAGGTGTACAAGGTCGGCGCCGAAATCGCGCGCGTCGAACAACAGGTGCGCCACAACCGTGACCTCGCCGAGCGCCTGACCCGTTCCAAGGCGGAAACCGATCGCGAGCTTGGCGAACTCCAGGGCCACATCGACGCCGATCGCGAACAGGTGGAAACCCTGCGCATGGCGCTGGCCGAAGGCGAGCCGAAGCTGGAGTCGCTGCAGCAGATCCAGGACGACACCGGCGAAGCGCAGCGCGCCACCGAGTCGCGCCTCGCGGACTGGCAGCAGCGCTGGGATACGCATACCCGTGGCGCTTCCGAGTCCACCCGCGCCGCCGAAGTGGAGCGCACGAAACTCGCCTACCTCGACCGGCAGGCGGTGGACCTTGCACGTCGTCGCGAAGCGCTCGAGGCCGAGCAGAAGGCCACGGATGTCGCCGCGCTCGACGCGGCCGCCGAACAGCTCGATACCGAACACGATACGCAACGCGAACGCGTGGAACAGCTGGGCGGCGTGCTGGACCAGCACAAGGTCGGCTACGAGCGCGTGCTCGACGACGAGCGCCAGGTCCAGTCCGCGTTGAACGACGCGCGCCAGCAGCTGCAGACCGCGCGTGGCCGCCAGGCCTCGCTCGAGGCACTGCAGACCGCGGCGCTGGGCCAGGAAGAATCGGCCGCCACCGGCTGGCTGAAGCGCCTGGGCCTGGCCGACGCTCGCCGGCTTGGCGAATCGCTGCAGGTGGATGCAGGTTACGAATCGGCCGTCGAATCCGTGCTCGCCGGCGTGCTCGATGGCGTGCTGGTGGATTCACCGGCCGCGCTCGCGCCGGAATTCGGCGCACTCGGCGAAGCCGATGTGGCCTTGTTCGCCAGCGAGAAGGGTGGCCCGGGCACCGCCGGCACGCTGGCTGGCCATGTGCGCGGCCCCGCAGCCGCCGTTGGCCTGCTGTCGAATGTGTTTGTCGCCGACTCGGTGGAAGCCGCCGTGGCCCGCGTCGGCTCGCTTTCGGCCGGCCAGTCCGTCATCACCCGCGATGGCGCGTGGATGGGCCCAGGCTGGACCCGCGTGCTGCGCGCGCAGGGCAACCAGGTCGGCGTGCTCGCCCGCGAGCGCGATATCCGCCAGCTGGCCGAGCAGATCGAAGCGCTCGAAGCCACGATCGAAGAGCGCACCGAACAGCTCGAGGACCTGCGCACGCGCAAGTTCGAAACCGAACGCCAGCGCGACGACGCGCAGCGTGACCTCTATGCGGCGCATCGCCGCCTCTCCGAACTTGCCGGCCAGTTGCAGAGCCACCGCGGCAAGATGGAAACCGCGCGTGCCCGTGCGGAGAAGGTCGGCGGAGAAATCAGCACGCTGGTCGAACAGCTCGACGAACTGGAAGGCCAGACCCGCGAAGCCCGTGCGCGCCTCGACGAAGCCGTCGGCCACATGGGCGATCGCGAAGACGAGCGCCGGGGCCTTGAAAACGAGCGCCGCGAATTGCTTGAGGCGCGCGAAGAAGCGCGCATGAACGCCCGCGAGGCCGCCGACCAGGCGCACCAGCTCGCCCTCAGCATGGAATCCAAGCGCGCCGCGCTCACCTCGCTCGAGCAGGCGCTGGCTCGCCTCGATGCGCAGCTGCGCCAGGTGACGATGCGTCGCGACGAGATCGACGAACAACTGGCCGCCGGCAGCGATCCGATCACCGAACTGGAAGAGGAGCGCCAGACCTACCTCGACCAGCGCCT
The DNA here is from genome assembly GCF_055584245.1 of Luteibacter sp. NPDC104163. Taxonomy (NCBI): domain Bacteria; kingdom Pseudomonadati; phylum Pseudomonadota; class Gammaproteobacteria; order Lysobacterales; family Rhodanobacteraceae; genus Luteibacter; species Luteibacter sp. NPDC104163. The sequence goes on from NZ_JBVJMK010000015.1 coordinate 81,231, forward strand.
GCTGGTCGACAGGCAGCTCGTCGAAGCCCGCCGCGCCCTCGAGGACTGTGATGCGGAGTTCCGCCGCCTCGAGCAGGAACGCCAGCGCGTCGAACACGTGCTGGGCCAGGTGCGCGAGAACGTGGCGGAGAAGCGCCTCGCCGCGCAGGCGCTGCAGTTGCGCGCCGAGCAGCTCGCCCAGGCCATCACGGCATCGGGCCTCGAGCTCGAGCCGCTGCTGGCCGAACTCGCCGAAGATGCCGAACCGTCCACCTGGCAGTCGCAGCTGGCCGACCTCGCCGGCAAGATCGCCCGCCTCGAGCCGGTGAACCTTGCCGCGATCCAGGAACACGCCGAGCAGTCACAGCGCAAGGAATACCTCGATTCGCAGCTCACTGACCTCACGAGCGCGATGGAGACCCTGGAGGGTGCGATCAAGAAGATCGACCGCGAGACCCGCCAGCGCTTCAAGGAAACCTTCGATCGCGTCAACGCCGGTGTGCAGGAGCTGTTCCCGCGCCTGTTCGGCGGTGGCCACGCCTACCTCGAACTCACCGGCGAAGACCTGCTCGATACCGGCGTGGCCATCATGGCCCGGCCGCCGGGCAAGCGCGTTTCGAACATCACGCTGCTCTCCGGCGGCGAGAAGGCCCTCACGGCGGTCTCACTCGTCTTCGCTATCTTCGGGCTGAACCCGGCGCCGTTCTGCCTGCTGGATGAGGTGGACGCACCGCTGGACGAAGCCAACGTGGGCCGCTTCTCGGCGATGGTCCGCGAAATGAGCGAAAAGGTGCAGTTCATCTTCGTCAGCCACAACAAGGCCACGATGGAGGCCGCGCACCAGCTGTGCGGCGTTACCATGCGCGAACCTGGCGTCTCGCGCCTCGTCCAGGTCGACCTGGCCGAAGCCTCGAAACTCGCCGGCGTCGCCTGAGCCGGCTTCGCATAAGCGTCACCAAAGGAATTACCGCGTCATGAATCCCGCCATCGGCCTCGCCTGGAACCCTGCCGTCGGCATCCCGATGCTCTTCGTGGGCATCGTCGTGCTCGTGCTGATCTGGCTTTTCGGCCAGCCGCGCAAGGAGCAGGGCCGGCGCAAGCCGATGCCGGAGCAGCCCGAGCCGCGGCGTGAGCGCCGTGAGCCGGTGTTTGGCGGTGAAGCCGCGGCAGACGCCGATCCCGTGTCCTTCAGCGCCCGCGACGACGAGCGTTTCGACGAGCGCTTCGACGTGCGCGACGAGGCGCCGGCCGTCCGCGACGAAGACGCCAACGACCCGCTGTTCCGCCCCTCGCCGAAGCAGGGTGAGCTGGATGTCGACCTGCGCGCCGAGCTCGAGCGCCTCGGCGCGTCCCTCGCTGGCGAACGCAAACAGGCCGCTCCGCCCGCCCAGCCCGCCGCTGAAACCCCGGCGCCGCGTCCGGCGCAGCGTACGGAACCGCGCATCGACCTCGACCTGCCTTTCGACCTGGACGAGCCGGCACCGGCCCGCCCGGCGGCCGCGGCACCTGCGCCGGCCCCCACGCCCGCTCCCGCCCCGGTGGCCGCTCCGGCTCCGGCGCCCGTGCCGCCCAGGGCGCCGCCGCGTTCGGACCTGGGCCGCCGCCCGCTGAACGCCCCGGTCGAGCGCATCGTCAGCCTCTACGTCGTCTCGCGCGAGGGCCAGCGGTTCCAGGGTTCCGACCTGGTCGTGGCCGCCGAGAAGGCCGGCCTCGAATTCGGCGACATGGGCATTTACCACCGCCTGGTGGATGGCCACCCCGAGAAGGGCCCCATCTTCAGCGTCGCCAACCTGGTGAAGCCGGGCAATTTCGACATGGCCCGCATCGCCACGTTGCAGACCCCGGGCCTTTCGTTCTTCATGGCCCTGCCGGGCCCCGTCAACGCGCTGGATGCGTGGGACGCCATGCTCCCCACTGCCCAGCGCCTGGCCGAGCTGCTCGACGGGCTGGTGCTCGACGAGGAGCGCAACGCCCTCGGCCGCCAGCGCATCGCGCACATCCGCGACGAACTCCGCGGCTGGGACCGCGGACATGAAGGCGAAGAGATCAAGTTCGGGCAATAGCCCCCGACATCACGGCCCGTCCGGGCCGTAATCCATGTGGGAGCGGGGGGGGGGGGGGGGGGGGGGGGGGGGGCGCCACACCCCCCCCCCCCCCCCCACAGGGGAGGGCCGCCATTGGGGGGGTGCGCGGGGCAGCCAGGATGACCCCGCC
>NZ_JBVJMK010000015.1:83433-114110 GCF_055584245.1 Luteibacter sp. NPDC104163
ACATCGCGGCGGGGCGGGGGTTTTATTGTTGGGGGGCGGGGGGGGGGGGGGGGTGGGGTGGCCCCAAACCCCCCCCCCCCCCCCCCCCGCTCCCACATGGCCTTTCACGAAATAGCAACACCACTCTGCGCCAATGTCACTGCTCCACGTGTCCGGGTTCATTGGCACGATGCACACATACGGCCCGGCATGCTTGTGTCTTACCCCTAGCGGAACACGAGGCAATGTCGGCCAGCACCCGCGCGCCATTCTGCATTTATTACCTCCATCCGCTGCTTGCCGGCCCGATGACGGGATGGAACGCGTGGATCGACCATGCCGCTGCGCTGGGCTTCCGGCAGCTGCTCATCGCGCCGCCGTTCGAAACCTCGCCCGCTGGCGACGTTTTCGTCACACGCGATTTCGACCGGATGAACCCGGCGCTCGCGGCGGATGGCGATGCCACGACCCGTATCGAACAGATCGCAAAAGCTTGCCGGGCGCGCAACCTCGAGCTATGGCTCGATCTGCCGCTCGACGAACTGGCGTCCGATGCGCCAGTGCGCGCGCAGAACCCCGGCTGGTTTCGCGCGGTGGCGACCGATCACGGCACGCCGGATCCACGCTGGACACCGAGCGAGAGTGACAGCGCGCGCTGGCGGTTGAACGACCCCGACGTCGCGCAGGCCGCGACGCAGTGGTGGGTGCAGCGGCTGCGCGCATGGGCGAAGGCGGGCGTGCTCGGCTTCCGCGTGCTGCATCCGCAGCGGCTGCGGGCCAGCCTGTGGAAGACGCTGGTGGATGCCGTCCAGGCGGAATCGCCGGGTGTCAGCTTCATCGCGTGGACCCCGGGCGATACGCCGGACGAAATGGCCGAGCTCACGGGCGCAGGATTCGATGCGGTGGTGAACTCAGCCGCCTGGTGGGATTTCCGCAAACCATGGTTTGCCGAAGAGGCCGCGCGATTGGGTGCGGTCGCGCCGGCGCTCGCCTGCACGGAAGAGCCGTTCGCGACTCGCCTGGGCGACGAGCTCGGTGAGGAAAACCAGCTCGACCACGCGTACCGCAGGGCCATCGCCTTCGCGGCGACCGCGCCCGCCGGGTGGCTCATGCCCATGGGCTTTGAATATGCGGTGCACGACGCCCTCGACCCGCGGCGTGGTACGCCCACGACGCCGCGCGCGATGGGCGAGGGTGCGGCCGCCGACCTCACCGATACGGTGAAAGCAGCCAACGCCGCCGTCGGCGAAGACGCCCCCGCAGCGCCGCTGATTACCGTGCACGGCGGCATCGCCACATTCCTCACCGTGGCAGGCGCGGATCCGCGCACCGCCGCGCAAGCCACCCTGACGCTCGTCAACGCATCGCTCGATCGCGAGGCGCTGGTGACCGCGGGCGAGGCGCTCGCCGGAGCGGCCAGCCATTTCGCGCCCTGGACGACTGTCGACGGGCGCAAGGTATTCGACCAGGGAGATAGCGTGGTTCTCGATCCAGGTGCGGTACTCACATTGTCCGGCGTCCCCGCGACGCCCGCGAAACGCAAACTCGGCGCCTCAGCGCAGAAAGAGGCGCTCGGCGCCGCGACGAAAGCGCCACGCGTCGCCGTGGAAAACGTGCAGCCCACCGTGGATGGCGGTGCGTTCCCCGCCAAGCGCGTCGTCGGCCAGCCGGTGACCGTCACCGCCGATATCTTCGTCGATGGCCACGAGGTGCTCGCGGCCCGCCTGCGTTACCGCGCGGTCGATGAGAAGGCCTGGCACGAAGTCGTCCTCGAGCCGGTCAACAACGACATCCACTCGGCGACGTTCACGCCCACGCGCATCGGCCGCCACGAATTCCAGATCGAAGCCTGGCACGATCCGTACGGCAGCTACCACCACGAGCTGGAGGTGAAGCACGCCGCCGGCGTGGACGTGAAGCTCGAACTCGAGGAAGGCCGGCTGATGGTCGAGGCGCGCGCGAAAGACGCGTCGGGTCCGAAGGCCAAGGCGCTGCGCAACCTGGCGGCAGCGGTGGCGAAAGCGGATGGCCCGGAGCGCATCGATTTGCTGCTCGCCGCGAGCAGCGTGGAGCTGATGGCCTTCACCGACCCACGTACGCGCTCCACGGTGACGCAATCCTTCCTGCTCGAAGTCGACCGCCGCGAAGCCATGTTCGCAAGCTGGTACGAGCTGTTCCCCCGCTCGATGACCGATGACAAGGCGAAGCACGGCACGTTCCGCAACACCATCGCGCGCTTGCCGGCCATTCGCGACATGGGCTTCGATGTCCTGTATTTCCCGCCGATCCACCCGATCGGCAAGGCCTTCCGCAAAGGCCCGAACAACACACTGGCGCCAGGGCCCGACGATCCGGGCAGCCCGTATGCGATCGGCTCGCCCGACGGCGGGCACACCGCGATCCATCCGCAGCTCGGCACGCTGGAGGATTTCCGCGCACTGCGCGATGCCGCGCACGAGCACGGCCTGGAGCTGGCCCTCGACTTCGCGATCCAGTGCTCCCAGGACCATCCGTGGCTGAAGGAACACCCGGAGTGGTTCGACTGGCGCCCCGACGGCAGCATCAAGTACGCCGAGAACCCGCCCAAGAAATACCAGGACATCGTCAACGTCGACTTCTACGCCGACGGATCGATCCCGTCGTTGTGGCAGGCGCTGTGTGATGCGGTGCTGTTCTGGGCGGGCGAGGGCGTGCGCACGTTCCGCGTCGACAACCCACACACCAAGCCGTTCCCGTTCTGGGAATGGATGATCGGGCGCGTACGCGCGAAGTACCCCGACGCGCTGTTCCTGTCCGAGGCGTTCACGCGACCGAAGCCGATGTATCGCCTGGCCAAGGTGGGCTTCAGCCAGTCGTACACGTATTTCACCTGGCGCAATTCGAAGCAGGAGTTCATCGACTACCTGACCGAGCTGACGACCACGCCGCCGAAGGATTTCTTCCGGCCGAACTTCTTCGTCAACACGCCCGACATCAACCCGTACTTCCTGCAGACGTCGGGGCGGCCGGGCTTCCTGATCCGCGCCGCGCTGGCGACGACGCTCTCCGGACTGTGGGGCATGTATTCCGGGTTCGAGATCTGCGAATCCGCGCCGCTTCCGGGCAGGGAGGAATACCTCGATTCGGAGAAGTACGAGATCCGCATCCGCGACTTCGACGCGCCGGGCAATATCGTCGCCGAGATCACCCAGCTCAACCGGATCCGCCGCGCGCACCCCGCGTTGCAGACCCACCTCGGCGTGCGCTTCCTGCCTGCGAACAACGACCAGGTCCTCTTCTTCGAAAAGCGTAGCGGCGACGACGTGGTGCTGGTCGCGATCAGCATGGACCCGCACAACGCCCAGGCCGCCGACCTGACCCTGCCGCTGGGTGACTGGGGCTACGGCCCCGACGACAACCTCGATATCCACGACCTTCTCCACACCCAACCCATCGCCTGGCGCGGGTCGGCCCAGCATGTGTGGCTCGGCCTCGGCCAGCCCTATGCGGTCTGGCATGTGCGGCTACCCGGAGTCTGATCCATGGCAACACGCGGCAAGGCCAGCAAGAACGCAAAGGCACCGGAGTTCTCGAAGGACCCGCTCTGGTACAAGGACGCGATCATCTACCAGGTGCACCTGAAGTCGTATTTCGACGCCAACGATGATGGCGTGGGCGATTTCCAGGGCCTGATCGACAAGCTCGACTACATCGCCGACCTCGGGGTGAATACCCTGTGGCTGCTCCCGTTCTACCCGAGCCCGCGGCGTGACGATGGCTACGACATCGCCGAATACAAGGCGGTGCACGAGGATTACGGCAAGCTCGCTGATGCCCGGCGCTTCATCACCGAGGCGCACAAGCGTGGCCTGCGCGTGATCACCGAGCTGGTCATCAACCACACCAGCGACCAGCACCCCTGGTTCCAGCGCGCACGCGCGGCGAAGAAGGGCTCCGCGGCGCGCAATTTCTACGTGTGGTCCGATACCGATCAGGCCTACGACGGCACGCGCATCATCTTCCTCGATACCGAGAAGTCGAACTGGACCTGGGATGCGGTGGCCGGCCAGTATTTCTGGCACCGCTTCTTCTCGCACCAGCCGGACCTGAACTTCGATAACCCCGCCGTGCTCAAGGCCGTGATGGAAGTGATGCGGTTCTGGCTGGACATGGGCGTGGATGGCCTGCGTCTCGACGCGGTCCCGTACCTGATCGAGCGCGAAGGGACCAATAACGAGAACCTGCCCGAGACGCACCAGATCCTGAAGCTGATGCGCGCGGAAATCGACCAGCACTACCCGGACCGCATGCTGCTGGCCGAGGCCAACCAGTGGCCCGAGGATACCCAGGACTACTTCGGAAACGGCGATGAATGCCACATGGCGTTCCACTTCCCGCTGATGCCGCGCATGTACATGGCGATCGCGCGCGAAGACCGTTTCCCCATCACCGACATCATGCGGCAGACTCCGGCGATCCCGGAGAACTGCCAGTGGGCGATCTTCCTGCGTAACCACGACGAGCTGACGCTCGAGATGGTGACCGACAACGAGCGCGATTACCTGTGGCAGACCTATGCCGCCGATCGCCGTGCCCGCATCAATCTCGGCATCCGCCGCCGCCTCGCGCCGCTGCTCGAGCGTGACCGTCGCCGCATCGAACTGATGAACTCGCTTCTGCTGACCATGCCGGGTACGCCCGTGCTGTATTACGGCGACGAGATCGGCATGGGCGACAACATCCACCTGGGTGACCGCGATGGCGTGCGCACGCCCATGCAGTGGTCGGTGGACCGCAACGGCGGCTTCTCCCGCGCCGATCCGGCCAGCCTGGTGCTGCCGCCGATCATGGATCCGCTGTACGGCTTCCAGGCGATCAACGTGGAAGCACAGCAGCGCGACCCGCATTCGCTGCTCAACTGGACACGGCGCATGCTCGCCGTGCGCAACCGGTACAAGGCGTTCGGCCGCGGCACGCTGAAGTTCCTTTACCCGGGTAACCGCAAGGTACTGGCGTACCTGCGCGAGTTCGGTGGCGAGCACGTGCTGTGCGTGGCGAACATGTCGCGTACCCTGCAGGCCGTGGAGCTGGACCTTGCGTCGTTCGATGGGCAGGTGCCGGTCGACATCGTCGGAGGCACGTCGTTCCCGCCGGTGGGCCAGCTGCCGTACCTGCTGACGGTGCCGCCGTACGGCTTCTACGCCTTCCAGCTGTGCCCGAACGCGCAGATGCCCGAATGGCACGAGGTGCCGGCCGAACCGCTGCCGGACTACGAGACCCTCGTGGTGCGTGGCGCGCTGGTCGAAGGCCCGGTGATGGAGCACCACCGCGGGGTGATCGAAAAGCAGGTGCTGCCGGGCTACCTGGCCGTGCGCCGCTGGTTCGCGTCGAAGGACCGCGGCATCGAATCGGTACACGTGGTGTACGCCGCGCCGTGGCCCGACCGCGGTGACGACCTGATCCTGACCGAGGTGGAAGCGACCCTGGCCGATGGCGGCAAGGAACGCTACAGCCTGCCGGTGGGCATCGCCTGGGAAGACGACGCCCCGCATGCGCGCGCGCAGCAGCTGGCACTGGCCCGCGTGCGTCGCGGCCGCCGCATCGGCCTGCTCACCGATGGCTTCGCGCTGCCTGAGTTTGCCTCGGGCCTGCTCATCGGCCTGCGCAACGGCACGCAGATCCCGGTGAACGGTGGATCCGTACGCTTCGAGAAGACGCCGGTATTCGACGACACCGAGTTCGATACCAGCATCGAGAGCCGCTGGCTCGCCGGCGAGCAGTCGAACAGCTCGATGATCCTCCACGATGCCGGCGTGCTGAAATTGTTCCGCCGGACATCGGCCGGGATCAATCCCGAAGTCGAGATGAGCCGGTTCCTCACCGAGCATGGCTACGCCAACACCGCCGCGCTGCTCGGCGAAGTGGTACGCGAAGGGGCGCATGGCGAACGCACCACCATCGCCGTCCTGCAGGGCTTCCTGCGTAACCAGGGTGATGCGTGGCGCTGGACGCTCGATTTCCTCCGCCGCAGCTACGACGAGTTCAGCCATTCGGTCGATGAGGCCCGCAAGGCGGAGATCGAGGCAGGCTACGATGCGTTCGCTGCGGCGGTCGGCACGCGCCTTGGCGAGCTGCACGCGCTGCTCGCCCAGCCGTCCGGCTTGCCCGCGTTCGATCCGGAGACGGCGACGGCGGCGATCGCCGATGGCTGGCGGGATGCCGTGCGCGCCCAGGTGGGCCGTGCGCTGCTCGCCGTCGATAACGTGACGGAGATGCCCGAGGAACTGCGTGCCGACATCGAGTCCCTGCGCGGTCTCGCCGGTACCCTCGAAGACCGTATCGGCCGCCTCGCCAAGGCGGGCCCGGGCGCGGTGCTCACCCGCATGCATGGCGATTTCCACCTGGGCCAGATCCTGGTCGTGCAGGATGACGCGTACATCATCGATTTCGAGGGCGAGCCTGCACGCTCGCTCGAGGAACGCCGCGGCAAGGGCACGCCCCTGCGCGATGTCGCCGGTTTCCTGCGTTCGCTGGATTACGCGGCGGCCATGGCCCGGCGTGGTGAAGATGGGTTCGCCCCCGTCGAGGACCCCGGCTTCGTCGATTACCTGGCGCGTTTCCGCGAGCGGTCGTCGCGCGTCTTCCTGCAGGCCTACCGTGAGGTGCTCGACGCCGCGCCGGCCCGCTGGGTGAGCGCCGAGGCGCTCGCACCGCTGATCGAACTGTTCGTGATCGAGAAGGCGGCTTACGAAGTGAACTACGAGGCGGCCAACCGGCCGGGCTGGCTCGATGTGCCGTTGCGCGGCCTGTTGCATGCCGCCGAAGGCCAGACCGCCCGGGAACTGGAGGAGGATACGTGATCGACCCACGCACCCATGGCCTCGCTGACGCCGCCGCCGTCGACGCACTCGTCGAGGGCCGGCATGGCGATCCGTTCGCGCTGCTCGGCCCGCATGATGTTGCAGGCCGGCGCAGCGTCCGCACCCTGCAGCCCGGTGCGCTGGCCGTCGAGGCGATCGATGCCGGCGGCCACGTGCTGGCGGCGCTGCACAAGGTGCACGATGGCGGGCTGTTCGCTGGCTTCGTGGATGGCGATGCGCCGTATCGCCTGCGCGTGCGCTGGCCCGCCGCGGCGCATGACACGCACGACGCCTACGCTTTCGGCATGCAGCTCGGCGAGGACGACCTCGGCCGGCTGTCAGACGGATCGCACATCGAGCTGTTCCGTTGCCTTGGCGCGCACCCGGTCTGCATCGACGGCGTACACGGCGTGCGTTTCGCGGTCTGGGCGCCGAACGCGCAGCGGGTCAGCGTCGTCGGCGATTTCAACAGCTGGGACGGGCGCCGCCACCCGATGCGCAAGCGCGTGCCGGCCGGCGTGTGGGAGCTGTTCGTTCCCGGGCTGTTGCCCGGCGCACGTTACAAGTACGAGGTATGGGGTGCCGACGGCTCGCTCACCCAGCGTGCCGACCCGGTGGCGCTCGCCGCCGAGCTGCCGCCCGCGACGGCGTCCATCGTCGCCGACCCCGAGGCGTTCCGCTGGACCGATGACGAGTGGCTGCGCCAGCGCGGCGCCCTGCATCACGCCGGCTCGCCCATCTCGATCTACGAACTGCACCCTGGTTCATGGCTGCGTGGGCGCGACGGCGCGGACCTGCACTGGGACGAGATCGGCGAACGCCTGATCCCGTATGTCGCAGGCATGGGCTTCTCGCACATCGAATTGCTGCCGGTGTCCGAACACCCGTTCGGTGGTTCCTGGGGCTACCAGCCGCTCGGCCAGTTCGCGCCGACATCGCGGTTCGGCACACCCGAGGCGTTTGCGCGCTTCGTCGACCGCTGCCACGAGGCGGGCATCGGCGTCATCGTCGACTGGGTCCCCGCGCACTTCCCGACGGACATCCACGGCCTGGCCCACTTCGACGGCACGCCGCTCTACGAGCACGCGGACCCGCGCGAAGGCTTCCACCAGGACTGGAACACCCTGATCTACAACCTCGGCCGGAACGAGGTATCGGCATTCCTGGTCGCCAGCGCGCTGGCGTGGCTGGAGCGCTTCCACATCGATGGCCTGCGCGTCGATGCGGTGGCGTCCATGCTTTATCGCGATTACTCGCGCAAGCACGGCGAGTGGGTGCCGAACATCCACGGTGGCCGCGAGAACCTCGAGTCGATCGCGTTCCTGCGCCGGGTGAACCAGCTGATCGCCGAACGCCACCCGGATTGCATGACCATCGCCGAGGAATCCACCGCGTGGCCCGGCGTCACGAAGCCGGTGGCCGAGGGCGGGCTGGGTTTTACCTTCAAGTGGAACATGGGCTGGATGCACGACTCGCTGGAGTACATGTCGCGCGATCCGATCCATCGCCGCTGGCACCATGGCGAGATGACCTTCAGCATGATCTACGCGTACTCCGAGAAGTACGTGTTGCCGCTGTCCCACGACGAAGTCGTGCACGGCAAGCGCTCGTTGCTGGGGCGCATGCCCGGCGACGAGTGGCAGCGCTTTGCCAACCTGCGCGCCTATTTCGGTTTCATGTGGGGCCATCCGGGCAAGAAGCTGCTGTTCACCGGTGGTGAGATCGCCCAGCCGCACGAGTGGAATCACGACGCGCAGATCGCCTGGGAACTGTTGGACGCGCCGCTGCACCTCGGCATGCAGCGGCTGGTGCGTGACCTCAATCGGTTCTTCGGCGCCACGCCCGCCATGCACGCATGGGACACCGACCCGCGCGGTTTCCGCTGGGTGATCGGCGACGACGCGGACCAGAGCGTGTTTGCCTGGTTGCGCTTCGCCCCCGACGGCCGGCCGGTGCTCGTGGTGAGCAACATGACCCCCGCGGTTCACCATGGCTTCCGGATCGGCGTGCCCGAGGGTGGGCGCTGGCGTGAAGCGATCAATACCGACGCGGCCGACTACGGCGGCTCGGGCATCGGTAACAAGGGCGAGCGCCACGCCCAGGCCGTGCCTGCGCACGGCTTCGACCAATCGCTGGTCCTTAGCCTGCCACCCCTTGCCACCGTGATGTTCGTGGCTGACTGACGAGGAACGCGATGCCCGCACTACCCGAACGCATGCAATCCGGATCGCCTTATCCGCTTGGCGCCACCTGCGATGGCATGGGGACGAACTTCGCCGTGTTCTCCGCCCACGCGGAACGCATGGAACTGTGCCTGTTCGATCCGTCCGGCAAGCGTGAGATCGCGCGCTACGACCTGCCCGAATGCACCGATGAGGTGTGGCATGGCTACCTCCCGCGCGTACGCGGCGGCACGCTGTACGGCTTCCGCGCGCACGGCCCGTACGCACCGGAGGAGGGCCACCGCTTCAACCCGAACAAGCTGCTGCTCGATCCTTACGCGCGGCTGCTGCACGGCCAGGTCCGCTGGTCGGATGCCCTGCATGGTTACCGCGTGGCATCGCCGCGCGCCGACCTGTCGTTCGACCGCCGCGACAGCGCGGTCGCCATGCCCAAGGCCGTGGTCGTGGATGAGCCCATGCACTGGACCCAGGGCAACCGGCCGCACACGCCGTGGAACGAGACGGTGGTGTACGAGACCCACCTGAAAGGCTTCACCCGCAACCTGAAACGCATCCGCCAGCACGAGCGGGGTACGTTCATCGCGCTGGCCGACCCGTATGTGATCGACTACCTGGTGAAGCTCGGCGTGACCGCGGTGGAACTGCTGCCGGTGCACGCGTTCCTGCAGGATCGCCGGCTCACCGAGATGAAGCTGCGCAACTACTGGGGCTACAACACCCTGGCGTTCTTCGCCCCGGAGCCCGCGTACCTCGCCGAGGGCGCGCTCAACGAGATCCGCGCCGCAGTCCAGGCGCTGCATGCCGCCGGCATCGAAGTGATCCTCGACGTGGTCTACAACCACACCTGCGAAGGCAGCGAGCTGGGGACGACCATGTCGTTCCGCGGCCTCGACAACAAGAGCTATTACCGGCTGATGCCGGATAACCCGCGTTACTGCATCAACGACACGGGCACGGGCAACACCGTGAACACCGCGCACCCCCGGGTGCTGCAGCTGGTGATGGACTCGCTTCGTTACTGGGTGAATACCTTCCACGTCGATGGGTTCCGCTTCGACCTGGGCGTGAGCCTGGGGCGCGAGGAGAACGGCTTCGATCCGAACTGCGGCCTGTTCGACGCGATGCGCCAGGATCCGGTCCTCGCCAACGTGAAGCTGATTTCCGAGCCATGGGATATCGGGCCGGGCGGCTACCAGCTGGGCAACCACCCGCCGGGTTTCGCGGAATGGAATGGCAAGTTCCGCGATGACCTGCGCAAGTTCTGGAAGGGCGATTCGAACATGCGCGGCATCCTTGCCGGGCGGTTGCAGGGCTCGGGCGAACTGTTCGACCACCAGCGGCGCAAGCCCTGGGCGTCGGTGAACTTCCTCACCGCGCACGATGGTTTCACGCTCGAGGACCTGGTCAGCTACAACGACAAGCACAACCTGGCCAACGGTGAAGACAACCGCGACGGCGGCAACGACAACGAAAGCTATAACTATGGCGTGGAAGGTCCGACGGAAGACCCGGCGATCCGCCTGGCCCGCGACCGGGTCAAGCGCGCCATGCTCTCCACGCTGTTCTTCTCGCATGGCACGCCCATGCTGCTCGGCGGCGACGAGTTCGGGCGCACCCAGGACGGCAACAACAACGCGTACTGCCAGGACAACGAGATCTCCTGGTACGACTGGAAGCTCGCGACGTCGGACCGGGGCAGGGAACTGACCGACTTCGTCGGCCGGCTGACCCGCTTGCGTGAGCAGCACCCCACGCTGCGCGCGGCGCATTTCCTCCGTGGCGATACCGAGGTGTTGCCGGGCGTGCGCGAGGTGGCGTGGTTCGATGAAAGCGGCGCGGAGATGACCCTCGAAACCTGGGGGTATACGGAAGGCCGCCTGCTGGCGTTGCGCCGGGCGCAGTCGTATGCCGAGAAGCGCGCGGACGTGACCCTGCTGCTGATCAACGCGACGCCCGAGATGCATGTGTTCCACCTCCCGCAGCCGGCCGTCGCCTGGCGCCGACGCTGCGACAGCGCGCAGCCTACGGCCAGCGAGGTCGCGTGGACCGAGCCCACGATCGAGGTCGAAGGCCGCAGTGTGGTCTTGCTCGCCGCCACGGTGAGGGTCGAAACGCCATGAGCGCCCGGTTCGTCCACGCCATGCCCTACGGCGCGCGGCCCCTGGGCGACGGAGGCACGCGCTTCCGGCTGTGGGCGCCGGACCTCGAGACCGTGACGCTGGAATGCCAGGACGGCCATACGGCCGAGATGCGCGCGCTCGATGATGGCTGGTTCGAATGCATCTGCCCGCGCGGCGCGGGGTGCGCGTACCGGTTCCGGATCGGCGAGGACCTCGCCGTGCCCGATCCGGCGTCGCGCCGGCAGCTCGATGGTGATGTGCATGGGTACAGCCTCGTCGTGGACCCGTCGGCGTACGCGTGGCAGAACGCGGCATGGCAGGGCCGGCCGTGGCACGACGTGGTGTTGTACGAGCTGCACGTGGGCGCGCTCGGCGGTTTCGCCGCCGTGGAGCGCATCCTGCCGCAACTGGCCGCGCTCGGGATCACCGCCGTCGAGCTGATGCCGATCGCCGAGTTCGCCGGGTCGCGCAACTGGGGTTACGACGGTGTGCTCCCGTATGCGCCCGCGGCGGCGTATGGCACGCCGGATGAGCTGAAGGCATTGATCGATGCCGCGCATGGCCATGGCCTGATGGTGTTCCTCGACGTGGTGTACAACCACTTCGGCCCCGAGGGCAGCTACCTGCATGCGTACGCGTCGGGCTTCTTCGATGGCGAGGCCGATACGCCCTGGGGTTCGGCGATGGCCGTTTCCACGCCGCAGGTCGGCGACTTCTTCGTCCACAATGCGCTGTACTGGATCGAGGAGTTCCAGGTCGATGGCCTGCGCTTCGATGCGGTGCATGCCATCGCGAATCCCGGCTGGCTCTCGGCGCTGGCGGCGCGCGTGCATGCCGCCGTGGGTTCACGCCGCCAGGTCCACCTGGTGCTGGAGAACGAGGCCAACCAGGCCAACCTGCTCGGCCGCGGCCGCTTCGATGCCCAGTGGAACGATGATTTCCACAATGCGCTGCACGTGCTCCTGACTGGCGAGCGAGAGGGCTATTACGCGCCTTACGCCGACGCGCCGATGGAGAAGCTCCTGCGCGTGTTGCGCGAAGGCTTCGCATTCCAGGGCGAGAAGTTCGGCGAGCGGCGCCGTGGCGAATCGAGCGCGCACCTGCCGCCCTCGCGCTTCGTCAACTTCCTGCAGAACCACGACCAGGTCGGCAACCGTGCGTTCGGCGACCGGCTGACCACGCTCGTCGAGCCGGAGATCATCGAGGCCGCGCTCGTCCTGCTGTTGCTCAGCCCCTTCGTGCCGATGCTGTTCATGGGCGAAGAGTGGGGCAGCCGGACGCCGTTCCAGTACTTCACCGATTTCCCGGACGAGGCGTTGCGCACGGCGGTGCGCGAGGGGCGGCGCAAGGAGTTCGCCGCCTTTACCCACTTCAGCGGCGATGCCATCCCCGATCCCGGCGACGAGCAGACCTTCCGGCGGTCGGTGCCCCGGCCCGACCCCGAAGCAGGCGAAGCCCGGCACGCCCTCATCCAGCGCCTGCTCACGCTGCGCGCGAAGCACGTGGCGCCGCATATCGACACGGCGGCCAGCAAGGCTGCGCACGCGGTGGGCGAACGGGCGTTCGTGGCGTCCTGGGCCCTCGGCGGCGGTACGCTCACCCTGTTCGTGAATGTCGGTGACGGCGATGCGCCGATCGACCGGCCTCCTTCCCCAGCGGCGGCGTGGCTCCACGGCGACGCCGCCGATATCGCATCCCTTTCGCGCGGGCTGTTGCCCGCACGACGCGCCCTTGCCTGCCTGGAGTCCTGACCGTGAACGCCCCCCTCGACGATCGTCTCGCACTGCTGGCGGAACAGGCTGGCGTCGATGTGCACTGGCGCGACGCGCTGGATCGTCCCCAGGTTGTGCCCGCCGATACGTTGCGTGCGGTACTGCGTGCGCTGGGCCTGCCGGCCGACACGGCCGGCGATGTGGAAGACAGCCTGCAGCGGCTGGAGCAGGAGCGCGTGGGCGCGGTACTGCCGCGCATGATCACCGCGGACGTCGGTGCACCGATCGAGGTACCCGCCGCGTCGCGCGGCCGGGTGTGGAAGCTGCTGGGCAGCGGTGACGTACTCGTCGGCGAGGGCGAGCTGCCCTCCGGCGAATCCCGGCTACCTGCCCAGGCCGAGCCTGGCTACTACACGCTCTTCGTCGACGATGCCGAAGTGGTCGTCGCCGTCGCACCACCGCGCGCCTTCGGCGTAGGCGATGTGCAGGGCGCGCGCCGGCCCTGGGGCATGGCCGTGCAGGTGTCGGGACTGCGGCGGCCGGGCGACGGCGGCATCGGCGACTTCACCGCCTTGTCGATATGCGCGCGCGCCGCAGCGGAGAAGGGCGCGGATGCGCTGGCGATCAGCCCGGTCCATGCCTTGTTCGCCGCGGCGCCCGAGCGCTACAGCCCGTATGCGCCTTCCAGCCGGCTGTTCCTCAACGGCCTTTACATCGACCCCGCGCAGACCAGCGGGGAGCCCACCGTGCGCGCGGTCATCGATACGCACAACCTGCGCCAGGAGCTGGCCGAGCTGGAGTGGCTGGAACTGATCGACTGGCCACGCGCCGCCCGTGCACGCATGACCATCCTGCGCTCGGTCTACGAGTGGGCGTCGGTCGACCTTGCCCACGCCGATCGCTTCGCCACGTTCCGCCGTGAGCAGGGCGAACCGCTGGAGCGGCATGCACGGTTCGAAGCGCTGCATGCGGACTTCACCGCGCATGGCCGTCCCGGCGGCTGGCAGGGCTGGCCGGAAGGTTTCCACGATCCCGCGAGCCCCGAAGTCGCCGCCTTCGCCCGTGAGCACGCACGCGAAGTCGGCTTCCATGCATGGCTACAGTGGCTCGCGGCGCAGGGTCTTTCCGCAGCGCAGCAGGCCGCGCGCGATGCGGGCATGAAGATCGGCCTCATCGCCGACCTTGCCGTCGGCGCCGATTCGGGTGGCAGCCATGCCTGGGCGCACCAGGCCGAAGTGCTCAAGGGCCTTTCGGTCGGCGCGCCGCCGGATGCATTGAACCGCCTGGGCCAGGACTGGGGCCTGACGACCTTCTCGCCGCGTGGCCTGCGCGAGACCGGATTCCGTGGCTTCATCGGCATGCTGCGCGCGGCGCTGGCCTATGCGGGCGGCGTACGTATCGACCATATCCTCGGCCTGAAGCGGTTGTGGATGGTCCCGCACGGCGCGGGCGCGACCGAAGGCGCCTACGTGCGCTATCCGATGCAGGACCTGCTGCGTCTTATCGCCCTGGAAAGCCACATGCACCGCGCGGTCATCATCGGCGAGGACCTCGGCACGGTGCCGTCCGACTTCCGCCAGGCGATCGGCGGGAAGAACGTGCTGGGCATCCGCGTGCTGTGGTTCGAGCGCGCCTCCGATGGCGGCTTCGTCGCGCCGAGCGAGTGGTCCGACAACGCGATGGCGACGACGAGCACGCACGATGTGCCCACCGTCGCCGGTTGGTGGAGTGGCCGTGACATCGAGTGGCGCAAGCGCACCGGGCTGAACGATCCCGCCGTGGATGAAGCGGCCCAGCGCGAAGACGACCGGCACCGCCTGTGGAGCGCGATGTACGCATCGAACTCGGCATACAACGAGGAATCGCCCCCCGCGCCGGACGACATCTCGCCGGTGGTCGTGGCCGCGGCAAAGCACGTGGCGCAGGCCCCCGCGCCGATCGCCATTTTCCCGGTGGAGGATGTGCTCGGCCTTCACGAGCAGCCGAACCTGCCCGGGCCGACCGATGCGGTGCACCCGAACTGGCGGCGGCGCATGCCGGATTCGTCGGCGCGGCTGTTCGACGGCCCCATCGCGCATGCGGTCAGCGCAGCGATCGACCAGACCCGGAACCGGAACCGCACGTGAGTCCACCCCGCGCGCTGGCGCGCCTCCAGTTCCATGCGGGCTTCACGCTCGACGACGCCGTGGCGGTGGTCGGGTACTACGCGCGCATGGGCATCAGCCACCTGTATGCGTCGCCGATCCTGCGTGCGCGCCGTGGCTCGACCCACGGTTACGACGTCGTCGATTGCCACGAGGTCAACCCGGAGATCGGCGGTGAACCCGCGCTACGCCGGCTGGTGGCCGCGCTGCGCGAACACGGCATGGGGCTCGTCGTCGATATCGTGCCGAACCACATGGGCGTGGGTAGCGAGAACGCGTGGTGGATGGATGTGCTCCGGCACGGACGGGAGAGCCGTTACGCCGGGTATTTCGACATCGACTGGCTTGCACCGGACCCGCTCGTGCGCGGACGGGTACTGCTGCCGATCCTTGGCGATGGTTATGACCTGGTGCTGCGCGAAGGCCACCTGCGGCTGGGCAAGCGCCGCGGCGAATGGGTGCTGCGGCTTTACGACGATTACCTGCCGTTATCGCCAGCGACATCCTCGCAGCTGGCTGACGATGCGGAGCGCACGCACGATCCGAAGGACGAAGCGGGCAGGGCGCGCCTGCACGCGCTCATCGAGAAACAGAACTATCGCCTCGCGTTCTGGAAGCTCGCGAGCGATATGGTCAACTACCGGCGCTTCTTCGACATCAACGAACTCGCCGGCCTGCGCATCGAGCGCACGGTGGTGTTCGAGGATACGCATCGCACGATCTTCCGCCTGTACGCCGAGGGCCTGATCGATGGCGTGCGCTGTGACCACGTCGATGGCCTGGCCGATCCGCGCCGCTATTGCCGGCAGTTGCGCCACCGTCTGGAGCGGCTGCGCACGCAGCGGCCGCCGGGTGCGCCACGCGATGCCGCGTACCTCGTCGTGGAGAAGATCCTGGCGGAGGATGAAGCGCTGCGACTGGACTGGCGCACGGACGGTACGACGGGCTACGAGTTCATGGACCAGGTATCGGCCGTGCTGCACGACGAGCGCGGCGAAGCACCGCTGACGGACCTGTGGCGGCGGCTCACCGGCGATGCCGCCGATTTCGCGACCCAGGCGGTGCGGGCGCGCCGGCAGATCCTGGTGGATAGCTTCGAGGCCGAGCTGGATCGCACGGCGCGCGCCCTGTTCGCCGCGGCCCGCGCCGACGTGGCGACGCGCGATGTCTCGCAGGCGGCGATCCGCCGCGTGCTGGGCGAGTTGCTCGTGCACTTCCCGGTGTACCGCACGTATGCGGGTGGTGCCGGCCGCGATGCGTTCGACGAGGCGGTGTTCGCACGCGCGGTGGAGGGGGCCATGCGCACCCTCCGCGTCGAGGACGTGGAACTGTTGCACCTGGTCGCGCGCTGGCTGGGTGGCGAAGCGCCGCGTGCCTTGCCGCCCGGGCCGGTGCGCCGTGCCCGCGAGCGTGCGATCGCATCGTTCCAGCAAGCCACCTCGCCCGTGGCGGCG
The DNA here is from genome assembly GCF_055584245.1 of Luteibacter sp. NPDC104163. Lineage (NCBI taxonomy): Bacteria > Pseudomonadati > Pseudomonadota > Gammaproteobacteria > Lysobacterales > Rhodanobacteraceae > Luteibacter > Luteibacter sp. NPDC104163. The sequence continues at coordinate 99,865 of NZ_JBVJMK010000015.1, forward strand.
AAAGCGGTGGAGGATACGGCGGGTTACCGCTACGGACGCCTGCTCTCGCGTAACGAGGTGGGCGTGGATGCCGCGCGGCTGGCTCTTCCGCCGGGGGATTTCCACGCCCGTTGCGCCGAGCGCCACGCGAACCTGCCGCACACCTTGCTCGCCACGGCGACCCACGACCACAAGCGCGGCGAGGACCTGCGGGCCAGGCTCGCCGTGCTATCCGAGGTCGCGGAGCGCTGGGTGATCACCGTGGAGCGCTGGCGGACCCGGCACGCCGGTCTACGCCAGCGTGCCGACGGGCGCATGGCGCCCTCGGCATCGGACGAGGTGATGCTTTACCAGATGCTCGTCGGCGCGTGGCCGCTGGGTCTTGCCCCGGATGACGAGGAAGGCATCGAGCTTTTCGCCACCCGGATCGCGGCATGGCAGCGCAAGGCGCTGCGCGAGGCGAAACGCTGGACGCGCTGGACCTCGCCCAACGAGCCCTATGAAGACGCTTGTGAGGATTTCCTCAGGGCGATGCTATCCGGCGGCGCGGCCGGGGAACTGCACGCCTTCGCCGAATACATCGCCACGCCCGGCGCGGCCAACGGCCTCGCCCAGACGGTGTTGCGCCTGACGACGCCCGGCGTCCCGGATCTTTACCAGGGCACGGAGTACTGGGATTTCAGCCTCGTGGATCCGGATAACCGGCGGCCGGTCGATTTCCTGGCCCGCTCGGCGTCGCTGGAGCGCGAGCCGTCACCGGTGGAAGCGCTGTGCGCGTGGCGCGATGGTGCCTTGAAGCAGTCCGTCATCGTGCGCCTGCTGTGCGCCCGCAAGGGGCACCCCGAGCTGTTCTCGCGCGGCACCTACCGTCCGCTCGAAGTGGCCGGCCCGGCGGCGGACAAGGTGCTTGCCTTCACCCGCGAACACCGCGGCCAGCGGCTGGTGGTGGCCGTGGGGCGTCACCTGGCGCCCTGGCTGGCCGGGCTGTCGGCACCGGCGATCCCCGCGGATCACTGGGAAGGGACGTCACTCGAGCTCCCCGCGGGCAAGTGGACCAGCCTGCTGGGCAGTGGCAAGCGGGAAGGGGGCAGGGTGCCCATGGCCGAGCTGATGGGCGAACTGACCGTCGCGGCGTGGATAACGGCGAAATAAGTTGGGGATCTGTGGGAGCGCGCTTGCGCGCGATAGGGCGTACCGCAAGATCCATCGCGCGCAAGCGCGCTCCCACAAGAGCTTCGGGGTCGACTAGCCGCCGAGCTCCCGCACCAGCGAGATGTAATCCCGCATCGCCTGCTCGCGCGGGGTGCCGCTGAGCTTGGCCCAGGCCTCGTACTTGGCGGTACCCACGAAATCGAAGAAGCCGGGCTTCTCGCCGCGGACGTCACCCTCCAAGCCCTGCTTGTAGAGGGCATAGATGCGCAGCAGCGTATCGTTGTCCGGCCGGTGCCCGAGCCGGGTGATGTCCAGCGACGCCTGTTCGAACTGGCTGCGGAGATCGTCTTGCATGCTTGCGCGCTGGCGTGGTGCGGGAAGGTTGGGGGGCTTGTAGCATGCGTGCCGGTAGCTGTCCATCAGGAGGCCTCGCCCGGCGGCTCGCTGTATCATGCGGGTTTCGCGACCGAGGTATCCCATGGCCCCCACGCCCGTCCCCGTCCTCACCATCGACGGCCCCTCGGGCTCCGGCAAGGGCACCATCAGCCGCCTGGTCGCGGAGAAGCTGGGCTGGCGCATGCTCGATTCGGGCGCCCTGTACCGCGCCGTGGGTTATGCCGCCGGCGCCGAGGGCATCGACCTCTCCGACGAGGCCGCGGTGACCCGCTGCGCCCAGCACCTCAGGATCCGCTTCCAGGCCAGTCCCGACGGCGGTGAGACCCACGTCCTGGTCAATGGCCACGATGCCACCGACGAACTGCGCACGGAAACGGCAGGGGCGGCAGCCTCGGCGGTCGCCGTGTTCCCCACGGTCCGCCAGGCCCTGGTCGACGTCCAGCTGGCGTTCCGCAAGGCCCCGGGCCTCGTCGCCGACGGCCGGGACATGGGTACGGTGATTTTCCCGGACGCCGCCTTCAAGGTCTTCCTGACCGCCAGCGCGGCCGAGCGCGCGAAAAGGCGCTATAAGCAGTTGAAGGATAAGGGGCTGAGCGTTACACTTGCAGGCCTGCAACGGGAAATCGAGGCACGTGACGAGCGAGATGCGTCACGGCCCGTCGCCCCGTTGAAGCCCGCCGAGGGCGCCGTCGTCATCGATACGACCGGCATGCCCATCGACGCGGTGGTGGCAAAAGTATTCGCTGTAGTGCGTCCGTAAGGGCGCATTCGGCACATCGCCCACGCAGTTGCGCGTGGGTTATTGGCAACGGTGCCCGGGGGCGCCATGTATGTGAGCCCCTCCGTAAGCACCCACAACCGGTGGGTCCCCCGTCCGCTCGCGTCAGTGATGATCGCCTGCGCCGGGTACGGCCTTTCATAACCCTGGAATCAACATGACTGAAAGTTTTGCCGAACTGTTTGAACAAAGCCAGCAGGCTATTTCGAAGCTGAAGCCCGGCTCGATCGTCACCGGTATCGTTGTGGAAATCCGCAACGACGTCGTGGTGATCAACGCTGGCCTCAAGAGCGAAGGCATTGTTCCGATCGAGCAGTTCAAGGACGAGAACGGCGCCCTCGAAGTAGAGGTTGGTGACGAAGTCAAGGTCGCGCTCGACGCGCTCGAAGACGGCTTCGGCGAAACCAAGCTCTCGCGCGAGAAGGCCAAGCGTTCGATGGTGTGGGACGACCTCGAGCAGGCGTTCGACAAGGAAGAGACCATCACCGGCAAGATCTCCGGCAAGGTCAAGGGCGGCTTCACCGTCGATATCAAGGATGTCCGCGCGTTCCTGCCGGGCTCCCTCGTCGACGTGCGTCCGGTCCGTGACCCGGTCTACCTCGAGGGCAAGGACCTCGAGTTCAAGATCATCAAGCTCGACCGCAAGCGTAACAACGTGGTCGTCAGCCGCCGCGCCGTCGTCGAGACCGAGTTCTCCGAAGAGCGCGAGAAGCTGCTCGAGCGCCTCACCGAGGGCGCGGTCGTCAAGGGTGTGGTCAAGAACCTCACCGATTACGGCGCGTTCGTCGACCTCGGCGGCATCGATGGCCTGCTGCACATCACCGACATGGCGTGGAAGCGCGTCCGTCACCCGTCGGAAGTCGTCAACGTCGGCGACGAGCTCGACGTCCGCGTGCTGAAGTACGACCGCGAGCGCAACCGCGTCTCGCTCGGCCTGAAGCAGCTCGGCGACGATCCGTGGGTTGCCATTGCCCGCCGTTACCCGGTCGGCAGCCGCCTGTTCGGCAAGGTTTCGAACGTGACCGATTACGGTTGCTTCGTCGAGATCGAGCCGGGCGTGGAAGGCCTGGTGCACGTCTCCGAAATGGATTGGACCAACAAGAACGTCAACCCGGCCAAGGTGGTTCAGGTCGGTGACGAGACCGAGGTCATGGTCCTGGACGTGGATGAAGAGCGTCGCCGCATCTCGCTGGGTATCAAGCAGACCCGCTCGAACCCGTGGGAAGCTTTCGCCGCCATGCACAAGAAGGGCGACAAGGTCTCCGGCCAGATCAAGTCGATCACCGACTTCGGCATCTTCATCGGTCTCGAAGGCGGCATCGACGGTCTCGTCCACCTGTCCGACATCTCGTGGCAGGCCTCGGGTGAAGACCTCGTCCGCAACTTCAAGAAGGGCGACGAAGTCGAAGCCGTGGTGCTCGCCGTGGATCCGGAGCGTGAGCGCATCTCGCTTGGCATCAAGCAGATGGAGCAGGATCCGTTCGGTCAGTTCATGGCCACGAACCCGCGCGGCACGGTCCTGACCGGTACGGTCAAGGAAGTGGACGCCAAGGGTGCGCTGGTTGACCTGGGCGAAGGCGTCGAGGGCTACATCCGTGCCAACGACATCGCCAAGGAGCGCGTGGAAGACGCCACGCAGTACCTGAAGGTGGGCGACGCTGTCGAAGCGAAGTTCACGGGCATGGATCGCAAGGGCCGCCAGCTGCAGCTGTCGATCCGCGCGAAGGACGAGGAAGAGCTGGCCGACACCATGGCCGACTACCAGTCCGCTGCCGGTGGCACGACGAAGCTCGGCGCGCTCCTCAAGGAGCAGATGAACAAGGCCGACTAAAGTCGGAGCGAGGGGCGGCGAACCCGCCCCTCGTTTTTGTTGTAACCTGTTGTTTGCGTCAGCTTTATCGAAGAACCAGGGGACCCATGACCAAGTCGGAACTGATCGAGGCGCTGGCGCGGCGCCAGACCCACCTTGCCTTCAGCGATGTGGAACTTGCCGTCAAGAGCGTGCTCGAACAGATGAGCCATGCCCTCTCCACGGGCGAGCGCATCGAGATCCGCGGCTTCGGCAGCTTCGCGCTGCACTTCCGTCCGCCGCGCATGGGGCGCAACCCCAAGACCGGCGAGGCAGTGGCCCTGCCGGGCAAGCACGTGCCGCATTTCAAGCCGGGCAAGGAACTACGCGAACGCGTGAACCTCGCCCTCGAAGACGCCGCTTCCTAAGCGGCGTTTTTTTTGGCCTGGCGCTGGGGAATCGCGCAACCTTTACCCCCGAAAACTGTACAAATTCCAAACCGTTCCGCCCAACCCAATCACGATTCAGGTACAGTCGCCGGATGCGTCTGATCGCCATACTTTTCATGCTGTTGTTCGTTGCCGCCGGGGTCGTCTTCGGTGCGCTCAACGCCGACCTGGTGCCCTTCGATTTCGGGTTCGCCCGGGCGTCGCTGCCCAAGGGCGGCACCATGCTCGCCTTCCTGCTGGCTGGGTGGGTCCTTGGTGGCCTCACCGCCTGGGTGGGCACCTCGTTCGCCCACCAGCGCAAGCGCCGGCGGGCCCTCCGCGGCAGCAAGGTAGCTAGCGCGAAGCCCGCATGAACCCGATCTGGTTGCTGGCGCTCGTACCCCCCATCGCCTTCGCGTGCGGCTGGTGGATCGCCCGACGCACCGATGCCAAGCGCTCGGGAGCCAGGGTCAACGAGCTATCGTCCGATTACTTCCGTGGCCTGAACTACCTGCTCAACGAGGAGCAGGACAAGGCTCTGGAGGTCTTCCTGCGCCTGGCCGAGTACAACCGCGATACGGTCGAGACCCACCTCGCACTGGGCAACCTGTTCCGCAAGCGCGGCGAGGTGGATCGCGCGATCCGCTTGCACCAGCACCTGGTATCGCGCCAGGGCCTTTCCGACGAAATGAAGACCGTGGCGCTCCTGGAACTGGGCGAGGACTACATGCGCGCGGGCCTGCTCGATCGCGCGGAAACCCTGTTCTCCGACCTGGTCGCCATGGATGCGCTGGCGCCGTCGGCATTGCGCCACCTCATCGCGATCTACCAGCACGAACGCGAATGGCACAAGGCCATCGACCACGCCCGCCGGCTGGAGGCCATGACCAGCGAAGACGAGTCGGCGATGATCGCGCAGTTCTACTGCGAGCTGGCCGAACAATCCCGGCAGCATGGCGCGCGCACCGAGGCGCGTGAGTACATCGGCGAAGCGTTCGCGTGCCAGACCGATTGCGTGCGCGCGCACATGATCGCGGGGCGCCTGTCGTCGGAAGAAGACGACATGCCGGCGGCCATCGCGTCGTACGAAGCCGCGATCGCGGCGGATATCGCCTTCGTGCCCGAGATCCTGCCGCCGCTCCTTCACTGCTACGCCCGCTCCCAGCAGATGGATCGCGCCGAAGCCTTCCTTCGCGAGATCATGGGCCGGTACCACGGCATTTCCCCGGTGCTGGCGCTGACCCGCCTTTACGAAGGCCGCGATGGCGAACGTACCGCGATCGATTTCCTCACCGGCCAGCTGCGCAAGCGGCCGTCGGTGCGTGGCCTCATGGCCCTCATCGATGCCACGATGGACAAGGTCTCCGGCGAGGCGCGCGAGAACTACCTGATCCTGCGCGACCTGACCCGCAAGCTGCTCGAAGGGCAGGCGATGTACCGTTGCAGCCGCTGCGGCTTCGGTGCCAAGGCCCATCACTGGCAGTGCCCGAGCTGCAAGAACTGGGGCACCGTGCGTCCCATCCACGGTGTCGCCAACGAATGAGTCCGACCTTGCCCAGCCCGGTCGCTCTCGCCCTCGGCTGCCTCGTGGCTTCGTTCCTGGTCTCCTTCGCGAGCGTCCGCGCGGCCATCGCCTACGCTCACCGCAGGGGCATGCTGGATGCCCCGGGCCAGCGCCGCTCGCACAGCATCCCGACCCCTCGGGGTGGCGGGATCGGCATCGTCCTCGGCGTACTGGTCGGCATGCCGGCCGCCATGCTGCTGCTCCCGCCATCACCGGGCGCGGTGGTGGTCGGGGCCTTCACCGTGGGGGTCATCGCCATCGCCGCCATCGGCTGGCTGGACGACCACGGCTCCCTGCCGATCCGGCCGCGGCTGGCGATCCAGCTGATCGCCACCGCGCTGTTCTGCCTGGCGGTGGCCGGCCAGACGTCCAGCCTGTGGTGGGCCGTACCGCTGGTCCTTGCGGGCGTTTGGTGCATCAACCTGCACAACTTCATGGATGGCATCGACGGCATCGCCGCGCTCCAGGCCATCGTGTTCGGCGCCGCGACGGCCCTCATCGCGGTGGAAGCAGGGGCGTTCGGGATCGGCATCGCGGCCGCCTGCCTCGACCTGGCGGCGGTCGGCTTCTGGTATTTCAACCGCTCCCCGGCCCGCATTTTCATGGGCGACGTGGGCAGCGCCACGGTCGGATTCATCGTTTTTGCCCTCACGGCGATACTCTGGGCGTGGCGAACCGACCTGCTTTGGCCTGAACTGATCCTGTCGTCGGCCTTCGTCGTCGACGCGACCTTGACGCTGCTCGTGCGAATTCTGCGCGGTGCGCGCTGGTACACTCCACACCGCGAGCACTTATATCAATGGCTCGTAAGGCGGGGGCTAAGCCATACGCGGGTAGCAGGGGGCTATCTGGTATGGAACCTCGCCATTTGTGTGCCCGGCGCATGGATCGCGCTCCGCCATCCGGCGGTGGCGCCCGTGTGTTGCGGGCTGACCTACCTGTTGGGGGCAGCGGTCTGGCGTACTGGCAAGCGGTCGTGCTTGCGTCGAAGGGAGCGACATGTTTCTGCGTAAGTTCATTGGCATCATCCACCCCCGCACCGCCGTCGTGGCTCACGACCTGGCGATGGCGGCTTTTGCCTGGTGGATCGCGAAATCGCTGCGCTATGCGCTGATGCCCGATTCCGCCCCCGTGTCCTACCTGCCCATGGAATTCCCGCTGGTCCTGCTGGTGCAGGGTGCGGTCTTCAACTGGACGGGCCTGTACAAGGGCGTGTGGCGCTTCGCCAGCCTCCCTGATCTCTGGAACATCATCAAGGCCACGGTGATCGGTTCGCTGATCATCGGCCTGGCCATGGTGATGTACGCGCGCCTCGACGGCGTGCCGCGTTCGGTCCTGCTGGTCTACCCGGTGGTGCTGGTGGTGCTGCTCGGGTTGCCCCGGCTCAGCTACCGCTTCTGGAAAGACAGCCGCATCGACCTGTTCCAGTCTGTGCCGACCAAGCGCGTGCTGATCGTCGGCGCCGACCGTGCCGGCGACGCGCTGGCGCGCGACCTGCGCCGTGACAGCCGCTACAGCGTCATCGGCTTCGTCGACGATAACCTCGCCCTGCGCGGCGCGCAGATCGGCGGCGTCCCGGTGCTGGGCACCGTCGACCAGCTGGCCGAGCTTTCCCGCGCCGTCGCGGTGCAGATGCTGCTCATCGCCGTCCCCGGTGCCACCACGGCGCAGATGCGCCGGATCGTCGCGTTCTGCGAAAGCACCGGCTTGCCGTTCCGCACGGTGCCGCGTCTTGAAGACGTGGTCGCGGGGCGTGCGCAGTTCAACGAGATCAAGGAAGTCGCGATCGAGGACCTGCTCGGCCGCGATGCCGTGGAACTCGACTGGACGGCCATCCGTGAAACCATCAGCGGACGCCGCGTCCTGGTGACCGGGGGTGGCGGTTCGATCGGCTCGGAACTGTGCCGCCAGGTGGCCCGTCTCGGCGCCGCGTCGCTCACCGTGGTCGAGATGTCCGAGTACAACCTGTACCGGATCGGCCAGGAGCTCACGTCGGCGTACCCCGAACTCATCTTCAACGGCGTGCTTACCGACGCCCGCGAATCGGTGGCGGTGAACCGGCTGTTCGAGGAAACCCAGCCGCAGATCGTGTTCCACGCCGCGGCGTACAAGCACGTGCCCATGCTGCAGGGCCAGCTGCGCGAAGCGTTCCGCAACAACGTGCTCGGCACCCGCGTGGTCGCCGACGCGGCGGTGCGTTGCGGGGCGGAGGCCTTCGTCCTGATTTCCACCGACAAGGCGGTCAACCCGACCTCGGTGATGGGCGCATGCAAGCGCATGGCGGAGATCTGGTGCCAGAACCTCGCAGCGCATACGGCGACACGTTTTATCACCGTGCGCTTCGGTAACGTTCTGGACTCGGCCGGCTCGGTCGTGCCGCTGTTCCGTCGCCAGATCCGCCAGGGCGGTCCCGTCACCATCACCCACCCGGAGATATCGCGCTACTTCATGACGATTCCCGAGGCCTGCCAGCTGATCCTGCAGGCGGCCACGCTGGGCAAGGGCGGTGAGATCTTCGCGCTCGACATGGGCGATCCGGTGAAGATCCGCGACCTTGCGGAGCAGATGATCCGCCTGGCCGGCAAACGCCCCGGGTCGGATATCCAGATTGTGTATACGGGCCTGCGTTCAGGCGAGAAGCTGTTCGAAGAGCTGTTCCATCCGCTCGAGAACTACACCAGCACCACCCACGCCAAGATCTTCCAGGCCCAGCACCGCCAGGTGTCGTGGGACCTGCTGCAAACGCAGCTCGCCCGTGCCGAAGAGGCCGTATGGGCGTTTGATGAAGAAACCCTGCGTCGGTGCGTGTCCCAGCTGTTGCCTTCGTTCCGCTGGAGCGAGCCGCAGATGGGCAACGTGCTGCCGCTTCGCCGTAACGAAAGTGGAGACATCGCATGACCCAACCCCTGCGCACGGTAGTATTTCCGGTGGCTGGCCTCGGTACGCGCTTCCTTCCTGCGACCAAGGTGGTAGCCAAGGAGATGCTCCCGGTACTCGACCGCCCGCTCATCCAGTACGCCGTGGACGAGGCCGTCGATGCTGGAGCCGACACGCTGGTGTTCGTCACCAACCGCTACAAGCACGCCATCGCCGATTACTTCGACAAGGCGTACGAGCTGGAAGAAAAGCTCGCGGAGAAGAACAAGGAAGAGCTGCTCGGCATCCTGCGTGGCATCCTGCCGCCCCGCGTCCGCTGCGTCTTCGTGACCCAGCCGGAAGCGCTGGGCCTGGGCGATGCGGTGCTGCGCGCGAAGGCGGTGGTCAACGAAGAGTATTTCGGCGTGATGCTGCCGGATGACCTTATCTGGACGAAGGGCCGTGGCGCCCTGGGCCAGATGTCGGACCTGGCTTACAAGCAGCACGCGGGCGTCATCGCCGTGGAAGAAGTGCCCGAGAAGGACACCGACAAGTACGGCGTGGTGAAGCTCAGCGAAGAGATCAGCGACCGCGCTGGCCGCATCGAGCACATGGTCGAGAAGCCGAAGCCGGCCGATGCGCCGTCGAACCTCGCCGTGGTCGGCCGCTACGTGCTGCCGCGCGAGATCTTCGGTTTCCTGGAGCGGACGCGCGCCGGTGCGGGCGGTGAGATCCAGCTGACCGACGCGATCGAGAACCTGCTGAAGGACAAGGGCCAGGTGCTGTCGTACAAGTTCGAAGGCACGCGCTTCGACTGCGGCAACAAGGCCGGCCTGGTCCGCGCGACCCTGGCGATGGCTCTGGAAGATCCAAAGCTGGCGCCAATTGTTCGCGAGTACGCTGCGATGTAATGAAAAAGCCCCGGCATTGACCGGGGCTTTTTCGTTATGGTGTTACCGCATCGCGCGCAAGCGCGCTTCCACAGGGTTGTCGCTTCCATCTGTACATCGCCTGATTGTGGGAGCGTGCTTGCGCGCGATGGGCCCACCTCAGTTCACCGGCAGCGTCGGCAGGAACTTCGGTCGGCGGAAGGCATTGGCTTTTTGCTCTACGCCGTACGCGATGCCGATCAACGTCGGCTCACTCCACTTCGCGCCGAAGAACACCACGCCCACCGGCAGCTCGTGGGCGAAATCGACGGGGAGGGTGATCGACGGGTAGCCGGCGATGGCGGCCGGTGCCGAGACGCCGCCGACGGTCGGGTCGCCGCTGACCACGTGGTCGCCGAGTACCAGGTCGTTGACGAAGGCCGGGCCCCAGCTCGGGGCCAGCAACGCATCGAGGTGATCCTTCGCCAGCGCGGCATCGATGCCTTCGGGGCCGGCGAGGCGCTTGTTCTTCTCGACGATGGTCTTGTACTTCGGATCGTCCAGCCCGCCTTTCTGCTCGGCCATCAGGAAGAGCTCCTGGCCGAACCACGGCATCTCCTGGTCCTTGTGCGCATCGTTGAACGCGATGAGGTCGGCGAGTGTCTTCATCGGCTGGTTCGGGCGCGTCGCGAGATAGGCGGCGATGTCGTGCTTGAACTCGTAGAGCATCACGTCGAGCTCGTTTTCGCTGAGCTCCTTGAGGTGCGGGATCTCCACGTTATCGACCACCGTGGCGCCCTGGGCTTTCAGCAGCGCGATCGTCTTCTCCAGCGCCGCATCGGCGTTGGGTTCGATGCCGGCGAGCTGTCGCGCCACGCCGATGCGCTTGCCGCGCAGCGCGTTCGGGTCGAGGAACTTCGTGTAGTCCGTGGCGTGCTTGTCGGCGTCCTTCGTCGCGACGTCGGAGGGATCGCTGCCCGCGATCGCGCTGAGCACGGCTGCTGCGTCGGCGACGCTGCGCGCCATCGGCCCGGCGGTGTCCTGGCTGTGCGAGATGGGGATGATGCCGGTGCGGCTGACCAGGCCGACGGTCGGCTTGATGCCGACGAGGCCGGTCATGGAGGCAGGGCAGATGATCGAGCCATCGGTCTCGCTGCCGATCGCCACGGTCGCAAGGCCGGCGGCCACCGCGGAACCGGAGCCGGCACTGGAGCCGCAGGCATTGCGGTCGAGCACATACGGGTTGAGGGTGAGGCCGGCGCGGCCGGTCCAGCCGCTCGTCGCGTGGTTGGAGCGGATGTTCGCCCACTCGCTGAGGTTGGCCTTGCCCAGGATCACGGCGCCGGCCTTGCGCAGCTTCGCGGCGACCGTGGAGTCCTTCGGCGCCGTGGAGCCCGCCAGGGCAAGGGAGCCCGCGGTGGTCTGCATGCGGTCGCCGGTGTCGATGTTGTCCTTCAGCAGGATCGGGATGCCGGCGAGGGGACCCTTGCCACCCCTGGCCTTGCCGGCGATCGCCAGCGCATCGGGATTGGTTTCCAGCACCGCGTTGATCTTCGGGCCGGCCTTGTCGATCCGCGCGATGCGGTCGAGGAACAGCTGGGTCATGCCGGTGGGGGTGAGCTCGCCCCGCGCGTAGGCCTGATTCAGTGTGGCGATCGAGGCGTAGGCATCGTCTTCGCCGGGGTCGCGCGCCTGCGCGGCGACCGGAAGAAGCGTGAGCGCGAGCGCAACGGCGAGCGCGTGGCGGTGCTGCGGCATAAGGTCTCTCCCCCCGGGTGTCCGGCCGATGGTAGCCCAGCGCCCGTGCACTGTGTGGCTATACTCGGGTGAACACCCAAGGCGGAACCCAGGGGAGCAGGCGATGCGACGTTCGTTCGGATGGATCGTGCTGGCCGCGTGTGCCTGGGCGTGTGCCGCCCAGGCACAGGAATCGCCCGCCGTGCCCGACACCCTGCAGCAGCGGATCGCCGCGTGCACCAGCTGTCATGGCCCGCACGGCGAGGGTGGCGACAACGGCTTCAACCCGCGCCTCGCCGGCAAGCCCGCCGGTTACCTGGTGCGCCAGTTGCAGGACTTCCAGAAGGGCCTGCGCCATTACGAGATCATGGAGTACATGGTCGCGCCCCTCGATGAAGCGTACATGCGCGAGATCGCGGAGTACTTCGCCAGCCAGGACGTACCGTACTCGCCGCACCCGACACCCGCGATGTCGCCGGCGGCCGTGGCGCGCGGCGAGCAACTGGTCACGAAGGGTGATGCCGCGAAGGGCGTGCCTGCGTGCATGGCCTGCCACGGGCCGAACCTCACGGGCGTGCAGCCCGACATCCCGGGGCTGGTCGGCCTGCCGTACGACTACATCAGCGCGCAGCTCGGCTCCTGGCGCACGAACACCCGCAGCACGACCGAGCCCGACTGCATGGCGACCGTGGTAAGCCGCCTCACCGACGCGGATATCAGCGCCGTCTCCGCCTGGCTCGCGTCACGCCCCGTGCCACCCGATGCACACGCGGAGCCGGCGGGCAGTGTAAAACCGCCGCTCCGCTGCGGCGTGCTGGGAGGCTGACCTGATGAAGACCTGGACCCATGCCGCGATCTTCATCGTCGCCGCCATCAGCTGTTGTGGGAGCGCGCTTGCGCGCGATGCCGTCACCGAAGGCCAATACCTCACAACGATAGGCGACTGCGCCTCCTGCCACACCTCCCGCAACGGCAAGCCCATGGCCGGCGGCCGCGTCGTCCCAACGCCGTTCGGCGCCATCCCGTCGCCCAACCTCACGCCCGACCGCGAGACCGGCCTCGGCGACTGGTCCGCGGACGATTTCTACCAGGCGCTGCACAGTGGCAAGGCCCACGACGGCACCTCGCTGTATCCCGCGTTTCCGTTCACGTCCTACACCAAGGTCACCCGCGCCGACAGCGATGCGATGTACGCCTACCTGCGCTCGCTGCCTGCGGTGCGCAATCCGAACACGCCGAACACGCTGCGCTGGCCATACCGCTGGCGGTCGCTGATGGCGACCTGGCGGCTGATGTATTTCCACGAGGGCGAATACCAGCCCGATCCGAAGCAGGGCGCGCAGTGGAATCGCGGCGCTTACCTCGTACAAGGCCTGGGTCATTGCAATGAATGCCATGCGAACCGGAACAGCTTCGGCGCGATGGTCAGCGACCCGTTCCTGGCCGGTGGCCTTATCCCGGTGCAGAACTGGTACGCGCCCGATCTCTCGATGGGCCCGCAGGGCGGCCTTGCCGGGTGGAGCGAGGGTGACGTGGTCGCGTTGCTGAAAACCGGCCGTTCGGCGAAGGGCAGTGCGCTCGGGCCCATGGCCGAGGTGGTGTTGAAGAGCACGCAGCACCTGACCGACGCCGATCTCTCAGCGATCGCCGTGTACCTGAAATCGCTGCCGGAACGCACGCCGGTTCGCCAGCGCGGCAACGCCGTGGATGCCGAGGCCGTGGCGAAGGCCGGGCAGGCCGTCTACGCGAAGCATTGCGCCGAGTGCCACGGTGCGGACGGACGAGGGAAGGGCGACGCGTATCCCGCGCTCGCGGGCAACGTGTCCGTGCGTGAACCCACGGGGATCAACGCGATTCGCGTAGTGCTGTCGGGCGGCTTCGCCCCCGCCACTGCCGGTAATCCGCGGCCGTATTCCATGCCGCCGTTCTCGCAGGTCCTCAGCGATGACGACGCGGCGGCCGTGGTGACCTACATACGCCACGCCTGGTCGAACGGTGCTTCCTCGGTATCGCCGAACGACGTGCGCGCCTATCGTTCGACGCCGGGTACCTGACGGACCTCGTCTGCCATGGCCTGCCACAGCGCGAGGTTCCATGAACCTCGCGCCTGGCCGGAAGGTGAGGGAAGGACCCATGCGATCGCGCCGCCAAACAAGGCGTCTTGCCGGCCGATGTGGATGTGCTTGCCGAGCGCGGCCATGCCGGCCTGCTTGCTGGTGAAGGCGATGACGCGCGGCGCGTAATGCAGGATCTTCGCGCGCAAAGCGTCCGCGTCGAACGCATCGCGCGGCAACTGGTTATCGTTACCGTGGTGGTATTTCGCGACGTCGGTGAAGCCGATGCCGAAAGCCGGCATCAACGGGAATTCAGCCGGCGCGAGCAGGCGCGGTGTCAGGCCTACCGCGTGCACGGCGCGCCAGAACATGTTGCCGGGATGCGCGTAGTACGCGCCATCGCGCGCCGAGCGCGTGCCTGCCGCCGTGCCGCAGAAGACCAGGCGCAGGCCGGGTTGCAGCACGTCGGGCAGGATGTGTTGCGCGGAATCGGCATCGTTCATGCGACTACTGTATCCGGAAGCCCCCGCCGTTGTGGGGGCGGGGGGGGGGGGGCGCGGGGGGGGGGGGGGGGCCCCCCCCCCCCCCCCCGCCGCCCCCCCCCCCCCCCCGGGGGGCGCCCCCCAGGGGGGCGAAACCGGGGC
>NZ_JBVJMK010000016.1:0-60207 GCF_055584245.1 Luteibacter sp. NPDC104163
CAGAAGTGAAACGCGCATGCGCCGATGGTAGTGTGGCTCAAGCCATGCAAGAGTAGGTCACCGCCAGGGGCTTTATCCCAAAAACCCGGTCTCATCTGAGACCGGGTTTTTTCTTGCCTGAAATTTGCCGAAAGCCCTGTGGGAGCGCGCTTGCGCGCGATGGGTGCTCGCGACACAAGCCATCGCGCGCAAGCGCGCTCCCACAAACACAATGGGCTACTCTTACGCCCATGAACACGGATCTACGCCTCAACCGACGCCAGGAAGAACTCATCGCGATCGTGCAGCGCGAAGGTTTCGTTGGTGTCGAAGAGCTGGCCACGCATTTCGACGTGGCCCCGCAGACCATTCGCCGCGACCTCAACTTCCTCGCCGATGGCGGCCTCATCCGCCGCTACCACGGCGGCGTAAGCGCGCCCAGCAGTGTCGAGAACGTTGCCTACTCGGCCCGACAAACCCTGCAGGCCGCGGAGAAGGACCGTATCGCCCACGCGATCGCGCGGCACATCCCCGATGGATCTTCGCTCTTCATCAACCTGGGCACGACCAACGAAGGGGTGGGGCGCGCGCTGCTCGAGCACCGCGACCTGCGCATCATCACCAACAACCTCAACATCGCCATCCTGCTCAGCGACAACCCCACCTTCGAGGTGATCGTCGCCGGCGGCGTCGTGCGTGGCCGGGATCATGGCGTGACGGGTGAGGCCACGATCGAGCTGATCCGGCAGTTCAAGGTCGACTACGGCATCATCGGTATCTCGGGCATCGAGCTCGACGGCACCCTGCTCGATTTCGACTTCCACGAAGTCCGCGTCGCCCAGACCATCATCGAGCACTCGCGTCAGGTCTTCCTCGGCGCCGACCACACCAAGATCGGCCGCAACGCCATGGTCCGCCTCGGCGACTTCTCCCGCGTGGACGCCTGGTTCACCGACAAGGCCCCACCCGAAGAGCTCGTACCCGTCCTGGAAACCGCCGGCACCCAGCTGCACATCGCCGGCTGACCTGGCCCTTGTGGGAGCGGGGGGGGGGGGGGGGGGGGGGGGGGTGGGGGGGCCCCCCCCCCCCCCCACCGCGCCCACCCCCGCTCCCACACAACAGCCCGCAAGGGTTACTCCGCGCAAGCTCCCACCCGCTCCCGCACGGTACGCTGCCCGGCGGAGCGGCGGGCGTTCTCGCTGCAGTGCAGCGTGCGATGTTCGTTTATGTTCGAATATGCTCCTTTGACGCAGGCGAGTGATGGCCCGTGGTGTGAAATGTTCGTAATTGCGCAACCATTGCGCGAGATTTCGTAAAAACGAACGTACCCGAACGCAGGGTACCCACCCCGGCTCGCTCGCCCCCAAGCTAAGCGGAGCGTGTGATGGTCGAGCAGGTCGATGTCCTGGTTATCGGTGGTGGCGTCAACGGCGTGGGTATCGCGCGCGACGCGGTAGGCCGCGGGCTGAGTGTCTGGCTGTGCGAACGGGACGACCTGGCCTCGCACACCTCCAGCGCCGCGACCAAGCTGATCCACGGTGGGCTGCGCTATCTCGAGCAGTTCGAATTTGCCCTCGTCGGCAAGGCGCTGGCCGAGCGCGAGGTGCTGCTGAGGGCGGCGCCACATATCATCTGGCCACTCCGCTTCGTCCTTCCCCACCAGCCCCACCTGCGCCCCGCGTGGATGATCCGCATCGGGCTGTTCCTCTACGACCACCTCGGCCGCGGCCGGCGCACCCTGCCGGGCTCGCGTCGCGTGCGCTTCGGCAAGCACGTCACGGGCGAGCCCATGCGCCCGGAATTCACACAGGGTTTCGTCTACTCCGATGCCTGGGTGCAGGACGCCCGCCTCGTGGTACTGAACGCCATGGATGCCGTCCACCGCGGTGCGAAGATCGAAACGCATACGAAGTGCATCAGCGCCCGGCGCGACGGCGATGGCTGGATCGCCGAGCTCGAGAAGCGCGACGGTACCCACCACTTCGTGCGCTCGCGTGCACTCGTCAACGCCGCGGGCCCGTGGGCCGCCAGCTTCCTGGATGAAGTGGCCCATGTGAAACACAGCCACACGCTGCGCCTGATCAAGGGCAGCCACATCGTGGTGCCGAAGATCTACGACCACCGCTACGCCTACATCTTCCAGCAGCCCGATCGGCGCATCGTCTTCGCCATCCCCTACGAGCGCGATTTCACGCTGATCGGCACCACCGATATCGAGTACAAGGCGGATCCCTCGCACCCCACCATCGATGCGGAAGAAACCCAGTACCTGTGCGAAGCGGTGAACCGTTACTTCAAGAAGCAGCTCACCCCGAAGGATGTGGTCTGGAGCTACAGCGGTGTGCGTCCCCTCCTGCAGGATGAAGCGGGCAGCGCCTCCGAGGTCACGCGTGACTATCTGCTCGACATCGACCAGACCGGCGGCGCACCCTTGCTCAACGTGTTCGGCGGCAAGCTCACCACGTTCCGCAAGCTATCCGAAGAAGCGATCGACAAGCTGGCACCGTTGCTCGGCAACGACACGCCGGCGTGGACCGCGGATGCGCGGCCGCTCCCCGGCGGTGGTGAACGCGACATCGATGCGTTGACGGATGACCTGCGCGCTACCCGCCCGTGGCTGCCGGAAACCTTCGCCTGGCGCCTTACCCACATGTACGGCACCCGTGCACGCGACCTCCTCGGCGAGGCCAACGGCATCGAGGCGCTGGGTACGCACTTCGGCTCGGACCTCTACCAGGCCGAAGTTGATTACCTGGTCCGCCACGAGTGGGCGACCGAGGCCGAGGACATCCTCTGGCGGCGTAGCAAGATCGGCCTGCGCGTCGGGCCGGACGATGTGCGTCGGCTTAGCGAATACCTGGAAAAACGCGTCCCGAAAGGGAATTCGACCACCCCGTAGCGCCCCCGCGCCACACCCACCATGAAACCGATGGAGAGACGGATCATGCGGCAACAGATTGGCGAACTCATATCAGAAGCGGTCGCGATGTTCATCATCATCGCGTTCGGCGACTCCGTGGCATGCATGTACGTGCTCTACGATCCGAGTCCCTACCTCAATGCCTACTGGGGCGTGTGTATCGCGTGGGGCCTTGCCGTCACCATCGCCATCTACGCCACCGCCTCGGTGTCCGGGACGCACGCCAATCCCGCGGTCACGCTGGCCTTGGCGCTGTTCCGCGACTTCTCGTGGAAGAAGGTGGTGCCGTACTGGGTCGCCCAGGTCATCGGCGCCTTCCTGGGTGCCGCGATCGTCTACGCCCTGTTCGGGCCCGTCATCGACCATTTCAACGAAACGCATAACCTGACGCGCGAAGCAGGCGGTGCCGCGGGCGTGTTCTTCACCCACCCGGGCCTGGCCGTCACGCCGATGCACGCGCTCTCGGATCAGATCATCCTGACCGCGTTCCTGCTGTTCGGCATCTTCGCCATCACCGAGCAGTACAACGAGACCGCGCCCGGCGCCAACAGCGGCGCGCTGATCATCGGCCTGCTGGTCGCCACCATCGGCGCGTCCATGGGCTACCTCGAAGCCTGGGCGATCAACCCCGCCCGTGACTTCGGCCCGCGCCTGTTCGCCTACTTCGCCGGCTGGGGTTCCTCGGCCCTGCCGTCGCCGGACAACTACTGGTGGGTGCCGATCGTCGGCCCGCTGATCGGCGGTGTCATCGGCGGTGGCGCGTACCAGCTGCTCATCCATCCCTTCCTGCCGGCCCGCCAGCGTGCGCTTGAAGAAGCGCGCCAGGCGGCTGGTCGCAACGCATCCAACCCCAACCGTTAACGAGGCCTGCCATGGACAAGAAATACATCCTGGCGATCGACCAGGGCACGACCAGCTCGCGCACCATCCTGTTCGATCACGACGGCAACATCGCCGGCACCGCGCAGCGTGAGTTCCCGCAGATCTTCCCGCAGCCGGGCTGGGTGGAGCACAACCCGCGCGAGATCATGACCAGCGTGCTCTCGACGATGACCGAAGTCATCAGCAGCTCCGGTATCGATGCGTCCTGCATCGAAGGCATCGGCATCACCAACCAGCGCGAAACCGCAGTGGTGTGGGACAAGGCCACGGGCCAGCCGATCTACAACGCCATCGTGTGGCAGTCCCGGCAGACCGCGGACATCTGCGAGCAGCTGAAGAAAGACGGCTACGACCAGATGGTCCGGGAGAAGACCGGCCTGCTGATCGATGCTTACTTCGCCGGCACCAAGGTCCGCTGGATCCTCGACCATGTCGAAGGCGCCCAGGAACGCGCGGAGAAGGGCGAACTGCTGTTCGGCACCATCGATACCTGGGTCATCTGGAACCTCACCGGCGGCAAGGTCCACGTCACCGACTACACCAACGCCTCGCGCACGCTTATCTACAACATCTACAAGCGCGAATGGGATGATGAGCTGCTGAAGATGCTCAACATTCCGCGTGCGATGCTGTCGGAGGTGAAGTCGTCCAGCGAGGTGTACGGCAACACGCTTGCAAAGCATTTCTTCGGACGCGAAGTGCCTATCGCCGGCATCGCCGGCGACCAGCAGGCGGCGCTGTTCGGCCAGGCCTGTTTCGAACCCGGCCTCGCGAAGAACACCTACGGCACCGGCTGCTTCATGCTGATGAACACCGGCGAGAAAGCAGTGCCATCGAAGAATGGCCTGCTCACCACCATCGCGTGGGGTCTCGACGGCAAGGTCGAATACGCGCTCGAAGGCAGCATCTTCGTCGCGGGTTCCGTCATCCAGTGGCTGCGTGATGGCCTGCGCATGCTCGGCAAGGCCTCCGACTCACAGCAGTATGCGGAACGCGCGAAGGACACCGATGGCGTGTACTTCGTGCCGGCATTCGTCGGCCTCGGTGCACCGTATTGGAAGAGCGACGTGCGCGGCGCGGTGTTCGGCCTGAGCCGCGGCACCACGAAGGAACAGTTCATCCGTGCGGCCCTCGAATCCATGGCCTACCAGACGCGCGACGTGCTCGAGGCGATGCAGAGTGACTCGGGCATCGAGCTGAAGGAGCTGCGCGCCGACGGTGGCGCCATCGCCAACGACTTCATGGCGCAGTTCCAGGCCGACATCCTCGACGTCACGCTACTCCGTCCGAAGGTGCAGGAAACCACCGCACAAGGCGCCGCCTACCTTGCGGGCCTGGCTGTCGGCTTCTGGAAGAGCAAGGAAGACATCGCCAAACGCTGGGCCGTCGACCACGAGTTCAAGCCGTCGATGACGAAGGAAACCCGCGACGACCTGTACGAAGGCTGGAAGCAGGCGGTCAACGCGACGATGGGCTTCAAACCCCGCAACTAAACGCCGCTGTTGTGGGAGCGCGCTTGCGCGCGATGGGTAGTGCGAGAGCCCCCATCGCGCGCAAGCGCGCTCCCACAAGTGGGTCCCACAAGCTGGTCCCACAAGTTGGTCGGCGTCAGGCCGAAACCTTCACCGTTTCCATCTCGGTCGTCTGGCGATAACCACGCACGCCCTTCGACGAATACTCTTCGATCACCGACTTCACCGCGCGCTTCGCCGACGGCACGTACCAGTAAGCGCGGTAGATCCGGCCAGAGGCCTGGTGCGGCGGCTGCGCCACGCTAAGCGTGCTCGTCGCTCCGTTCCCCGCCGTGCCGACGGAGCGGTTGCTCGACGAACTCATGCCGGTCGTCATGCCACTCCACGTTCCTTCGGCTTCCACTTTTAGCGCGTGGAACTTGCCCGCGGGCACTTCGATGTCTTCCCAGCCGACGACCACGTAGTGCGCCGTCCAGGTTTCGGTCGAGTACATCGGGTTCGGGTTGTTCGCGGAGTAGGTCACGTCCCACGACTTGCCTTCCTTCAGCGGGAAGGTGAAAGGCTTCTCGACTACCACCGGCTTGCCGCCCGTCTCGCGCGAATGGCTCCAGTCCGTTCCGACGAGCTCTTCAGTCGGCGGCGTGGTCGCCCCGGTGGGCGCCATGTCGATGTACATGGCGGTATCGCTGATCCGCTCCACCTTGCTGTCGATGTCGTGTCGCTCGAACTGCTGGCCCTTCTCGGTGGTAACACGATACGTCCACGCATCGCCGGCCCTGAGGTGCGGCGCGTCGACGCTTTCGGCGTGGATAGCGGGCACGACAAAGAGCAGGCCGAGCACAAGCGGCAAACGGTGCATAAATATTTTTCCCCTGGTGTGGTGGTCCATTCCCCGGGGTGAGTCTAGCGCTCGGTTGGGTGGGTGGAATAGGGGCGCAAGAAACTGCGATGTCGCGCCTGGAATCGCGCGCAGGCGCGCTCCCACATAAAACAAAAAAGGGGGCGGCGCATTGCTGCGCCGCCCCCTTTTTCAAGGCCTTTTAGGCGAGTTCGTAACCGAACTGGTCCTTGAACTCCGTGGCGAACTGCTCGTACGTGAAGTACTGGTTCTGCGTGC
Source organism: Luteibacter sp. NPDC104163 (assembly GCF_055584245.1). Classification (NCBI taxonomy): domain Bacteria; kingdom Pseudomonadati; phylum Pseudomonadota; class Gammaproteobacteria; order Lysobacterales; family Rhodanobacteraceae; genus Luteibacter; species Luteibacter sp. NPDC104163. The sequence continues at coordinate 6,371 of NZ_JBVJMK010000016.1, forward strand.
CCGGGTGCTCGACTTTCAGCGCGCCCATCAGCGATGCCATGCGGCCGACGGTCGGCCAGTCGTAGCCCTTCATGATGCCGAAGATCAGGCCGGCGCGATACGCATCGCCGCAGCCGGTCGGGTCGACGACCTGGCGCTCGCGTGCCGGCGGGATGGTGATGGTTTCACCGCCTGCGTGGATGATCGAACCGCGCGGGCCGACGGTGACGATGTACGCCTTCACCTTCGAAGCGATGGTTGCCGCATCCCAACCGGTGCGCTGCTGCAGCAGCTGCGACTCGTAGTCGTTGACGATGACGTAGGTGGCCTTCTCGATCATGGCGCGGAACTCATCGCCATTGAACAGCGGCATCGCCTGGCCCGGATCGAAGATGAAAGGCACGCCGCGCGCAGCGAACTCATCCACGTGCTGCAGCATGGCTTCGCGGCCATCCGGCGCAACGATACCGAACTGGTAATCCGGGATATCGCGCACGTGGTTGTCGTGCGCGTTCGACATGGCACCCGGGTGGAACGCCGTGATCTGGTTGTTATCCAGGTCGGTCGTGATGAAGCACTGCGGGGTGAACATGTCGTCGTACTGGCGCACGCCGTCGAGGCGGATGCCGTGCTTTTCCATGTGCGCGCGGTACGGTGCGAAATCCTGGCCGACGGTAGCGACCGGCATCGGCTCGCCGCCGAGCAGCTTGAGGTTGTACGCGATGTTGCCGGCGCAGCCGCCGAACTCGCGGCGCATCGCCGGAACCAGGAACGACACGTTCAGGATATGCACCTGATCGGGAATGATGTGGTTCTTGAACTGGTCCTGGAACACCATGATGGTGTCATAGGCAAGCGATCCGCAGATTACGGCAGTCATCGTGTAAGCAACCCAAATAAGTAAATGTAGGAGCGCGCTTGCGCGCGATGCCCTTAGCCTCGGACTTCTCGGCACCCTCAGGAGCATCGCGCGCAAGCGCGCTCCCACAGGTGTGGAATCCGGTCCGGGGGAGAGTCCCGGCAAACCGGCGGATAGTACCCAAAAACCCCCTCCCGGCGCGACTCCCTATTTGCGTACAGATTTACGGGATCGGTACAGCATCCGCTCTTATCATTCAGACTTACAAGGCTTTCTTAACTTCTCCGCCCTTGCGCCCCAAGGGGTCGCAATCTAGACTCCCGTGCTTACTTTTTCCGGCTATCGGGCGCCTGCCGCATCATGTTTAAGAAGTTCCGCGGTCTCTTTTCGAACGACATCTCCATCGATCTCGGCACGGCCAATACGCTCATTTATGTGCGTGGGCAGGGCATCGTCCTGAACGAGCCGTCGGTCGTCGCCATCCGCCAGGACCGTGGTCCGGGCGGCCCGCGCGCGGTTGCCGCGGTGGGTGGCGATGCCAAGCGCATGCTCGGCCGTACCCCGGGCAATATCGCCACGGTGCGCCCCATGAAGGACGGCGTCATTGCCGACTTCACCATGACCGAGGCGATGCTCCAGCATTTCATCAAGCAGGTGCACCGCTCGCGCATGCTGCGTCCGAGCCCGCGCGTGCTGGTCTGCGTGCCCTGCGGCTCGACGCAGGTCGAGCGCCGCGCCATCAAGGAATCGGCCGAAGGCGCCGGTGCCCGCGACGTCTTCCTGATCGAAGAGCCGATGGCCGCCGCGATCGGCGCCGGCATCCCGGTGCACGAGGCCCGTGGCTCCATGGTCCTCGATATCGGCGGCGGCACCTCCGAGGTGGCCGTCATCTCGCTCAACGGCATCGTCTACTCGCAGTCGGTCCGCGTGGGCGGCGATCGCTTCGACGAGGCCATCATCAACTACGTGCGCCGCAACCACGGCACCCTCATCGGTGAATCCACCGCCGAGCGGATCAAGCTGGAAATCGGTTGCGCCTTCCCGCAGAGCGAAGTCCGCGAGATCGAGATCTCCGGCCGTAACCTCGCCGAGGGCGTGCCGCGCATGTTCACGATCAACTCCAACGAGGTGCTCGAAGCCCTCCACGAGCCGCTCTCGGGCATCGTGGCGGCGGTGAAGGCGGCCCTCGAGCAGACCCCGCCGGAGCTCTGCTCCGACGTGGCCGAGCGCGGCATCGTGCTCACCGGTGGTGGCGCCCTGCTGCGCGACCTGGATCGCCTCATCTCCGAGGAAACCGGCCTGCACGTGGCCGTGGCCGACGACCCGCTCACCTGCGTGGCCCGCGGCGGCGGCAAGGCCCTCGAGATGATCGACCAGCACGGCAGCGACTTCTTCGCTTTCGAATGATGGACGCGCGCGCCGCGTCGGCCTGGGCGCGCTAATCCATGGCCCTTAATCGCGACGATAAGTCGCCGCTGTTCTCGCCCGGCGTGGCGGGCACCCTGCGGCTTATCGTTTACCTCGCGCTCGCCTGCGTGCTGATGGTCCTGGACCATCGCGGCGGCTGGCTGGCCAATGTCCGCTATGGGCTGTCGATCCTGGTGGAGCCGGTGTATCGCATCGCCGGCCTGCCGTCGCAGGGCTTCCAGGCGGCGACGGTGGCTTTCGCCGATCGCCAGCGCCTCACCGAGGCCAACCAGCGCCTGCGCGAGGACCTGCTGCTCGCCAACGCCAAGCTCAACCGCATGGCCTCCGTCGCCGAGCAGAACCAGCGCCTGAAGGAACTGCTGGATACCCAGCACAGCCTCTCCCTCAACGTGCAGCTCGCGCGCCTGATCGGCGTGGACCTCGGCGCGTTCCGTCATCGCATCGTGCTGAACGTCGGCGCCCGCGACCAGGTGAAGGTGGGGCAGGTGGTCATCGATGCGCGCGGGGTCATGGGCCAGGTCATCGAAGTGATGCCTACCACCTCCGTCGCCATGCTCATCACCGATCCGAACCACGCCATCCCGGTGACCATCGAGCGCACGGGCCTGCGTACCGTCGCCTACGGCTCGCGCGGCGGCGACATGCTCACGCTGCCGAACATCCCGGTCTCGGCCGATGTGCAGGCCGGCGACAAGCTGGTCACTTCGGGCCTGGGCGGGCGTTTCCCCACCGGTTTCCCGGTCGGCACCATCCGCGACGTGCAGCAGACCGCCTCCGGCACCTTCCTCTCGGCCAACGCCATGCCAGCGGCGGACCTCGACCGCAGCGAAGACGTGCTCCTGCTCCACGACCTGGCCGAACCCGCCGGGCCGCCCGAACTCGCCCCGAACGCCGGCCCGCCGGCCGACATGGCCCCGGATCCGAACGCACCGCCGGCCGCGCCCGCGCCCAACCCGACGCTGCCGAAGGTGACCGCGCCCACCGCCAGCGGCGCCCCTGCGCGCGCTTCCAGCAGCGCCACGGGGACGACGCCATGAACAAGACCCGCGTCCGCCAGCTCTGGTTCGCCGCCACGCTGCTGCTCTCGCTCGTGCTGATGCTGATCCCGCTGCCCGGCCCGCTCACGCCCTACAAGCCGTACTGGCCCGCGCTGGTGCTGCTGTACTGGTGCCTGCAGTCCGGTGATCGCGTGACCCTGGGCCTGGCCTTCTGCCTGGGCGTCGGCGCCGACCTGTTCGATGGCATGCTGCTCGGCGAGCACGCCCTGCGCCTCACCGCCATGGTGTTCATAGCGCTGCGCTTCCGCTCGCGCCTGCGCTTCTTCCCCATGTGGCAGCAGACCCTGGCCGTGCTGGGCTTCCTGCTCAACGACCGCGTGCTCCTGCTGCTCGTCCGCGTGCTCGGTGGCGATCCGCTGCCGCCGGCGGATTTCTGGATCTCGCCGTTCGTGGGCGCGGCGCTGTGGCCGTTCCTGTTCCTGATCCTCGATGACCTGCGCGCACGCCTGCGCATCCACGAGGCATGAGCCGGCGGCGCGCCTCCATCAAGGAAATGCGTGGTGAGGTGGCGTTGTTCCGCCGCCGCGCACTGGCCGGCTTTGCCCTGATCCTGCTCGGCCTGATCGCGGTGTGCACGCGCTACGTGTACCTGCAGGTCTACCACCACGATGAATTCGCGGCCCGCAGCGAGCAGAACCGGATCAAGCCGCGCGCGATCCCGCCGGCGCGTGGGCTCATCTACGACCGCAACGGCGTGCTGCTCGCCGACAACGTGCCGGCCTTCCGCCTGGAAGTGACTCCCGAGCAGGTCGGCGACATGGACAAGATGCTCGGTGAGCTGGGCGCGGTCGTGCCGCTCAGCGATGACGACATCAGCGTGTTCAAGAAGCAGGTGAAGCAGAGCCGCCGGTTCGAAGGCGTGCCGCTGAAGCTCAAGCTCACCGAGGACGAGATCGGCCGCTTCGCCGTGAACCGCTGGCGTTTCCCCGGCGTGGACGTGGTCCCGTACCTCACCCGCCGCTACACCATGGGCCCCGAGCTCGCGCACGTCATCGGCTACGTCAGCCGCATCGATGCCGACGATCTCGATCGCATGGATGACGAGGAAGAGGCCAGCTACAAGGGCACCACGCACATCGGCCGCATCGGCATCGAACGTTCTTACGAAAAGCTGCTACACGGCGCGCCGGGCTACGAGCTGGTCGAAGTGAACGCGGATGGACGCACCCAGGCCGTGCTCGACACCACGCCGCCGACGCCGGGCAAGAACATCTACCTCAGCATCGACGTGCGCCTGCAGAAGGCCGCGCTGCAGGCGATGGGCGACCGCGCGGGCGCAGCCATTGCCATCGATCCGCGCAACGGCCAGGTGCTGGCCTTCGCCAGCGTGCCGAACTACGACCCCAACCTGTTCGTCAACGGCATCAGCTCGGTCGACTACAAGGCGCTGACCACCGACCCCGACAAGCCGCTGTACAACCGCGCGCTGCGCGGCGTGTACCCGCCGGGCTCGACGGTGAAGCCGTTCCTGGCGCTGGGTGGCCTTGCCCTGGGTATTCGCAAGCCATCGGATACGGTGCTGTCGACCGGTGAGTTCTGTATCCCGGGGCAGAGCCGCTGCTATCGCGACGACAAGCGCGGCGGCGACGGCACGGTGAACATGGTCCACGCCATCGAGCTTTCGACGAATACGTACTTCTACCGGCTCGCGCTGGACATGGGCATCGACCGCCTGTCGTCCTGGATGTCGAAGTTCAGCTTCGGCCAGAAGACCGGCATCGACCTCGTGGGCGAAGTGGAGGGTGTCCTGCCGTCGCGTGAATGGAAGGCCGGGCGTAGCAAATCCGGTTGGTTCCCGGGCGAAACCATCATTGCGGGCATCGGCCAGGGCTACTGGGCGGTCACGCCGATCCAGCTGGCCCACGCCGTCGCCACGTTCGCGGGGCGCGGCGTGCCGTACGCGCCGCACCTGCTGCTCGATACGCAGGATGGCGTCGACAGCCCGCGCGTGCGGCAAGCCTTCCCGCCGACCGGCCCGTCGATCATCAAGAAGCCGGCGGACTGGGATACGGTGAACGAAGGCATGGTCGCAGTGATCAACTCGGGCAGGGGTACCGGTAAGAAGCTCCCGTTCGGGTTCCCGTACATCATCGCGGGCAAGAGCGGCACGGCCGAGCGCTTCTCGCGCAAATCCGATGCCTACGACACCAACAAGAACAAGGCCTACCTCGCCAGCCGCCACCGCGCGCTGTTCATCGCGTACACGCCGGCGGAAGATCCGAAGATCGCCGTGGCCGTGGTGCTCGAGGCCGGCGCATGGGGTGCGGAGGATTCCGGCCCCATCGCGCGCAAGATCCTCGACCAGTGGGTGGTGGATGAAGGTGGCCCGCGTCCGTCCGAGATGCCGCCGGGCCCGGTCGCGACCTCCGACGCGCCGCTGGAAGACGCACCGGCCGCTTCGGATTCGGTGCAGGGCGCCGCGCCTGCGCCGCCGACCAGCAGCGAACTGCCGCCCGATGACAACGGTGAGGACCAGTAACCGTGCTCGAGCAACTCACCGTCCGCATGAAGCGCTTCGGCCTGCGTCTCCTGACGCGGCCGCGGCTCGACCTGCCGCTGCTGCTGGCGCTGCTGCTGCTCGCCGGCGCGGGCCTCACCACGCTGTACAGCGCGGGTGGCGGCAACTATTCGCTGGTGGGTGGGCAGGCCGCGCGCTTCGTGCTCGGTGGCGTGCTGCTGCTGGTCATCTCGCGCATCCCGCCGCCGGTGCTCCGTTCCTGGACGCCGTGGCTCTATGCCGGCAGCACCGCGCTGCTGTTCGTGGTGGCCGCGCTGGGCGAGGGCAGGGGTGCCTATCGCTGGCTCGATCTCGGTTTCATGCGCTTCCAGCCCTCGGAGCTGCTGAAGCTCACCATGCCGATGATGGTGGCCTGGTACCTGCATCCGCGGCAGCTGCCGCCGGGCTGGAAGGACATCATCGTGGTCGGCCTGCTGATCGCCGTGCCGGCCGGCCTGATCGCGGAGCAGCCTGACCTCGGTACGGCGCTGCTGGTCGCTGGCGCGGGCGCCTTCGCCCTGTTCCTCTCGGGCATGGCCTGGTGGCGCATCGGCCTGCTGGTCGGCGGCGCGGGCGCGGCCATTCCAGTGGCCTGGCAGTTCCTCCACGAATACCAGCGCAACCGCGTGCGCACCCTGCTGGATCCGGAATCGGACCCGCTCGGCAATGGGTGGCACATCATCCAGTCGAAGATCGCCGTGGGCTCCGGCGGCGTGTTCGGCAAGGGCTGGCAGCACGGCACCCAGTCGCGCCTCGATTTCCTGCCCGAGCACACCACCGACTTCATCTTCGCGGTGTTCTCCGAGGAGTTCGGCCTGGTCGGCGTCATCGCCATCATGCTGCTCTACGCGTTCATCATCGGCCGCTGCCTGTGGATCGCGATGAATGCGCGCGATACCTACTCGCGTCTCCTGGCCGGTGCGATTGGTATGAGTTTTTTCGTATACGTCGCGGTCAATGGCGGCATGGTCGCGGGCATCCTGCCGGTGGTCGGCGTGCCGATGCCGCTGGTGAGCTACGGTGGCACGTCTGCGGTGTCGTTGCTGACGGGCTTCGGCGTGCTCATGTCGATCCACGCCAATCGAAAACTCCACGATTGATGGCTGAACACGCGCCCGAGCCAGCCCGGGATGCGCCACTTTCGCGTGTTACGCTTCGGCTCATGGATGATGCTCTGCCTGCGCACCGCGCACGACCCGCACGACACGTACAGCACCTCCCCGTGGGAGTGAGCTTGCGAACGATGGCTCTTCGCAAAGAGCGTCGCTCGCAAGCTCACTCCCACAAGTGGGGGGTGATGGCTCTTCTGCTTCCCCTGCTGCTTGCGTTTGGCGCGGCCACTGCCGCCACTGCCCCGGTGGAAACCCACCCCGGCCAGGCCGCGCTGGTGCGCGAGGTGGCGAAGGACACCGGCAAGAGCCCCTGGGCGCTGAACAAGCTGCTCAACGGGGCGAAGATGCAGCAAAGCATCATCGATGCGATGAACCGCCCGGCCGAGGGCAAGCCGTGGAGCGCCTACCGGCCGATCTTCCTCACCGAGGAGCGGATCAGCGCCGGCGCCGACTTCTACCGCACGCACGAAGCACTGCTCGACGGGATCAGCCGCAAATACGGCGTGCCGGCCGAATACATCGTGGCGATCGTCGGCGTGGAGACCTTCTACGGCCGCAACACCGGCAAGTACAAGGTGCTCGATGCGCTGACCACGCTGGCCTTCTACTACCCCAAGCGTGCGCCGTTCTTCCGCGAGCAGCTGAAGGTGCTGCTGGAACTGCCGTCGAACCACCTGGGCGGCCCGCTGGATACGCTCACCGGCTCGTATGCCGGCGCGCAGGGCTGGGGCCAGTTCATGCCCAGCTCCATCCGCGACTGGGGCGTGGATTACGACGGCGATGGCCGCATCGACATGAAGGGTTCGATGGGCGACATCTTTGCCAGCGTCGCGAACTACTTCAAGGAACACGGCTGGCAGACCGGCGGCCCGGTCGCCGCGCGCGCCCAGCCGGATCGCCGTGCGCAGGCGCCGGCGGTCCCGAAGGACTGGCGTCCGGTCGCGCCGGTGGAATCCTTCGTCGCCACCGGCTTCGCACCGGTGCAGCACCTGGATCCAGGCCGCGACGCGCAGCTGCTGCGTCTCGATGGCCCGGCGGGTGACGAATACTGGTTCACGTTCCAGAACTTCTACGTGATCACCACCTACAACCGCAGCCCCATGTACGCCCTCGCCGTCGACCAGCTCGCACGGGAAATCCGCGCGCGCGTGAAGGGACCCGGCGGGCGATGAACACGGGCACCGTGGGGGCGGTGGGAATCAGCTCATGTGGGAGCGCGCTTGCGCGCGATGGGTCTTGTCGCAAGCACCCATCGCGCGCAAGCGCGCTCCCACAGGTCGTTCGGTGGGTTGCGGTTCTCATCGTCGCCCTGGTGCTCTCCGCCTGCGGTGGCGGCCACAACACGCGCTCGCCCTCGGGTGGCAAGCGCGGCGGCGGTTCCGGCCGGCCTTACGACGACATCAGCCGCTCGCAGGGTTCGCGCTACGGCAGCAAGAACGACAGCGTTCCCACCGAGATGCCGGACTTCAGCAAGATCCCGGAGCCGGTGCCGAAGAACGAACCGCGCTCGCTCTACGGCAACAAGTCGCCGTACTCGGTGCTCGGCCAGACCTACAACGTGCTGCCCACGCCCAAGGGCTACGTGGAGCGCGGCATCGCCTCGTTCTACGGGAACAAGTTCCACGGCTACAAGACCTCGAACCTCGAGGAATACGACATGTACCAGTTCAGCGCGGCGCACAAGACGCTGCCGCTGCCGAGCTACGCGCGTGTCACCAACCTGCAGAACGGCAAGAGCGTGATCGTGCGCATCAACGATCGCGGGCCGTTCCATGAGAACCGCATCATCGATCTCTCGTTCGCCGCCGCCGTGAAGATCGGCGTGTGGCCGAGCGGCACCGGCCTCGTCGAAGTGCGCGCGATCGACCCGGGTGATCCGTCGTCGGTCGCCGCGCCGCCGTTCGTGCAGACCACGCCGAAACCTGCACCGGTGACGGCCCCGCCACCGCCCGCGCGTTCCTACGGGAGCACGCCGGCACCGGCGGCGCGTACGGTGGCGACGCCTGCGGCCGTGGCTACCGGGGCCGCCCTGGCCGCGGCCCCGCGCCCGGCACCGAACAGCACCACGGCCACGCCGGTCGCCGTTGGCAACCCTGAGGACGCCGGCCCCGTGCCGGGCATGACCGACGCCTCGGTGGCCGACGCCTTGCCGCCGGGCGCGAGCGGGCAGGGTGCCCGGCCGGCCACGTCGCCTGCTGGCGCTCCCACCGCCATGCGTGGCCCTTCGCCGGCCGTCGCGGGCCCCGTCGCCACGCGTGCCCCGTCGTCGGCTATCCCGGCCCCGGTAGGCAAAACGATTCCCGCCGCCAGGCCGCCAGTAGCCAGTGAGCCCGGCGCGGTGTCGGCCAGCGCCGCGTCCGCGCCGGCAAGCCCTGCCGCAGCGCCCTCGAGCCCCGCCGCCGTGCCCGGCAAACCCAGCATCTACCTCCAGGTCGGCGCGTTCTCCGATGTGGCCAACGCCAACCGCGTGGCCGATCAGTTGAACCGCGCGGGCCTTGGCCCTGTCAGTGTCATCGAGACCAGCCTGGGCGGCCGCAACGTCCGTCGCGTACGGGTGGGCCCGCTGGCCGATGTGGATACCGCTGACAAAGTGACCGACCAGATTGCCGGCATGGGCCTGCCCAGGCCCTCGGTCGCGGTAGACTGAGCCCCTTTTTTCCCGCTTGTTTTTGACTGGACCGCTGAAACGATGAAGCTTTTGCCCCGCTCCCTGTTCGCTTTCGCCGCCGCCGCGCTCGTCGCCGGCGTGTCCGTGGCGCAGCAGACGCCGCCGCGCCCGGTGGTGCCGCGCCCCGTCGTGCCCGAGGCCCCCGTGCCGCCGCCGCCGGATGTGGAAGGCAAGAGCTGGGTGCTGATGGACTACAACACCGGGCAGATCATCGCGTCGAAGGATCCGGACATGCAGGTCGAGCCGGCCTCGATCACCAAGGTCATGACCGATTACGTCGTGTCCGCGGAAGTGGCCAACGGCAAGATCCACATGACCGACCCGGTCACGATCAGCGAGAACGCATGGCGTGGCGGCGGTGCCAGCACCGACGGCTCCACCAGCTTCCTCAAGCTCAACAGCCAGGTGCCGCTGAAGGACCTGCTGTACGGCATGATCATCCAGTCGGGTAACGATGCCGCCATCGCGCTGGCCGAGCACACCGCGGGCTCCGAGCCGGCGTTCGCCAACCTGATGAACGCCTACGCCAAGCAGATCGGCATGGTGCACTCGAACTTCGAGAACGCGTCGGGCTACCCGGTCGCCAACCACTTCACCACGGCCCACGACATCGCGATCCTGTCGCGCGCGCTTATCCACGATTTCCCCGAGGATTACGCGATCTCGGCCGTGAAGGAGTTCGAGTGGAACGGCATCAAGCAGCACAACCGCAACCTGCTCCTGTGGCGCGATAACACCGTCGACGGCATCAAGACCGGCCACACCGCCGCCGCCGGCTACTGCCTTGCCGCCTCGGCGAAGCAGGGCGATGCGCGCATGATCGCGATCGTGATGGGCGCGAGCAGCGAGAAGGGCCGCGCCGATGCCGCGCTCTCCCTGCTGAACTACGGTTTCCGCTTCTACGAAAGCCACAAGCTGTACGACGCCAACAAGGCCCTCGCCACGCCCAAGCTGTGGAAGGGCGCCGAGAACACCCTGCCGCTGGGCACCACCGAGAACGTCATGATCTCGGTCAAGCGCGGCGACTACGACAAGCTCAAGGCCGACCTGGACATCCCGAACACCCTGATCGCCCCGTTCAAGAAGGGCCAGCAGGTGGGCACGCTGCGCGTCACGCTCGATGGCCAGCCGGTCACCACGGTGCCGCTCGTGGCCCTGAACGATGCCCCGGAAGGCGGGTTCTTCTCGCGCCTGTGGGACACCATCATGCTGTGGTTCCATAGCGACGACAGCGCCAAGAAGTAAGGAGAGCGCCGATGAAAGAGATCGACTTCACCCAGGCGAAGGCCGAGGGCAAGGGCTTCCAGTTCCCCGGCCAGTTCGAGATCACCGCCATCGGCAACGCGGGCGTGGACCTGAAGGCCCGCGTCCCGCAGATCCTGCACAACATCGGCCTGGAAGTGCTCCACGAGACCGTGACCTCCAAGCTCACCCCCGCCGGCAACTACGAGTCGGTCGCGGTCAGCTTCGTCGCACAGACCCGTGAGAAGTACATGGAGGCCCACGAGGCCCTCCGCGCCGACGCGGATATCCGCTTCACGCTGTAAGGCGGCAAAGCTCTTGTGGGAGCGCGCTTGCGCGCGATGGGTGGCTGCCGCAAGCCCCATCGCGCGCAAGCGCGCTCCCACAGTCCGTTCAGCTTCTCTTGTATCGTAGGCGTCCAACCCGCAGATACCCCGACATCCCCGTCTCCCCCTGAAAGCACCATGACCCTCCCCCTCAACGTACGCCGGCTGGGGCGCGTGCCCTACGAAACCGCCTGGAAGGCCATGAGCGCCTTCACGGATAACCGCACCGAAGACACCGCCGATGAGCTGTGGCTGCTGGAGCACGACCCGGTGTTCACGCTGGGGCAGGCGGGCCTGGACGAGCACGTGCTGTTCGCGGGCGATATCCCCGTGGTCCGCGTCGATCGCGGCGGCCAGGTGACCTACCACGGCCCGGGCCAGATCGTGGCCTACCCGTTGATGGACCTGCGCCGGGTGGGCGTGGGCGTCCGCGAGATGGTCTGCAAGATCGAGCAGGCCATCATCGATACCCTCGGCGAGTGGAATATCGGCGCCGCCCGGCGTGAAGGCGCCCCCGGCGTCTACACCGCCGACGCCAAGGTCGCCGCCCTCGGGCTGCGCGTCCGCCGCGGCTGCAGCTTCCACGGCCTGGCCTTCAACGTGGACATGGACCTGGAGCCCTTCCACCGCATCAATCCTTGCGGTTACAAGGGTTTGGAGGTCACCCAGGTGGTAGACTTGGGCGGTCCGTCGCGGTTGTCAGACGTGGAAGACGTCCTGGTGCAGGAATTCTGCAAGCAGTTCGGGTTCCACGAAGTCCCCTCTGAACCCGTCATCCCCGAACTCCCCGCCCGCGTTGCGGTCTGAGGTCGTAGCCAAATGAGCCAAACCGTCCCCACATCCCCCGCCCGCAGCATCCCCATCGCCGTCGTCGACAAGCCCGGCGAGAAGATGCTCGGTAACGACAAGATCGCGCTGAACCGCGCGGCTTTCGATACGGATGCGCCTACGCTGCGCAAGCCGAGCTGGATCCGCGTGCGCCTGCCCCAGGGCAACGCCGTGCAGCAGCTCAAGGCGCGCCTGCGTGAAAACTCGCTGGTCACCGTGTGCGAGGAAGCCTCCTGCCCGAACATCCACGAGTGCTTCAGCAAGGGCACCGCCACGTTCATGATCCTCGGCGAGGTCTGCACCCGCCGCTGCTCGTTCTGCGACGTGGCCCATGGCCGCCCGCTGGCGCCGGATCCGCTCGAGCCGGCACGCCTGGCCGAGACCATCCGCGACATGCGCCTGAAGTACGTCGTGATCACCTCGGTGGATCGCGATGACCTGCGCGACGGCGGCGCCGAACACTTCGCCGCCTGCATCCGTGCGGTGCGCCACGCCAGCCCGGATATCAAGATCGAGATCCTGACGCCCGATTTCCGCGGCAAGGGCCGCATGGAGCGCGCGCTGGAGGTCCTGAAGGATTTCCCGCCGGATGTCTTCAACCACAATTTGGAAACCGTGCCGCACCTTTACCGCGAAGTGCGCCCCGGTGCCGATTACCAGTGGTCGCTCGACCTGCTCAAGCGCTTCAAGGCGCAGCATCCGGATGTTCCGACCAAGTCCGGCATCATGCTGGGCCTGGGCGAGACGATGGAGCAGGTGCTCGAAACCATGCGCGATCTACGCGCCCATGACGTCGACATGATCACCATCGGCCAGTACCTGCAGCCGACGGCGCACCACCACCCGGTGGTCCGCTACTGGACGCCGGAAGAATACGAGGCGCTCCGCGTCGCCGGTGAAGAGATGGGCTTCGGCCATGTCGCTTCCGGCCCGTTGGTGCGATCCTCCTACCATGCCGACCTGATGGCCCACGCCGCCGGCGTCGTCGAATAAACGCTTAAGCACTCCGAGGCTTTACATGACCCTTCGCCCCGTGTCGCTCGCCCTCCTGCTGGCCCTTACCGCCACAGGGGCGTACGCCCAGAATGCCGCCCCACAGCAGCCTGGCGCGACACCGCCGGCGAAGAGCGCGGCGCCGCAACCGAAGGATGCTTCGGAGGCGGCGACCTCGCCGGAGCCGCAGCGCAAGGAATCCACCCTCCCGCTGAAGCCGACCTCGGCGGAAACGCAGGCCGCGCAGCTTTCCGCGCGCTTCCTCACCCGTTTCCACTACCAGGCACAGCCGCTCGACGACGCCATGTCGGCCAAGATCTTCAAGGCCTACTTCGACGACCTCGATAGCGAGAAGGTCTTCTTCACCCAGGAAGACATGGCCAAGTTCGAACCGCTGAAGACGCAGTTCGACGATGCCATCTGGAACCAGGACCTCAGCGGCCCGTTCTCGGTGTTCAACCTGTACATCACGCGCGCCGTCGATCGCATGAACTACGCGCGCGGCCTGCTGAAGAAGGGTTTCGACTTCAGCGGCAACGAGACCTTCAACTTCGATCGCAAGAAGGCCCCGGTCCCGAAGAACCAGGCCGAGCTCGACGAGGTGTGGCGCAAGCGCACCATGAACGACTGGCTGCGCCTGAAGCTGGCCGGCAAGAGCGACGACGACATCCGCAAGACGCTCGACAAGCGCTACGCGACCTACAACGGCCGCGTTCGCCAGCTCGATGACGAGGACGCCACCCAGGCGTTCATGACCGCCTACGCCAACTCCACCGACCCGCACACCGATTACCTCGGCCCCCGCGCGGCGGATGCGTTCGATATCGCCATGCGCCTGTCGCTGGAAGGTATCGGCGCGGTGCTGCAGGCACGCGACGATTACACGACCATCCGCGAGCTCGTCCCGGGCGGCCCGGCCATGAAGTCGGGCAAGCTCAAGCCGGGCGACCGCATCGTGGCCATCGGCCAGGGCGAAACCGGCCCGATGGTCGACGTGGTGGGCTGGCGCCAGGATGACGTGGTCAAGCTCATCCGCGGCAAGAAGGACACCACCGTCCGCATCGAAGTCCTGCCCGGCGATGCCGGCGTGGATGGCAAGCACGACATCGTGACCCTTGTACGCAAGAAGGTCACGATGGAAGAGCAGGCCGCCAAGTCGAAGGTCATCGACGTGAAGGATGGCGACGTCACGCGCAAGATCGGCGTGATCGAACTGCCGACCTTCTACCAGGATTTCGGCGCCCGCCGTAACGGCGATGCCAACTTCAAGAGCGCCACGCGCGATGTGTCCAAGCTGCTCACCGAGCTGAAGGCGCAGAAGGTCGAAGGCGTCATCATGGACCTGCGCAACAACGGCGGTGGTTCGCTCAACGAAGCCACCGAACTCACCGGCCTGTTCATCGATACCGGCCCGGTCGTGCAGGTGCGCGATGCGCGCGGCCAGGTCGAAGCCCAGGGCGACGACCAGCCGGGCATGTCGTGGGATGGCCCGATGGCCGTCATGGTCAACCGTGGCTCCGCGTCGGCGTCCGAGATTTTCGCGGCCGCCATCCAGGATTACGGCCGCGGCCTGATCATCGGCGAGCCGACCTTCGGCAAGGGCACCGTGCAGAACCTGGTCGACCTCGACCGCTTCGGCAAGGCGCAGACCGGCGAAGATGCGAAGTACGGCGAGCTCAAGATGACCATCGCCGAATTCATCCGCATCAACGGCGACAGCACGCAGCTGCATGGCGTCACGCCGGACGTGCAGTTCCCGCAGAACGGCGATGCCAAGGAATTCGGCGAGTCCACCTATGACAATGCGCTGCCGTGGCGGCACATCGATCCGGCCGATTACAAGCCGGTCGCCGATCTCAAGCCGATCATCGGTCCGCTCAACCAGAAGCACCAGGCACGCGTCGCGACCTCGCCGGCGTGGAAGCTGATGCTCGACGAACTGGCGCAGTACAAGCAGCTGCGCGACAAGACCGACATCTCGCTGAACTTCGCCGCCCGCCAGGCTGAACGCAAGCAGTTCGACGCCACGCAGGCCGATTTCCGCAACCGCCGCAAGGCGATCTTCGGCGGCGACGGCAACGCGGATGTCGATGACCAGAACACCGGCGACGACGGCCTCAATGCCAACGAGCGCAGCATCAAGAGCGACCTGAAGCAGGAAGCCGACGCGAAGAAGGCGAAGGACACCCCGCTCGATGAAGCCGCCCACATCGTCAGCGACGAGGTGGCGCTCATCAAGGGCGATGCGAAGGTCGCCTCCGAAGTGCTCCCCTACGGCGGCAAGAAGATCGACACCCCGCCGCAGACAGCCCAGGCCACCAAGCCCGAGCCCAACACACCGAAGTGATGCAGAAGGCCCCCTCAGCGGGGCCTTCTCTTTTATGCGGTTGCGTAAAGGCTCTTGTGGGAGCGCGCTTGCGCGCGATGGGTCTTGCCGCAATCCCATCGCGCGCAAGTGCGCTCCCACAAGAACAGGGCGTTTGAAACCGGGTCTTCACGGTTTCGTTGCTAGCCTCCCCCGCGATTCTTCGCTTCGGAAAGGCAGGCCTCGCATGCTCGACTTCCTCGATCACCTCGGCATCGACCACGCCACGCGGCTGGTCATCATCGGCTGGTGCATCCGCATCGGCATCGCGCTCGTCGCGCTGCTCATCGGGTTCTGGATCGCCGCCCGGGTCGCCAACGTCGGCAAACGCGCCCTCGAGCGCGCCCGCGTCGACGACACCCTGGCCGGGTTCCTGCGCAACGCCATCTACGGCCTGCTGATCGCCTTCGTCATCGTCCAGGTCATGGGCATGGCCGGGATCCCGACGGCCTCGTTCATCGCCGCGCTCGGTGCCGCCGGCCTGGCCATCGGCCTGGCGCTCAACAGCTCGCTGTCGAACCTCGCCTGGGGTGTGCTGCTGATCCTGTTCCGCCCATACCGCATCGGCGATTACGTGCTGATCGGCGGGGTCGAGGGCACCGTGGAGAGCATCAACCTGATGCACACCTACGTCATCACCCCTGACAACCGCGAGGCCGTGGTGCCCAACGCCAAGGTCGGCGGCGACGCCATCATCAACTTCAACCGCCGCGGCACCCGGCGGTTCGAGATCAAGGTGGGCATCGCCTACAGCGACGATATCAGCAAGGCCATGGACATCATCCGCGGGCTCCTCGACGCCGACCCGCGGATCATGAAGGACCCGGCCCCGGGCGTCTGGACCGACAGCCTCGGCGCCTCGAACGTCACCCTGGTGATCCGTGGCTGGTGCACCGTGGCCGACATGTACGGCGCCCAGACCAAGCTGCTGATGGACATCAAGGACCAGTTCGGCGGGGCGGGCATCACGATCCCGTCGTCGAGCACGGATATCCGGCTCCTGCCGGCCGAGGAGCCCAAGCCGGCCAGCTGATCGGGCGGCTCTTGTGGGAGTGAGCTTGCGAACGAGGCTCTTCCGCGGCCCATCGTTCGCAAGCTCACTCCCACAAAGGCGGCATCGCGCCCCCCTGTGGGAGCGCGCTTGCGCGCGATTGGGCTCCCATTACCGCCCCGCACAACAGAAATCGCCCCAAACAACCGTTTGAATCGTGGGAATCTCCTCCCGAGGGATTACAATCGACCGGTTGCGCCGCACCACGGCGCCCGACATTCCCCCGTTGGAGGGTTCGTCCGCCCTTCATCGCTGTTTTTGAGGAGGTTCCATGGCCGACGTCAAAGAAGCCCGCGTGCCCGATATCGGTGGCAAGCCGGTGCCCATCATCGAAATCATGGTCAAGGTCGGCGACACCGTCGAAAAAGACCAGAGCCTGGTCACGCTGGAGTCCGACAAGGCCACCATGGAAGTCCCGGCGCCGTTCGCCGGCGTCATCAAGGAAATCAAGGTCAAGGTCGGTGACGAGGTCAACGACAACGACGTGATCGCCCTGGTCGAAGCCGCGGGCGATGTCCCGGCCGCTCCGGCCCCGGCCCCGGCGGCCGCCGCGCCCGCCCCGGCACCCGCTGCTGCCGCCCCGGCTCCGGCCCCGGCCGCCGCCAAGGCTGCCGCGCCGTCGGCCTCCAAGGCCTCCGGCCCGGTCAACGTGAATGTCCCGGACATCGGCGGCAAGCCGGTGCCCATCATCGAGGTCATGGTCAAGGTCGGCGACAAGGTCGAGAAGGACCAGAGCCTCATGACCCTGGAATCCGACAAGGCCACGATGGACATCCCGGCCCCGGCCGCGGGCCTCATCAAGGAGCTGAAGGTCAAGGTCGGCGATGAAGTGAACGACGGCGACCTCATCGCCATCATGGAAGGCGAGGGTGGCGAAGCCGCCCCGGCGCCGGCCCCGGCCGCTGCTGCCCCGGCACCTGCGCCTGCGCCGGCACCCGCCGCTGCCGCCGCGCCGGCGCCTTCGAAGTCGGAAGTCCCGGCCGGTGGCGCCCCGCGCACCCCGCCGGTGTCGTTCGACGCCTCGGTGATCATGCCGGAGAACGCCCCCTACGCCAGCCCGGCCGTCCGCGCGTTCGCACGCGAGCTCGGCGTCGACGTGGCCCAGGTCAAGGGCAGCGGCCGCAGCGGCCGTATCCAGCGCGAAGACATCACCGGTTACGTCAAGAACGTGATGACCTCGGGCGCGGCTCCGGCCGCCGCCGGTGGCGCCGCAGGTGGCACCGGCCTCTCGCTGCTGCCGTGGCCCAAGGTCGACTTCTCGAAGTTCGGCGAAATCGAAGAGAAGCCGCTGGGCCGCATCCCGAAGATCTCGGCTGCCAACCTCGCGCGTAACTGGGCGGTCATCCCGCACGTCACCCAGTTCGAAGACGCCGACATCACCGAGATGGAAGCCTTCCGCAAGAAGCTCGGCGAAGAGAACAAGGACCTCAAGGTCACCCCGCTGGTCTTCCAGATCAAGGCTGTCGTCGCCGCGCTGAAGAAGTTCCCGACCTTCAACGCCTCGCTCGATGCCGCCGGCGAAACGCTGACGCTGAAGAAGTACTACAACGTCGGTATCGCCGTGGATACGCCGGATGGCCTCGTCGTCCCGGTCATCCGCGACGCCGACAAGAAGGGCCTGCTCGAGCTCGCCGCTGAACTCGGCGAGATCTCGAAGAAGGCGCGTGACAAGAAGCTCACCGCTGCCGACATGCAGGGCGGCTGCTTCTCCATCTCCTCGCTCGGCGGCATTGGTGGCACGGCGTTCACGCCGATCATCAACGCACCGGAAGTGGCGATCCTCGGCGTCTCCAAGGCGGCGATGAAGCCGGTGTGGAACGGCAAGGAATTCGCGCCGCGCCTCATGCTGCCGCTGTCGCTGTCGTACGACCACCGCGTCATCGACGGCGCGCTGGCCGCGCGCTTCGCCGTGTACCTGGCCCAGCAGCTTGGCGACATCCGTCGCCTGCTGCTCTGACGGGGGCGCACGCACATGGCAAACACCATTGAACTGAAGGTGCCCGACCTCGGCGGCTCGCACGATGTGCCGGTCATCGAGATCCTCGTGAAGGCCGGCGACACCGTCGAAAAGGACCAGAGCCTCATCACGCTCGAATCCGACAAGGCCACGATGGACGTGCCCGCCTCGCAGGCTGGCAAGGTCGTCGAGATCAAGGTCAAGGTTGGCGATATCGTCAACGATGGCACGGTGATCCTGACCGTCGAAGCGGCTGACGGTGCTGCTGCCGCCAAGCCGGCGGCCGACGCGAAGCCTGCCGCAGCGCCGGCACCCGCGCC
Source organism: Luteibacter sp. NPDC104163 (assembly GCF_055584245.1). Lineage (NCBI taxonomy): Bacteria > Pseudomonadati > Pseudomonadota > Gammaproteobacteria > Lysobacterales > Rhodanobacteraceae > Luteibacter > Luteibacter sp. NPDC104163. The sequence continues at coordinate 25,054 of NZ_JBVJMK010000016.1, forward strand.
TGCCGCTTCGGCTGAAAAGCCGGCGCCGGCGAAGGCTGCTGCCCAGGGCAGCACCGTGTCCGAATCGCCCGCGCACCCGGCCGCCGCTCCCGGCAACACCGGTGCTGCGCCGAAGGCCGCCGCCGAATCCGGCCGCAAGGCCGACATCGAGTGCCAGCTCGTCGTCCTCGGCTCCGGCCCGGGCGGCTACACCGCTGCGTTCCGCGGCGCGGACGTCGGCCTCGATACCGTCCTCGTCGAACGCTATGCATCGCTCGGCGGCGTCTGCCTCAACGTCGGTTGCATCCCGTCGAAGGCGCTGCTGCACGCCGCGGCCGTCATCGATGAAGCCGCCGCGATCGAAGCGCACGGCATCAGCTTCGGCAAGCCGAAGATCGACCTGGACAAGCTGCGCTCGTTCAAGGAAAAGGTCGTCGGCAAGCTCACCGGCGGTCTCGCCCAGATGGCGAAGGCCCGCAAGGTCCGCACCGTCACCGGCGTCGGCACCTTCGTGTCGCCGCACGAGCTGGAAGTGAAGACCGCCGATGGCGTGAAGCTCATTCGCTTCGAGAACGCGATCATCGCCGCCGGCTCGCAGTCGGTGAAGCTGCCGTCGTTCCCGTGGGATGACGAGCGCATCATCGATTCCACCGGCGCGCTTGAACTGCGCGATGTGCCGAAGACCATGCTCGTGGTCGGCGGCGGCATCATCGGCCTGGAAATGGCCACGGTTTACGCGGGCCTCGGCACGGAAGTCACCGTCGTCGAACTCGCCGACCAGCTGATCCCGGGTGCCGACGCGGACCTGATCAAGCCCCTGCAGCAGCGCATCGCCAAGCGCTACAAGGGCATCCACCTCACGACCAAGGTCGTCGAGGCGAAGGCCACGAAGAAGGGCATCGAAGTCACCTTCGATGGCGAAAGCATCCCGGAAACCAAGCTGTACGATCGCGTCCTCGTCTCCGTCGGCCGTTCGCCGAACGGTGGCAAGGTCGGCGCCGACAAGGCGGGCGTGCAGGTCACCGACCGCGGCTTCATCCCGGTCGATCGCCAGATGCGCACGAACGTGCCGCATATCTTCGCCATCGGCGACCTCGTGGGCCAGCCGATGCTGGCGCACAAGGCCACGCACGAAGCGAAGGTGGCTGCGGAAGTCGCCGCGGGCCAGAAGAGCTTCTTCGACGCACGCGTGATCCCGTCGGTGGCTTACACGGATCCGGAAATCGCCTGGGTGGGTATCACCGAGCGCGAGGCGAAGGAGAAGGGCCTGAAGATCGGCGTCGGCAAGTTCCCGTGGGCGGCTTCGGGCCGTGCCATCGGTATCGACCGCACCGAGGGCTTCACGAAGCTGCTGTTCGATGAAGAGACCCACCGCATCGTCGGCGCCGGCATCGTCGGCCCGCACGCGGGCGATCTGATCAGCGAACTGGCGCTCGCGATCGAAATGGGCTGCGAAGCCGGCGACATCGGCCGCACCGTCCACCCGCATCCCACGCTCGGCGAATCCGTCGGCATGGCCGCCGAGGTGTACGAAGGCACGATCACCGACCTTTACATCCCGAAGAAGAAATAAAGCGATACACGAGGGGGCCACCAGGCCCCCTTTTTTTTTCCAGCCTGGCTCGCCTTCGGCCTCGCGTTTGTTGATCGGTTCATTCGCTGACGCGAATGCATGCTTTTAGCGGCTTGCGCCGCCTGGCGCAGGGAGTCTTTCGGGGTCGTCGTAGGAGCCCACCCTGTGGGCGACATCTTTCGCGATCTCGTCGCAAGTCCTGCGGTTCTGTCGCGAACGGCGTCGCCCACAGGGTGGGCTCCTACGGCGCGACCTGGAGTCATAGCCACGCCGCGTTCCAGTAAGGATATTGTCCGGCACGGTCGACGAGGCCAGCGCGGATAGGGTTTGCGACGACGTAACGGGCGGCGGCGCGTACGTCCTCATCGGCACGCAGAGCGTGGTCATGGAAGCCTCTCTGCCAGAGTGGCGCTTTCCGCTCCCGGGCGCGAAATGCCTTGCGTACACGGGCCTTCATCCGGTTCATGACCTTCGACAGGTCGTCGTTACCGAGTTGAACCACAGCGTGGAAATGGTCAGGCATCAGCACCCACGCGAGGCACCGCGCGTCGCCCCAGGTCTTCTGCTCGTGGATGATGCGGCAGGCCATGCGTGCGTCGAGATAGCGGCGGAACACGGGCGCTCGATTCCAGGCGACACACGTGACGATATAGATGCGGCCAGGCTCGGAATGCCGCCCCAGCCGCAACGCGGCGTTCCCAGGTTTGATTGTCATGCCCGCCAGCGTGCCGCGGGACGGTCGCCCGCCATATCAGGCGACGCCGTCACCAAGCGTAGGAGCCCACCCTGTGGGCGACGCCGTTCGCGAGGTCCCAACAGGCCCTGTGGCCGTACCGCGAAAGATGTCGCCCACAGGGTTGGCTCCTACGGGGCAGCGGCGCGCTCGCTGCCGACCTTGGCGGACCTCGCGCCCACCAAATAATGACCTCGGTCATATCGCCATGCGGCGCCGGTTTATGGCATCGTCGGCTGATGCCCGCACCTCAGCCAGCTCACTACCTCCGTCGTCTTGGCACCTGGGATGCCGCGATGATCGTCATTGGCGGCGTAATCGGCGCGGGTATCTTCCGCACCCCGGCCGCCGTCGCCAAAAGCACCAGCTCCGGGATGGAAGTCGTCATCCTCTGGGCTGTTGGCGGCCTGCTGACCCTGGCCGGGGTGCTCTGTTACGCCGAACTCGGCGCGAGACGCCCCCAGGCCGGCGGCACCTACGTCTACCTGCGGGAAGCCTTCGGGCGGCTGCCAGCCTTCCTGTTCGGCTGGACCATGGCGCTGATCAACTACCCCGGCAGTGTCGCCGCGGTGGCTACCACCTTCGCCGATTACGCCACCCGGGCGGTCGGCCTGCCGCATGAGTGGGTGAAGCCGGTGGCGGTGGCGGCCATCAGCTTCATCGTCGCGGTGAACCTGTTCGGTATCCGCGCCGGTGCCTGGGTGCAGAACATCTTCACCGTGCTGAAGCTCGGCGCGGTGGCCATGCTTATTGCGGTGGGCCTCTATCTGGCGCGCGGCCACCTGGGCGTGGCGTTCGCGGAAGATCCGACCCACAACGTGCCCACCGGCATGCTCATCGGCGCGCTGCTGCCGGCGATGTTCGCCTACGGCGGCTTCCACTACCTCAACGACCTGGCCGGCGAAGTGCGTGATCCGCAACGGACCCTGCCGCGTGCGCTGGGCCTGGGAATGGCCAGCGTCGTCGTCTGCTACGTGCTGATCAACATCGCCTACATGGCCGGTCTGGGCCATGCCGGCCTCGCCGCGAGCACGGCGCCGGCCGCTGACCTCATGCGTCGCGTGTTCGGTGAATCCGGTGCCACGGTTATCGCGGTCGGCATCGCGTGCTCCACCTTCGGCTATTGCAGCATCGCCATTGCCGGCGGCGCACGCGTGCTGCAGGTGATGAGCGCCGATGGCATGTTCTTCAAGCCGATCGCGCGCATCGATGCGAAGACCGGTGCGCCGCAGATCGCGCTGCTGGCATTGGGTGCGTGGGCGATTGCGCTGATCCTCTCGGGCAGCTTCGAAGCACTGGTCGACTACACGACCGTGGGCGAGTGGCTGTCGCATGCGTTCGGCATCGCGACCATCTTCTGGTACCGGCGCAAGCTGAAGGACGAACCCTCGCCGTACCTCGTGCCGGGTTATCCGTGGGTGCCGTTGATCTTCACCACCACGGTGCTCTGCGTCATCGTCGCCACCGCCATCACCCAGCCGCAGAACGCCGGCATGAGCCTGCTGATCATCGCGATCGGCGTGCCGGTGTATTACCTGTGGCGCAAGCGGCTGGGTAACGCCGGCTAGCACCGGCGGTTGTGGGAGTGAGCTTGCGAGCGACGGGGCCGCGGAAGAGCATCGTTCGCAAGCTCACTCCCACAAGTCCCTTGCCCCCCCCGCTAGCGGCGTTCACATCGGCGGTGGCAAGCTTGGGCGATGAGCCTGACACTCGCTTTCCTGCTTGCTGGTTTGACGATGGACTTCGCGCCGCCGGTCGCGGATGTGGCCCACCCGAACGGGCAGGTCACCACCCGGGATGCGACGCTGGATCCCGCGCCGAAGCAGTCCAACGGCATGGAGTTCGGCGCGGTGACCTTCCACCCGGCGCCGGCGCCCGCCCTGGTCATCAGCGCACCCGCGGGCCAGCCGTGGCGCGCGTCCGCCAAGGGCTCACTTCACCTGACGGTGCAGAACGGCATGCCCTGGCCGGTCACGCTGATGGTCGACGTTGCGTCCGGGGACCAACACCTCAAGGCGACGGTCGGCTTGCCGCCAGGCCCGCCCTTGGACCTCAACGTGCCGTTGACCGCGACATCCCCGCGTACTTACGGCATGCAGGTGGGGCCACCGATGCCCATAGCCGGTAGCGGCTTGAGCAAACTCGTCGCGCTGACGACCGAGGGCACGATCAAGGAAAACCAGGTCACGTCCGTCACGTTCTCGATGCCCCAGCCTGGCGCCGCGCAGACCGTGTTGTTTGGCAAGGTTGGCTTCTTTGGGAGCACCAGCTTCGAGAGCCTCGCTTACACCAGAATCGTCGACAAGTACGGCCAGTTCACCCGCGCGACGTGGCCGGAGAAGATTGATTCGGATGCGGCGTTGAAGGCCAAAGCTATCGCGCCCAAGGGCGCTCCCACGGGGGATGCCGCGGGGCTGGATCAATTCGGCGGCCGTACCGACATGCCTGCCATGCAGGCCAGCGGGTTCTTTCGCGTGCAGAAGCAGGGCGAGCGCTGGTGGCTCGTTACGCCAGAAGGCCACGCGTTCTTCTCGCTCGGCGTGAATGCGGTGAACCACACCGATGGCCGCACCTACGTGCAAGGTCGCGAGTTCATGTTCGCCGACCCTGGCGCCGCAAACGGCAAGTACGGCGGCAACAGCGACAGCCGCAGCGATAACGGCTCGCAGCGCGATAACGCGATGAACCACGGGCGTTGGTGGGACGTGTATGCGAACAACATCGCGCGCACGCTCGGCGATGATTTCGATAACGCATGGCGCAAGCGCACGTTGGATCGCCTGAAGGCCTGGCGTTTCAACACGCTAGGTAACTGGAGCGATCCAGGCTTCGCCGGCGACAAGCGCATGGCCTACACCGTGCCGATCCTGATCCACGGTGACTTCAACACGGTGAGCACGGGCTACGACTACTGGGGCCGCATGCCGGATCCATTCGATCCGCGTTTTGCGAAGGCGGCGCAGCAAGCCGTGGCGAACGCAACGAAGGACAAGGCCAACGACCCCTGGCTGCTCGGCTACTTCGCCGACAACGAACTCGCCTGGGCAGGGCAGGGCCCACAAGGCCGCTGGGCACTGGCTACAGGCTCACTCGCCCAGGGCCCACAAAGCCCGGCGAAGCAGGCCTTCATCGCCTATCTGAAGAAGACCCACGGCGACGCCGCGACGTTCGCGAAGGCGTGGGGCCTGAACAACATCACCGACTGGAAGCAGGTGGAAGCCGAGGGCTTCAAGGCACCAGACCCGAGCGAGCCGCACCCTGCCATCGCCGCCGATTACATCGCCTTCCTCAAGCTCTACGCGGGCGAGTATTTCCGCACGGTGGCCGAGACGCTGACGAAAGCCGACCCGCACCACCTCTTCCTGGGCGGCCGACTCGCGGTGCGAACGCCGGAGGTCGAGGAAATGAGCGCGAAGTACACCGACGTGACCAGCATCAACACCTACACCGACCTGCCGGAACACGGCTTCGACGTGGCGGAGTTCAAGCGCTGGGATAAGCCGGTGATGCTCACCGAGTTCCACTTCGGCTCAAGCGACCGTGGCCCGTTCGGCAGCGGCGTGGCGGCGGTGGCGAACGAGGCAGAGCGCGGGAAGGCCTACGCGCGCTTCGTGGACGCCGCGGCGGCGTCGGGGATCATCGTGGGCACCCACTGGTTCCAGTACGTGGACCAGCCAGTCACCGGGCGGATCCTCGATGGCGAGAACGCCCACATCGGCCTGGTCGGCATCACCGACATCCCCTTCGAGGGGTTCACCCGCGCCGTGACCGACACCAACGCGAAGGTTGGCGGCGGCTCAGGCGGCGGGAGCCACCGCTAGGCCGGTCCGGGTTTCGGCCAGCACGTTACGGCCGAAAGCGAAGGCCAGCGGCTCGGCCACTCCAATCAGGGCGCTGAGCGCCACGTTCTGGTTAGCCGCGTAACTCATGGAGAAGGCGATGCTGAAATGCGTCGCCGCGAACTTGATCTTGCGGGCCATGGCCGCGTCCTTTAATGGGAATGACTCTCATTATGGGGATGAGGTGGGCCGTGTCCAAGTGATCGTTTGGATAGCTCCGATAGCCAGCGCCAATCGTGGGAGCGCGCTCGCGCGCTATAAGCCCAGCGGCCACTTACGACCCTGTGGGAGCGCGCTTGCGCGCGATGGGCGGTGCGGCAGCCCCGAATCGCGCGCAAGCGCGCTCCCACAACAGCTTGGGGGCCCAGGCGCGCTTAGCGGTGGATCGTGGTCCCGACCACCAGCGCCACTACCATCACCATGGCGACGGCCATGCACGCACTCGTCGGCTTCACCCGGCGGGCGTCGGTGCGGGGGACCAGGCGCCAGATCAGCCAGGCGCCGATGAGCATGTCGAGGACGAGCGCGGCGCGCATCCACGGCAGCACGAAGACCGACTGGCCGGCGGCCTGGCCGTGCTGGGCGGCGATGACCAGGCCGCCGGTGAGCACCGCGAACAGCGCCCAGAGCAGGCTGGCGAAGTAGGCCCGGTTGAACACGACCGAGGTCTTTTCCAGCCAGCGCAGCACGAAGAACACGATGACCGCAGGCACCACGGCCGCCGCGCTGGAGTAGATGACCCACCAGATGGCGGCGGAGAACAACGTCAGGAGTGTCTGCACGCTTAGTAGTCCACGCCCGCGCGGCGCAGGGCCTTGCTCATCAGCCACGCCGGGCCGATCAGCAGGTACTGCAGGTCGGTGAAGAAGGAGGGGCGGCGGCCTTCGATCTTGTGGCCGATGAACTGGCCGACCCAGGCCACCACGAACACGATCACCGCCAGCCAGAGCAGGCCGGTGGCGCCGAGGCCGTGGTAGAGCGTATCGGTGAGGAAGGCCAGCGCGATGAAGGCGCCGGCCATCGCAATGCCGATGACCCGCGAGAGCCGGTAGTAGTAGAAGCAGAACGCCAGGAACATGCCGACCACGGCCCACAGGCCGGGCTTGCCGAGCAGGGAGGGCACGGGGATGAGCCAGATGAAGGCGATCACGGTCCAGGTGATCGCCGGCACGCAGACCCAGTGGATCAGGCGGTTGGTCGCATTCTGGTGGTCCCGGCTGTAATTGCCGAACCACGTTGCCGCATCACGCATGGTGCCTCCTCCCCGTGGGCGCCAGGACCGCCTCAGTCGAGGCGGATGCCTGCGAGCTTGTCCAGGGCCTCAGCATACTTCGCCGCGGTGCCGGCGATCACGTCGTCGGGCACGGAGGGGGCCGGCGGCTCCTTGTTCCAGTGCGCCACGTTGAGCAGGTAATCGCGGACGAACTGCTTGTCGTAGCTATCCGGGCTGGTGCCGACCTTGTAGGTCTCCGCTGGCCAGAAGCGCGAGGAATCCGGGGTGAGCATCTCATCCATGATGTAGAGCTTGCCGTCTTCATCCGTGCCGAACTCGAACTTGGTGTCGGCGATGATGATCCCGCGGGTGGCGGCGTATTCGGCGGCGAACTTGTAGATCGTCAGCGTGGCCTCGCGGACGGCATTGGCCATCTCTTCGCCCACGGCCGCGACCACGGCATCGAAGCTCACGTTCTCGTCGTGGTCGCCCACGGCGGCCTTGGTCGACGGCGTGAAGATCGGTTCCGGCAGCTGCTCGGCCTGCTGCAGGCCCGGGGGCAGGGTGATCCCGCAGATGGCGCCGGTGGCCTGGTAGTCCTTCCAGCCCGAACCGATGATGTAACCGCGGGCGATCGCCTCGACCGGCACCGGCTTCAGGCGCTTCGTCACGACGGCGCGCTTCGCGTACAGCGCCACGTCTACTCCCGGCGGCAGCACCGAGGCCACGTCTTCACCGGTGAGGTGGTTCGGGATCAGGTGCTGCGTCTTCTCGAACCAGAAGTTCGAGATCTGGCAGAGCATCTCGCCCTTGCCCGGGATCGGGTTGGGGAGCACCGAATCGAACGCCGAAAGGCGGTCGGTCGCCACCATGAGCAGGCGGTTGCCGGGCAGGGCGTACACATCGCGCACCTTGCCGCGGTGGATGAGTTCCAGGCCGGGCAGGTCGGATTGGCTCAGGGTGGTCGGCACGGGCGGAGCTCCGGTGAGGCGGGGAAGCCGCCTATTCTACCGGGCCCGCTCCCTTGTGGGATCGCGGTTGTGGGGGGGGGGGGGGGGGGGGGGGGGGGGGGGGGGGGGGGCCCCCCCCCGCCCCCCCGCCCCCCCCCGCTCCCACAAGGCCACCCCAGCCACAGGGCCACACCCCCTCCCACAGGTCACGGGCGGCCACCTGCTAGAATTTACGGTTACAGCCCCAACAACTCTGCCATGCGCAAACTGACGACCGCGGCACTCGCCCTGGCCTTGACCACCCCCGTCCTCGCTGCCCCGCCCGCGAAACCGGTGCGGCTGGGCATGTGCGCCGCCTGCCATGGCGACACCGGCGTGGCGCAGACCCCCGATGCCCCCAACCTGGCCGGGCAGAAGGCGGTCTACCTGCGCTCGGCCCTGCATCAGTACCGCGACGGCCACCGCGATCATCCGGTCATGCGCGCCATGGCCGGCCCCCTTTCCGAAGCGGATATCGACCAGCTCGCCCAGTGGTTCGCCGCACAGACCCCCGCCAAGGGCGCTCCATGAACTTCACCGGCGCATTCATCGGCTTCGTGCTGACCTTCATGGCCACCCACAGCATGCAGCTTGGCCTGCTGGGTGCCGCGATCGGCCTCATGTTCGATCTCACCCGCCAGCAGGGCCGTGGCCGCACGCCGCCGCAGGGTGGTTACCTCGAACCGCTGTTCGCCCTGATGGGCGCCGTGGCCAAGGCCGATGGGCGCATTTCCGAAGCGGAAATCGCCATCGCCGAGCGTTTCATGGCGCGCAAGAACCTGGACCAGGAGCAGCGCCGCCGGGCCATCGATGCGTTCAACCAGGGCAAGCAGCCGGAATACGACCCCACGGGCGTGATCGAGGAGCTGCGCCGCTGGGTCGGCCACCGACGCGACCATGCCTTCCCGATCCTCGATGAAGTGATCGAAACGGTCGTCGCCGAGGGCGTGCCCTCGCCGGAAAAGATGGCGATCCTGCGCCAGCTCGCCTTCGCCCTGCGCATCAGCGACATGGAGCTCATGGCGATCATGGCCATGAAGGGCTACGCCTGGAACGGCGGTGGCGGCGGCCGGCGCCCGGGTGGCAACGGTAGCGGTTACGTGCCGCCGCACCGCAATACCCAGGGCCCCGATCCGTACACCGTGCTCGGCATCCAGCGCGATGCAGACGAGCGCACCACCAAGCGCGCCTACCGCAAGCTCATTTCCGAACACCACCCCGACCGCCTCGGCGATCTCCCCGAAGACATGCGCCGCCGCGCCGAAGCCCGCGCGAGCGAGATCAACGCGGCGTATGAGCGGATCAAGTCGGAGCGGGGATTTAAATGACGCGTCCGCAGGACGCCGCTACCCTGTAGGAGCGCGACTTTGTGGGAGCGCGCTTGCGCGCGATGGGTCCGCGACGGAGCATCGTTCGCAAGCTCACTCCCACAAGAGCTTTTCCACAAGAGCTTTCCTTCTAGCAAGATCCTTTGCACAAGCTCATTCCAACGCCTAAGCAGCCCGTCCACCCAACACGGTAACGACCATGGCCAAGCAGTCCCCCGTCATCGCCCCCTCCATCCTTTCGGCTGATTTCGCCCGCCTGGGCGAGGACACCCGCAAGGTGCTCGATGCGGGTGCGCAGTGGGTGCATTTCGATGTCATGGATAACCACTACGTGCCCAACCTCACCATCGGCCCGATGGTGCTGAAGGCACTACGCGATTACGGCATTACCGAGCACATTGACGTGCACCTGATGGTGAAGCCGGTCGACCGCATCGTCCCGGATTTCGCCAAGGCTGGCGCGCGCAGCATCAGCTTCCACCCGGAAGCCAGCGAGCACGTCGATCGCACCATCCAGCTGATCCAGGGCGAAGGCTGCGAAGCCGGCCTGGTGTTCAACCCGGCCACGCCGCTCAACTGGCTGGATTACGTGCTCGACAAGATTGACATGGTCCTGATCATGTCGGTGAACCCGGGTTTCGGCGGCCAGAAGTTCATCCCCTCCGCGCTGGACAAGATCCGCCACGTCCGCGAGCGCATCGACGCCAGCGGCCGGAAGATTCGCCTGGAAGTCGATGGCGGGGTGAACGCCGACAATATCGGCCAGATCGCCGCGGCCGGTGCTGATACCTTCGTGGCCGGTTCGGCCATCTTTACGGCCCCGGATTACGCCGACGTCATCCGCCGGATGCATGCGGCGATTGATAAGGGCTGAGGTAGCCGGGATCGCGCGCAAGCGCGCTCCCACAGGGGGGAGGGGGTCAACCGGCCGCAGGATTTTGTAGTTGACCCTGACGCATAAACAAATTTTCACGACTACAAAGCAAACTCGGTAGTACTGTAATCTTTGCCTTAACCCCAGGCACGGGGACCAGTGTCGGCAGTCGGAAGGAGTCGGTCATGTCTATGCGTCGTACGGCGGCGGCCGCCGCGTTCGTGTTCCTGTCGGGTAGCGCCCTTGCCGCCCAGGCCCCTTCACCCTCGGCTGATTCGAGCGCTGCCCTGAAAGCCGCGCCGGCGTACTGCCCCCCGGTCGTCGAGACCTTGCTCCCCGGCGAGTACTACTTCTGCATCGGCAGCCAGGCCTTCGCGAAGGGCGACACCCTCGCGGCCAAGGCGCGGATGCAGGATGCCGCCCGCTGGGCGAGCAAGCCGGCCCAGTACATCCTCGGCCTGATGTACCTCAACGGCGATACCGGTGAGCGCGACCCCGCCAAGGGCGTCGCCTGGCTCGCCATCTCCGCCGAGCGGCACGACGCGGCCTACGAGCGCGCGTTCCTCGCCGAGTTCGCCAAGCTCAACACCGAGCAGCGCAAGCAGGCCAACGCCTACTGGCGCGACCTCAAGAAGGACTACGCCGATGACGTCGCTGGCCGCCGCGCCGAGCGCCGCTTCAACGCCGGCATGAAGGATATGCGCGATGCCGATTTCGCCGGCAACGATGTATTCCTCGATGGCATCAGCCCGCCGCAGGGCGGTGAATCCGGCACCTACGAAGGGGGCGGCGGAAACCATGGCTCCCGTGTCGGTGGTGGCCAGCGTGCGTTCGCCTTCATCCGCAAGATGGACAAGATGCACGACGACTACTTCCACGGCATGGTCGGCCACGTGACGGTGGGCGAAGTGACCTACGGTGGCACGGTCGGCGAACTCGCCTCGGCGCCTTCGCACTGAGCCCGACGAACCGGAGATACGCATGAAGACGTCGAAGTCCCTGCTTTTCATCGGTGCCTGCATCGCAGCGGGCTTCGCGTCCAGTGCATCGGCCGGCCAGAAGCCCCAGCCGCTCCCCGACCAGAAGGCCCATGACATCAGCGAAGCGCTGAAGCTCTGTCCTTCCTCGCTCGAGCGGTTCCTTCCGGGCGACTATTACTACTGCGACGCCGCCCGCGACTTCTGGTCCGGCAACGACAGCGGCGCCCGCGAGAGCCTGAAGGATGCCGCCGCGTGGGCCAACAAGCCCGCACAGTACGCGCTCGGCATCATGTATTTCAACGGCGACCACGCCCAGCAGAACCGGGCGCTCGGCCTGGCCTGGCTGGCGCTCGCCGCCGAGCGGCACAACCCCGAGTTCGAGCCGGCGTTCGTCGATGCCTATAAGCGTGTCAGCCCGGAAGAGATGGCCCAGGCCAATGTGTACTGGACCGAGCTGAAGACGAAATATGCCGACAAGGTGGCCGCGCCACGGGCGAAGAACCGCTTCGACCGTGCCTTCAATGACATCGCCTGGGCCGTGAACTTCGGCGGCTCCATCTTCATCGATGGCGTTGCCGGCCTGCGCATGTCCGATGGCATCAATGGCGGCGATGCCGCCTACGGTGCCAGTGGCTTCAGCGTGGGTCGCTTCCTGCAGGGGCGCGAAGCCGTCGCCCTGGCCGGGTGGCAATCCAATGTGTTCGTGGGCGATGCCCAGCTGGTCCCGATCGAAGAAGTCGTCAGCCGTAGCAGGAAGCAAGACGTCGAGTAAGCCGTCCCACACAACGAGGAGTCCGTGATGTCCGTACGTCGCATGGTTGTCGCACTTGCTCTCTGCCTTGCGGCAGCGGGCTCCGTCCAGGCCCGGGATACCTCGGGCGATGCACAGCTGAAAAAGATCGTCCTCTACTGCCCCCTGAGCCTGGAGCGCATGCTCCCCGGCCAGTACTACTTCTGCGCAGGCGCCACCCAGTTCGGGCTGGGCCATGGCCGCGCCGCCCGGGCCCGCATGGAAGATGCCGCCCACTGGGCGAGCAAACCCGCGCAGTACGTGCTGGGCGTGATGTACATCAACGGTGATTTCGGCATGCGTGATCCCGCCCGCGGCGTCGCGTGGCTGGCGCTCGCCTCCGAGCGTCACGACAAGGCCTACGAAAGCACCTTCATCGCCGAATACAGCAAGCTCACGGCCGATGAGCGCGCACAGGCGGATGCCGACTGGCGCGAACTGCGTGACGAGTACAGCGATGCGGTCGCGGGCAAGCGGGCGCAGCGCCGTTTCGACCTCGGCATGCACGATATTCGTGAGGCCGAGTTCTTCGGCGGCACGATCTTCCTGGATGGCATCACGCCGCCGTCGGGTTTCGCCGATGGCCTGTTCAACGGCGCCGGCGGCACCGGCGTTCCGTCGCGCGTCGGCGGCCAGCGCGCCTTCGGCCTCACGCGTGCCCTGGAGAAGGTGGGCCAGGACTACTTCCACGGCATGGTCGGCACCGTCACCGTCGGCGAAGTGGAAAACCCGGTTCCGCTAGGCCAGGTAGCCGCCGCCCCGCCGCCGCCCACCCGCAACTAACCTGTGGGAGCGCGCTTGCGCGCGATGGGTGCTCGCGGCAACACCCATCGCGCGCAAGCGCGCTCCCACAAGAGAAAAAGCGAAGTCATCTCCCCCCACGGAGTACACCGCATGAACGGAAGGCTCATCGTCGCCCTGACCCTCGGCACCCTCGCACTCGCCGGCTGCAACAAAGCCACCCGCCCGCAGCCACTACCGGGCCAGGAAAACGAAGTCGCCTACATGCTGCAGGGCTGCGCCCAGGGCCTCGAGCGGATCCTTCCCGGCGATTACTACTTCTGCGAAGCGGGCTCGAACTACTGGGCCGGCCGCTTCAGCATGGCGCGCGACGCTCTGGATAGCGCGGCCCGCTGGGCGAGCAAGCCCGCCCAGCATGCCCTCGGCATCATGTACTTCAACGGCGACCACGCGCCGATGAACCGCCCGCTGGGCGTCGCCTGGCTAGCCCTCGCGGCCGAGCGGCACGAGCCGGATTTCGAACAGGTCTTTGTCGCCGCTTACCAGTCACTCAGCCCCGCGGAGCGGAAGCAGGCGGATGCGTACTGGAACGACATGAAGCCGATCTACGCCGACGCCCGGGCGGCGGATCGCGCCCAGAAGCGTTTCGATCGCGAGATGCACCAACTGGAAACGGCCACCGCGTTCGGCGGCGATATGTACATCAGTGGCCTCACGGTTGGAAACGTGCGTGGCGTGACCCTGCTACAGCGGCTCCGCAACGAAGGCACCAACTACTTCGCCGGCTACGAAACCCACGTATGGGTAGGCGACGCCCAGCTGGTGCCACTGGGCCAGGTGGCCCAGCCAAAGCAGGCCGAACCGAAGACCTCTAATTAGCCCACGAAAAATCTCCCCGGGCCGGGGGCCTGGGGAGTGAAGGAGCGTCCACACCGGAGCTCGAGGGGAAACGGTAGGTCGGTTAAACCGGTTGCCAGTTGGGATCGGGTTCCGGCATGCCAGCGGCGGGCGCGCTTCCGTGCGGGCCCGCCGCGCCAAGGCCTTCCATGGCCGGTTCCACGAAGTCGTCAAAAAGGTCCATGGGAAAGCCTCCCTTGGTGAGTGCGGTCAGTGCAGCCCGCAGAGCAGGCCCAGCAACAGGGCCCCTAGAGCCAGCGTAACGCGCAAAGGCTCAAAATTGCGTTCCAGTTCAGTGTTATCAGCGTCGGTTTTCATTTTCTTATCCATGGTGCCAGTACAGCGCCTGCCGGGGCGGCAGGCGCGGCTCCCGTGGGGCAATCCACAGGCTGTTTGTGGCAAAACAAGGGCAAACGCGGCGTGTAGGCCGGGGATCGGCACGTCCACGGGCAAAACACGGGCAATCGCGGGCAAGCGCTTGCGCGGCGAGGTCGGCCATTGCACGCTGCGCACGCCAACCCAAATCACGGAACCCCCATGGGCCGCAGCATCGCCATTGTCGAAGACGAACCCCTCATCCGCGCCAACTACGTGGAGGCGCTCAACCGCTTCGGCTACGAGACCCGCGGCTATGGCTCACGCGCCGAGGCGTCCAACGCCTTCGCCATGCGCCTGCCCGAGCTGGTCATCATCGATATCGGCCTGGGCGATGAGCCGGAGGGCGGCTTCGACCTGTGCCGCGAGCTGCGTGCCAAGAGCGCCACGCTGCCGCTGATCTTCCTGACCGCGCGCGATTCCGATTTCGACGTCATCAGCGGCCTGCGCCTCGGCGCCGACGATTACCTGTCGAAGGACACCAGCCTGCACCAGCTGGCCGCGCGCATCGCCGCGCTGTTCCGCCGCATCGAATCGCTGAAGACGCCCACCGCCAGCGAGAACGTGATCGAACACGGCCCGCTGCGCCTGGAAAGCGAGCGCATGCGCATCACCTGGAACGGCACCGAGATCCCGCTCACCGTCACCGAGTTCTGGATGGTCCACACGCTGGTCCGTTTCCCCGGCCACGTGAAGAACCGCGACCAGCTCATGCGCGAAGCCGAGCTCGTCGTGGACGACGCCACCATCACCTCGCACATCAAGCGCATCCGCAAGAAGTTCGTCGCGCTGGCGCCGGATTTCGACGCGATCGAAACCGTCCACGGCGTCGGTTACCGCTGGACGCCGTAACAGCGAGCTGTTGTGGGAGCGCGCTCGCGCGCGATGGGTGCTTGCCTCAACCCCCATCGCGTGCAAGCACGCTCCCACACGACCCACCATGACCCTCCGCCAGAAACTCCTCCTCGTCGCCCTCTGCACCCTGGCCCTCCCCGTGGCCGGGTGGCTGTACGTCCGGCAGATGGAAACCCTCCTCCGCGAAGGCCAGGCCCAGGCGCTGGTGGCGTCGGCGCGTGCGCTCGCGCGAAGCCTGGTCGTCGTGGAAGCGCCGCTGCCGCCCGCCGGCAGCGCGTGGTACGTGCAACAGGCCAACGTGCCCATCACCATCGATGGCTACGCGGATGACTGGGCATCGCTGAGCCCGTGGGCGCAGCCGCTTGGCCGCAATGCCAAGGTGATGTTCGCGGAAGACGAGCGCTGGCTGTATTTCACGATCGACGTGCGCGCGCCACGGCGCAACCGGGCGGATGCCGCCGACCGCCTCGCGCTCAGCGCGGATCACCTGATCCTGTCGATCGCCAGCAACGAAGACGCCCAACGCTACCTGCTCGCCAGCGCCGCGCCAGGTGCCACCACGGCCATCGCGCTCGACCCGGAAGCCGGCGTGTTGCCCGATCGCCTCAACGCCCAATGGCAGGAGGACGGCGGCGGCTTCCGCGCGGAGCTGAAGCTGCCGCGCGGCCTGCGCCTCGATCGCGTCGGCGTGGGCGTGCACCTCGCCGCCGATGGCAACGCCGAACCGCTAAGCGCCGATACCCGGCCGCTGCTCGAATTCTCGCCCGCGCTTTCCCAGGAGCTGGCGCGGCTCGCCCCCGATGGCGTGCGCGTACGCGTCCTCTCGCCGGACGCGTGGCTGATGGCCCAGACCGGCCGCCTCGCGTTGCCCGACACGCCGGCCAGCGGCCAGGCGGGCTGGTTTGCCTCGCTCGTCTACCGCTCGCTGCTGGCCACGCGCCTGGACGACAACGCTGCGTGGACGGAAGACGCCCCGAAGATCGATCTGCCCGAAGTCCGCGAAGCGCTCTCCGGGAAGCCAGCCACGGCATGGCGCGCAGGCGAGGCACGCGGCAGCGTGGTGCTCGCCGCGGCGATGCCGATCACCCAGGGCGGCAAACTCCACGGCGTGGTCCTGCTCGAGCAGCCCAGCCGCGCGGTACCGCTGCTCGCCAACCGCGCGCTGTTCGGCCTGCTGCTCACCAGCTTCGCCGTGCTGCTCATCGCCGGTGGCGTGCTGCTGCTGTTCGCCACGCGCCTCACCTTCCGCCTGCGCCGCCTGCGCAACGCGGCCGAGCGCGCGCAGGACAACGACGGCAAGCTCGATGGCCCGTTCCCGCTGATCGATGCCACGGACGAACTCGGCGACCTCGCGCGCAGCTTCTCGCGCCTGTTCGACGTGGTCGGCGGCTACACCGATTACCTGCGCACGCTGGCCTCGAAGCTCTCGCACGAACTGCAGACGCCACTCGCCATCGTCAAATCCTCGCTGGACAACCTCGACCACGCCGGCCTGCCGCCGGAAGCCGAGCCTTACCTCGCGCGCGCCCGCGATGGCGTGACGCGACTCAGTGCGCTCGTCCGTGCGATGAGCGAAGCGAGCCGGATGGAACGTGCCATCGCCGCGGCGGAAGCGGAGGACGTGAACCTTGCGGACGTCGTGCGTGGCTGCGCGGAAGGCTATCGCTCGCTCGCCGGCAATCGGCACATCGACGTCGAGCTCCCTGAGGCACCGGTCGTCATGCACGTCTCGCCGGAGCTCATCGCGCAGGCGCTCGACAAGCTGTTCGACAACGCGCTCTCGTTCACGCCATCGGGTGGCTGGCTGCGCATGTCACTACGCGTCACCGCCGACGGCGCGGACGTCGAACTTGCTAACCAGGGCCCACCGCTGCCGGAAGCGATGCAGGGCAGGTTGTTCGATTCGCTGGTGAGCCTGCGCGACAAGGCGACACCGGGTGAGGCACCGCATCTTGGGCTCGGCTTGTACGTGGTCCGCCTGGTCGCCGAGCGGCACCAGGGCAGTGCGAGTGCGCGCAACATCGACGATGGTGTGGCGTTCACGCTGCATTTGAAGGGTCTGCCGCGGCAGCGACTCGGTTAATTACGCACTTTCGGAAAAAACTTCACATCCGTGAAACGCGCGAGCGGCCTTCACGCGCCGTGGCATGTGCGTTGCAAACGTTTCCGCGAGGCGCGCACAGGCCTCGTGCGTATCGCACCTCCCACTTAGCTCGGTTCGGCGTGTTGCGACGCCGATAGGCCTTATGCGCCAAAAACCGACTTTTTGCGTCACCCGGATGGAATTAATTTTCGAATGAATCGTATTTATCGTCTCGTCTTCAACCGCGCGCTGGGTGTCACCCAGGCCGTGCCGGAAATCGCCACGCGTCACGTCGGTGGCACCAGTGCACGCAGCCCCGCGGTGCGTCCGCGCCAGGCCATGCTCGCGCTGTGCATCGGTGGCGCGTTGCTATTCGCATCCCATGGCGCATTCGCCATGCAGTCGGCGCCTGCATACAGCAACGAAGGCTCGCCGTGGTTCATCGATGGCGGCGTCGGCGGATCCGGCTCCGGCACGAATGGCGGCGGCGCGGGCGGTGGCCACGGTGGTCCTGAGAACTACGCGCAGGGCAACAGCAATGGCGTGAACGGCAGCGCCGGCATGAGCGCGCCGGGCGGCTTTGGTGGCGAGGGTGGCGAAGCCGGCCTCATGCTTGATTCGCAGAACTGGCACGCCAACGACGTCACCATGGGTATGGATGGCGGCAACGGCGTGGGCCTTGGCGGCGGTGGTGGCGGTGGCGCGGCGATCTTCGTGCCGGGCGCAAACGATGGCACCACGACGTACGTCGGCGTCTACGACGCGACCATGACCGGCGGTAACGGCGGCGCGGGCGGCGATGGTGAGCTCGAACTTGCCAGCGGCGGTGGCGGTGGCGGCGGTGGTGGCGCGGGCCTGGCGCTCGGCGACTTCGTCGATGCGACGGTCACGGCGACCATCGTCGGTGGCACGGGTGGCGTGGGCGGCCTGGGCGGTGGCGGCGGTGGCGGTGGCGCCGGCGTGCTGATGAGCGGCAGCCATAACTACATGATGAACCGCGGCAGCCTCATCGGTGGCGGCGGCGCGCCGCAGGGCGAGGAGGCTTTCGCCGGCCAGGGTGGCGTTGGCCTGATGGTCAACGGCAACAGCAACAGCATCGTGAACTACGGCACCATCGCCGGTGGTTGGGATGGTTACCACGAGGCGCAGAACGACGCCGTGGTGATGGCGGGTGACGACAACAGCCTCGTCCTCGTCGAAGGCAGCGACACCACGGGCGCGATCCGTTCGCTCGGCTCCAACAACTCGCTGTCCGTCGCGGGCGTGGGCACGACCAGCTCGGAGATCGACGGTTTCAGCCAGATCAATGCCTACGCGGCGGATGGCTCGGCCTGGACCTTCACCAACTCGGTGTTCGGCCGCGGCAACACCGTCTTCGATATCGCCGCCAACAACCGCATCAACATCGATGGCGTGTTCTACGGCGGTTCCGTGCAGCCGGCCCTGCGCTCGGTGGATGCCGGCATCACCAAGACCGGTGAGGGCGTGCTCGAAATCCAGCGCAGCAAGTACCGCGGCACCACCAACGTGCAGGGCGGCGTGCTCATCCTGCACAACGGCCCGACGGGCAACTATGCGATCGGGATCGGCGGCACGCTCGACCTGGCTGGTACGGAACTGACCATGACCGGCCTCGTCGGCGCCGGCTTCATCGTCGGCAGCCCCAACCTCACCCTGGACCAGGAAGGCGATAACACCTTCGGCGGCAACATCATCGTCGATAACTTCACCAAGCTGCAGGGCGGCACCCTGACCGTGCTCGGCACGCTCAGCGCGAACACCGCGATCGAGGGCGTGTTGCAGATCGGCGAGGGCGGCACCTACGGTGATCTCGATGGCAATGTCAGCAATGCCAGCGAAGCCCCGGCAAGCCTTGCCTTCGACCGCGCCGATACCGTGGTCTACAAGGGTGATGCCTCGGTGCAGCAGCTGGCGCAGATCGGCAGCGGCACCCTGGTGCTCGCCGGCAACAACAGCACCCAGCTGATCGATGTGAACTACGGCACGCTGCTCGCCGGTTCGCAGGGTGCGCTCGGCCACGCCACGGTCTCGCTGTTCGATGGCTCCACCTTCGCCTTTGGCGGTAACCAGGCGTTCGCCAATACCTTCGTCCTGCGTGGCAATACCGCGTTCAACGTGGCCGAAGGCGATACCGGCACCCTGCAGGGTGAACTGGCCGACGGCATCAGCGCCGCCAGCCTGTACAAGAACGGCCACGGCACCCTGGTGATCGATGGCGAGCTCGAGGCGAAGGGCCTTACGGTCCTCAACGAGGGCACGCTCGTCGTCGGCTCGGCCGCGGGCAGCGAAGCGAAGATCGATGGCGGCGTGGTGACCAGCGCCGGGACCACGATCGGTGGCTTTGGCACGATCGGCGCCGGCCTCTCCGTGATCGGCGGCACCGTGGCCCCGGGCATGAACCAGATCGGCGTGCTCAACGTCGGCAGCCTGGGCCTCATGAACGCCCACGTGGCGATCGACATCGGCGCGCCCGGTACCAGCGATCGCATCGATGTGGCCGGCAACGCCAACTTCAGCAACAGCGTCGTCGATGTGAACAACCTCGGCGGCATGGGCCTCGGCGTCTACCGCATCCTGACCGTCGGTGGCACCGCGTCCGCCACCAACCAGCTATCGCTGGGCGAAACGCCCACCGGCAGCAACCTCACCCTGCGTTACCTCGCCGACGCCAATGCCTTCGATCTGATCAACCAGGGCAACCTTACCCTGAACTACTGGAACGCCGATGGCCTGGCCTCCGCCACGCACGCTGGCGGCGGTACGGGCATCTGGTCGAAGCAGGCCGCGACGTTCTCCGACGCGCAGGGTCAGCAGACCGGCGCCATGAACCCGCAGCCGGGCTTCGCGATCTTCGGTGGCGCGGCGGGTAACGTCACGGTCATCGGCGATGCCGGCGACGTGGCCGCGACGGGCATGCAGTTCATGACCGATGGTTACCACCTGCGTGGTGCGGTGCTGAAGCTGGTCGGTGACGAAGGTGCGGCGCCGGTCATCCGCGTGGGCGATGGCAGCGCGGCGGGTGCCGCGATGACCGCCACCATCGATAACAGCCTCATGGGCAGCGATGGCCTGCGCAAGACCGATACCGGCACCCTGGTGCTCACCGGTGCCAACACCTTCACCGGTGGCGTCACCGTCAACGGCGGTACGCTCGCGGTGGGGGCCGATGCCAACCTCGGCGACGCGTCCAACGTGGTCACCCTGGATGGCGGCACGCTGCACTTCACCGGTGGCGAGATCACCCTGCGCAACTACCTGCTCGGTGGCGACAACGGCACGATCAATGTCGATATCGCTTACAGCGTCGGCGGCACGGTCGGCGGCAAGGGTGCCCTGCGCAAGGCTGGCAACGGCACGCTGACCCTGTCGGGCGATAACAGCTTCACCGGCGGTACCTGGCTCGATGCCGGCAAGCTGGTCGCCGACAGCGACCACGCGATCGGCAGCGGCGACCTGCACATGGCCGAAAACACCGTGCTCGGCTTCGCGAAGGATGGCGTGAAGTTCGCCAACCGCATCATCGTCAACGGCGATCCGACCATCGACGTGGCCACCGGCACCACCGCCACCGTCAGCGGCGCGATCGTCGATGGCGCCACGCCGGGCGATATCGTCAAGACCGGTACGGGCACGCTGCGCCTCACCGCCGCCAACACCTACACCGGTGGCACGGCGGTGTCGCAGGGCAACCTCATCGTGGGTGATGGCGCCACCGCGGGCTCGATCGTCGGCAACGTCGCGATCAAGAGCGCCGGTACGCTCGCCTTCGATCGCAGCGACGCGATCAGCTTTGCCGGCGCGATCAGCGGCGAAGGCACGGTGGTGAAGCTCGGCGGCAACACGCTGACCCTCACCGGCGATAGCAGCGCTTTCACCGGCACCACCCAGGTTGCGGGCGGCGTGCTGAACCTCACCGGCAGCCTCGGCGGCTCGCTGGTGCTGGCGCAGAACGCCGTGCTCACCGGCGCGGGCAAGCTCGGCCAGGTCACGGTCAACAGCGGTACGAGCATGACCCCGGGCGGCGATGCGGCGATCGGTCGTTTCGACGTGGCCGGCAACCTCGCCTTCGCCAACGGTTCCACCTATGTGGTCAACACCGCGCCGGATGGCACCAGCGATACGGTGACTGCCACCGGCAGCGCCACCCTCGGCGGCGCCACCGTGCGTTCGCTGCAGGGCACGGGCAACTACCTGCCGCAGACGCGTTACACGATCCTCACCGCCAACGGCGGCGTGCAGGGCACCTTCGGCACGCTCACGTCGGATCTGGCGTTCCTTACGCCGACGCTGAGCTACGACGCCAACCACGTCTACCTCGACCTGCTGCGCAACGACACCAGCTTCCGTTCGCTGGCGGTCAATGCCAACCAGGCGGCCACGGCCGATGCGATCGAATCGCAGGGTTCGGGCGTGTCGGTGTACGACGCGGTGGTCGCCCTGCAGGCGGCGGACGTGCCGCCGGCGCTCGGCCAGCTCGCGGGTGTCTCGCTGGCATCCGCACGCACGGCCATGGTCGACGATGCACGCCAGGTCCGCGAGACGGTGCAGCGTCACCTGCTCGGCACGGGCGAAGGCCAGTCGGCCAACGGCGCGTGGGCTTCGGCCTGGGGCCACTGGGGTGATCGTGATGGCAGCGCCGGCGTGGATCGCCTGCGCAGCAACGGCGGCGGCCTGCTGGTCGGCGCCGATCGCGAGATCAGCGGCGTGACGCTTGGCGGCACGGTGGGCACGGGTAACCTCACCGCACGCAGCGGCAACGATAGCGTGCAGGGTCACTCGCGCGTGGCGGGCCTCTACGCCGCCGGTGCGGCCGGTGCGTTTGAATGGCAGGCCGGTGCGATGTACGGCTGGAACCGTCTGGAAAGCCACCGCCGCGTCGGCGTCGATGGTCTCGCCGGCAATGCGTCGGCGCGCTATGACGCGACCACCGCGCAGGCCTACCTGGATGGCGGCTACCGCTTCACCTTCGCGCAGGGCTCGCTGATGCCCTTCGTGAACGTGGCGCGCGTGCAGCTGAAGCAGGATGCGATCCATGAGCGCAACAGCGATGCGGCGCTCGATGTGCAGGGCCAGGACGATGGCGTGACCGTCGGCAGCGCCGGTCTGCGCGGCACGCTGGCGCTCGGCGAGGGCATCTCGGCCCACGCCACGCTGGCCTACCAGCAGGCCTGGGGCGATGTGCGTCCGTACGACACGCAGCGCTTCGCCGTGGGTGGTGATGCCTTCACCGTCGCCGGTGCGCCGCTGGCACGCCACGCGGGCCTCGCCGATGCGGGCTTTACCTTCGCCGTGGCACGCAACACCACGGTCAGCGCGAGCTACCACGGCCTCTTCGGTGGCGGCGCGAAGGACCAGGGCGCGCGGATGGCGCTCGAGGTGAAGTGGTAAACCGCGGTTAGGCGGTGAAAGTAGAAGGGGGCGCCAGCGATGGCGTCCCCTTTTTTTTCGGGCGGGCTCCTACGGGAGGGGCAACCGGGATGGGCGGGTAGGGCACTCAGCCCCATTGGCCCTACAATCGATGGTCACCCCCGGTCAGCCCCGAGACCCCATGATTTCCCGCGAACAGTTCGATGCCTACGCCGCCCAGGGCTTTACCCGTATCCCCTTGGTGCGCGAGGTGTTTTCCGATCTCGATACCCCGCTGTCGGTCTACCTGAAGCTGGCCGATGGCCCGTATACCTTCCTGTTCGAATCGGTCGAGGGTGGGGCGACCTGGGGCCGCCATTCCATGATCGGCCTGCCGGCGCGCCGGGTGTACCGCCTGCGCGGGCATGAGCTGGAGGTGGAGGAGAACGGCGAGGTCGTCGAGACCCGCCACCTCGAGGATCCGCTCGCCGAGATCGAGGTGCTGCGCAAGCAGTACGAGGTGCCGAAGCTGCCGGGCCTGCCGGACTTCACCGGCGGCCTCGTGGGTTACTTCGGGTTCGAGACGATCGGCTATATCGAAGAGCGCCTGGCGCAGTGGGACAAGAAGGATGAGCTGGGCACGCCCGACGTGCTGCTCATGCTCGCCGATGAGCTGGCCGTGTTCGACAACCTCAAGGGCCGCCTGTACCTCATCGTCCACGCTGACCCGTCGCGCCCGCAGGCCTACGCCGAAGCCGTGCGCCGCCTCGATGCGCTGACCTTCCGCCTGCGCCAGGGTGGCGTCAGCTACCCGCAGATGCTGCAGCCGGCCGCGCTCGACGAATCCGATTTCAAATCCTCGTTTACCCGCGAGGAATACGAGAACATGGTCCGCACCGCGCAGGAATACATCCGCGCGGGCGATATCTTCCAGGTGGTGCCGTCGCAGCGCCTGAGCATCGGCTTCAACGCCCGTCCGGTCGACGTGTACCGCGCCCTGCGCGCGATGAACCCATCGCCATACATGTTCTTCATCGACATCGGCCCCACGCAGATCGTCGGCTCCTCGCCGGAGATCCTCGTTCGCCTGAAGAACGGCCGCGTCGTGCTGCGTCCCATCGCCGGCACGCGCCGCCGTGGCAAGGATGAAGCCGAGGACATCGCACTCGAGACCGAGCTGCTCGCCGATCCGAAGGAACGCGCCGAGCACCTCATGCTCATCGACCTCGGCCGTAATGACGTAGGCCGCGTGAGCCAGACGGGTACCGTCGAACTCGCCGAGTCGTTCGTGGTGGAGCGCTACTCCCACGTCATGCACATCGTTTCGCAGGTCGAAGGCGACATCAAGGACGGCATGTCCTACATGGACGTGATCAAGGCGACCTTCCCGGCCGGCACCGTCAGTGGTGCGCCGAAGATCCGCGCGCTGGAAATCATCCAGGAACTCGAACCCTTCAAGCGCAACATCTACGCCGGCGCCATCGGCTGGCTCGGCTGGTGGGGCGATGCGGATACCGCGATCGCGATCCGCACCGCCGTCATCCAGGACGGCCGCCTGCACGTACAGGCCGGCGGCGGCGTCGTCTACGACTCCGACCCGGCCGCCGAGTGGGAAGAAACGATGAACAAAGGCAGGGCCCTATTCCGCGCAGTAGCCCAAGCCGCCAAGGGCCTATAAACACGCTGTTGTGGGAGCGCGCTTGCGCGCGATGGACGTTGCCGTAACCCCATCGCGCGCAAGCGCGCTCCCACAGATGGAAGAAGCAAGAACGCAGTGCAGCAGTCCAACATGACCACCAGGGAGTCCGGTAATTCATGAAAGCTCGCATCGTTGCTATCTCGTTCGCCACCATTCCCATGCTGGCATTTGCGCAAACCGCACCGCATATCGATGTCGCCGGCCATGCCGAGCGGCTGGTGCAGCCGGATCGTTTCAGTATCAACATCAAGGTCGAGGCCTCGGACCCCAAGCCGGCGAAGGCGCGGGCCCAGGTGGAAGAGCTTATGGCCAAGGTTATGGCCGGCTTCCGCGCCAACCACGCGCTCCCTGAGTCCCTTGATGCCTCAACGTTCTCGATCGGGCCCCATACCATTTACGTGGACGACAGGCCGGTCTATGACGGCTCAGAGGTGACCCGGACCGCGTCCGCCACCTTTACGCGCATCGACGACCTGCGCCATTTCATCGACAGCCTCGATAGTGCTGGCGAAGAATTGCAGGTCGTCAGTACATCCATGTCCCGAAGTGACCGGACGGCGATTGACTCCGAACTCCGCGAGGAAGCGATGCGTGATACCCAGCGCAATGCACAGCGGATCGCCAAGGCCTACGGTGTGAAGCTCGGTGCGCTATACACGGTCTCCGACCAACCCAACGCGCGCAACGGTGGCTACTCTGCCGATTCACTCGATAGCGTCGTCGTTTCAGCAAACAAGATCGCGCCATCCATCGATCTGGAAGTTGGCAGCCTGAAGAAGGAAAGCAGCATCTACGCGACGTTCCTGCTAGATACCGCCAAACCTTGATCGTCTCGATGACGCCGCTGCTGCTGATTTAGCCCAACGTGACCCACTACCTGTGCTTTCCTGTCATGGCCGCCCTGGCCTTACGCCAGGGCGGGCTGCTATCCAGTCCTGCGCAGCTGGCGACGGCGCAGGAGGCGTTGCTTAAAAAGCGCGGGCGATGCGCGTTCTGCCGGAAGTGCCGCATCGGCTTCTATCTCGCGCAGGCCTGCTTTCGGAAAGATCCCTACGCGATCGCGGCGTTCTTCTGGCTGGCTGAGCGGGAAGGCGTTGTCGTCCGTGATGCCCAGACCACCCAGCCCGTGGACGAGGCACTGGCGTGGATCGGTAGCGAGGCACGGGTAGCCACTGCCCTCCGAGGTGGCGTGCCTGAATTGATTCGGCGCTGGCGCAGACACGAAGCGGTCAGCGAGGACGAACTGAAGCGTGGATTCAAGGACAGCCGCCTTGTCTGGCCCATGCTTTTGATGAAGGCATCGCTGATCGACGCAAAAGACGATGCGATGCGAGCCAGGCAAGCCTTCGAAATAGCCTACAAAGCGACGCCAGCGTGGTTGCCGGAAAGCGCGGCCATCCGTGACAAGCTCAATGAGCTAATGAACATGTCCGTCGAAGATGAGCCACCCGTGTAGGTCGGCGTTCGCCTGAGATCCCGCTTGGCCGCTATTTTGCCGGGGAGTATCCTTGGTGAGCTGGTCCCAGTGAATATAAGAACCCCGCGGGTGTTTTGAGATGGTCACCAAGAAAATCATTGCCGCCGGTTCCATCGCTGTCATGGCGACGGTGTCATCGCCTTCGGAAGCGCGCACGCCGTTTACCAACGACGTCGCCTCGCGCACCCAGGTGCTGGCGCTGCTGGAATCGCTCAACGCCGACCTGCTCAGCCATCCCAGTGCCACGCTCACCCTTGAGCGTTGGTGTGGCGAGCATGGGCTGGCGCCGGAGGCGAAGATCGTGGCGCACCGGGTGAAGGGTCAGGACAAGCCGCTCGCGGCTGAAGACCGCGCGGCCCTGGGGATCAGTGCTGACGAGCCGGTGCGCTACCGTCGCGTCCAACTCGCCTGCGGCAAGCTCGTGCTGTCGGAGGCGGACAACTGGTATGTCCCGGCCCGGCTCACGCCCGAAATGAACCAGGTGCTCGACTCCACAGACGAGCCGTTTGGGAAGGTCGTGCAGCCCCTGCATTTCCGCCGCCAGACCATGAGCGCCGACCTGCTCTGGTCGCCGCTGCCGAAGGGTTGGGAAATGGACGCGCCGTTGCCTGCGGCGGGGCAGGGGCCTCTGGCCATTCCCCATGACGTCCTTCGTCACCGTGCCGTCCTGTACAACGAGGCCAACCAGCCCTTCAGCCTGGTGGTCGAAACCTATACCGCCGACGTATTGGCGTTCGGCAAGCGCTGAAGCTCGGCCAGCAGTTGTGGGAGCGCGCTTGCGCGCGATCGCGCGCAAGCGCGCTCCCACAGGGTTGCTTCAATCAGTGGCCGATGTTGTTGGCCACCTCCATGATCCATGCCTCATTAGCTTTGATCGCCGAGGCGTCGAGCGGCCGGAGCTCCAGCTTGTAGGACGTCGTGTCGGTTACCCAGGCAATGGAGACAACCGCGCCGCCGGTGCTATCGCGAGCCGTCTTCAACGTGGCGGGAAAGCCAGCCACCTCGGTGTTCAGCCATTCGCGAATCAGCGTAATCGACGTGCCCGATTCCCGGTGCTCGGCTTCACTTAGTTGCACATCACCCAGCCCCGCAACAGACCACGCTCGGGTGACGCCGCTCCATAGCCCTTCGTGCAGCTTGCCGCTCGGGTAGACCTCGCTCAAACGGACGGTGGCAAGCGCGGTCTGCGATACCGAGACGGGTTCGTACCGAAGGGATGGCCGGGCCAACTCGATCGACGGGTAGGTCTTGTCGAGCCAACGGTCGATGCGGCTCCTTGCCGGGCTTCCAGAGGCGCGCGCATTGAGAGCTGGCGCCTCAGACGAGAGAAAACTTCCTTGCTCGGCCTGCATCTGCACGTCGCGCCGGATACGTGCGGCGAGTTCACCCGTGTATGGGGATGCATCAAGCGGGACGATATGCACGCCCGGTTGGGTCGAAACGCGGCGAAGGTCCAGGCCCGATTCCAGGGCTTTCGCCCGGCTTTGATCGGACACGAGGGAAGAGGCGGGAGCAACCGTTGAAATGGGAGACACACGCTCCGCATTTACCGGTGCGGTGCCCGCGATGAACAGGGTGAGCGCTGCAGTTCCTATCGTCATATCACCACTCCTTCAGATTGCAGTCGGTCGCCATCGTCCGCTCAAAGGTGAGCTCGGACATGTTGTCGCCAAAAATGTGGAGCCCGCGAACGGTGTTCTTATTGCTATCGCCAACGTCACCGGCATATGAGCGCCAGGTTTGGGCCCAGTCCGTGGTGATGTCGTGGCCCGCAATGGCGCCGAAGCCAACGTGGTTACTCATGGTGTACATGTGGTGGCTAGCCATGGCCGGGCGGTCATACGTAACCGATTCGTTCACGACGCCCACAATGCAGTTCGCGCGGCTCAGTGATTTCACACCCGCCACGGATTCCGCGCTGATCAGCAATCCCGCCAGGGCAAGTAAAACTTTTCCCTTCATGTCTGGTCCTCAGATCGCCCGTCATTGAGCGAATAGAAGGCTATAAATCGGGTGGGCTTTCGATTAGCGGCGGTGGGATCCTCTTTGCGTGAGCACTTGGCGACGCAAGATGTAGGGTAGGGAGATGGATATCGATGCCCTATGTAGGGCTCCCGCCCGCGATGACCGAATCGGGTAGCCCAGCCTGGTGGTCAAGACCTATACCGCCGACGTAGGAGGCCACCCGTTAGGCGACGCCGTTCGCCCGAGAGCATCAGCTCTTGTGGCTGTTTCGCGAAAGGTGTCGCCCACAGGGTGGGCTCCTACGGAGTGGAGCGCGAGGTGCGACGCTCGCGGTCAGTGGAGCTCGTTCATCAGGCGGAGATAATCGTCGACGGTCCAGAGATTGACCTTCTCGCCTTTTCTCTTGTGTCGCTTAAGGCCGTCTTCGATATCGAACGCCAACATCGCAAGGCCGGAATCCCACGCGTGAAGCCAGTCAGGCTTCAGTTCGTGATCGAAGCGATCCGTGATCCTCAACTTCCCCGCCGGGATCTCTACTTCCTGCGCGACATGGGTGAGCAGCTCATCGAACCGCTCGAAGTCCATCACGTCCCCATAGTTCGCACCATCGTAGAGTTCTCGTAGCGATAGGGTCTCGCGATCTGACGGGAAGGCCATCGGAACTCCTGGTAGGAACACACGCCGCGTAGGTGGGTGGCGCCGACGTCATGGTATCCGGTCCCCGGGTGGCCGAATCGGGTAGCCCTTCTGGCCGAATTGCCGCATCCCCCCGGGGCGCCCAAGCTGGTGGCGTACCCTCGGGGGAGTTTCCCAATGAGCGCCACGGCACCTGTTCGAAAAGCCCCGGTCGCCCGGCCGGCGGCGAGCCCCCTGGGCGCGATGCTTACCGTGGCCAATGCGCCGCGGATCGGGCCGCAGCCGAAGTCCCTGGACAAGGCCCTGGCCTCCGCCCAGCACTGGGTGCAGCTTTCCGATGCCCGCCGGCCCGATGCCATGTGGCTGGAGGCCGGGGCGATGATGCAGCGGATGGTGCCGCGGGCCGACTGGGTGCGGTACCTGCGGAAGATCCGACTAGACCGTGGCGTGCTCGTCGGGCGCGAGTGGTTCGAGATGGCCCGCGTCCGGGACCCGGTCGGCTTGCCCGCCGGTGATTACCTCAACGTGATCTTCCTTGCCCATTACGCCAAGGCGGTGCTGTTCGAGACCGTGTCGCTGGCGCCAGGGAAGGAAGGCTGGTTGCCCGTGGGTTATGTGATCCGGCCGGTGCAGCGCGAGATCTCGTTCGTGCAGTGACGGGGCACCACGCCCCTTATCCCCGTTGACACCCTTGCCAACCCCTTAATAGATTTCGCGAACGCCGGCGAGTGTGCCGGTGCACGGGGAAGCGATGAGCGTGCCGGGACATGCCAGCCCACCTTGGATCTCATCCGAGGGTGGCCCTCTGGTGTTGATGCATCGATCTCTATTGGGAACGTGGAATGGCTCGTCCGGCAACGGACGCGGCCACGGATTAATTCGAACCCTCCTTTGCGTCGCCTGCTGTATGGCGAATATGGCTCAGGGAACTGAAATTGCCGCTGTGAGTCAGGATGCTCAGGGTCGTGGGAATTCGCCCGTCGAAGCACAGTCGAAAGACGTCGTCGATGCCTTGGTGCGGTATCAGCTCGTATCGCGACAACATGACAGCGATAACCCCGCCTCCTTCTGGGTGGCCTGGCCAGCCGGTGGCTATAGGCTCGACCCGTTACGTGGGACGGGCGTCGGCATGTTTGCGTTCCGCGGCGAGCGGCCCGGTGCCAGGTCGTATGGCATCACGCTGAAGGCCTCAGCGGCGCCCTGCGTCAAGCTGCCGACTGCACCGCGTATGACCTTCGCCCTTGATGGCGTACGTATGTCGTTCGAGGGGAGGTGTGTGGGCGATCTGCTCGTCTATCTCCCCGTGGGGGCCGCAGGCAAGGCATTGCTGGAACGTCGTGTGGAGAAGGGTGGGCAGATGGAAGTGAGGACCAGGGACCTCACGGCGACGTTCGATCTCTCCGGACTTCCGGTGCTAAAGACGATGTTCGAGGCTGAGGACGCTGCTGCAGCTTCCAGCGAACATGCGCACGTCAATGCAGTCATTGACGCCATCGATAACTATCAACGCGAGGTGAGGGATCACAAGGAAATCGCGCGGGTCGCTCACTGGCGCGCATGGTCGGATCGTGGGTATGGACTCGACCCATCTTCCGGAAGTGGCTTGATGCTTGTTGCACTTTGGGAGGGGCGGGCAGGAGACGTCTCGTACGCGATCGTTGCGACCGAAGCGACAGTGCCATGCTCGTCGCGTCTACCGGTGTCGCATCGAGAGTTCCTGCTCGATGGGGTAAGAATGTTACTCAATGGATCTTGTGTAGGTGGCCAATGGGCGTATCGCCCCATGCCCGGGCCAGACGCTAACTGGCTGACGCGTCGTCTTGGCCAGGGCGGTGAGTTGATCGTTCGCGGTGCGAAGACAAGGGTGACATTCGACCTCGCAGGCGTCCCGACACTCAAATCCATATTGAAGGCCGAGGCGGCGGCGTCGCATTAGCGGCGGACGATTTCCCGGGAATCGCCCGATCTCGCTGCTCGACCGAACCGCTTACCCCCTCCGGCCGAATTGCCGCCGCCGGCGGGCCCGCGCAATCTGGGCTCGCAGGGACCACGCAACGGCCCCAGGGGCTTGGTGGGCATGGTCAGGATGCGGCTTTCGGGGTGTGGGCAGTTCTGGTGGGATGTCGGGACCGGCGCGGTCGTGCCGCGCCACGTCTATACTCCCGGGCAGGCCAACAGGGACCCTGCCATGAGCGAACACGACACGCCCGTCCGCGAATACACGCGCCCGCCGATGCTGCGTGGCGTGGATCCGCAGCGCATGAACTGGCTTTGGCAGCTGATCCTGCAGGCGACCGACCTGAAGCCGGAAGAGGTGCGTGCGGCGCTTGTTGCGATTGGCGTCGGTGCCACTGATAAGCGCATCGCGAGCTGGGGCGTCAGCGATCGGGATGAAAGCTATTTTCCGCTGAGCATTGCGGAGCTCGAGCGCAATTTGCGCGCGGTGGTCGCTGTGAAGCAGAAGCGTGCCGAGGCGGAGGCGAAGCAGGCTTCGGATGCGCCGGCTCCTGACGAGCCGGCGGCCTGAGAAGGCGGAGACCTGCAGGAATCTGATTTTGTGGGAGTGAGCTTGCGAACGATGGGCCCGCGGAAGAGCATCGCTCGCAAGCTCACTCCCACAAGAACAGGTCCCACAACAGCAGGTCCCACAAGAGCAGGGGGCTTCAGGAATAGCGGTTCGACAGGAACTTGAAGAAGGCGCGGAGGCCCTGGGCTTCGCCGCCGCGTGGGTGTGCGGGGCGGTCGCCGTCGTTCCAGGCGTAGGTGTCGAGGTGCATCCAGTTCTGGCTTTCCGGCACGAAGCGCTCGAGGTACAGCGCCGCGGTGATCGCACCCGCATGGCGTGACGGGCCGGCGTTGGCGAAGTCGGCGATGTACGACTCGAGCATGCGGCGGTACGGGCGCCACAGGGGCAGGCGCCACATCGGGTCGTCGACGGATTCCGCCGCGCCGATCACTTCATCGGCGAGCTGGTCGCGGTTGGTGAACAGCGCCGGCAGCTCGGGGCCGAGCGCCACGCGTGCGGCGCCGGTGAGCGTCGCGAAATCCACGATCAGGTCGGGCGACTGCTCCACCGCGAAGGCGAGCGCATCGCACAGCACCAGGCGGCCTTCGGCATCGGTGTTGTCCACTTCCACCGTGTGGCCCGCGCGGGTGCGAATGACTTCGCCCGGGCGCATGGCATTACCGGCGATCGCGTTCTCCACCGCAGGCACCAGCAGGGTGAGGCGCACCGGCAGGCGCGCCTTCATCACCAGGCCGGCGAGGGCGATGGCGTGGGCGGCGCCGCCCATGTCCTTCTTCATCCAGCGCATGCCATCGGACGGCTTGATGTCCAGGCCGCCGGTGTCGAAGCAGACGCCCTTGCCGACGATCACCAGCTTCGGGTTGGAATTCTTGCCCCAGGTCAGCTCGATGAGGCGCGGCTCGCGATGGCTCGCACGGCCCACCGCGTGGATCGTCGGGAAGTTGTTCGCGAGCAGTTCCTCGCCGACCCACTCACGCACCTTCGCCTTGTGCTCGTTCGCGTGCGCATGGATGGCCGCGGAAAGATCCGCCGGGCCCATGTCCTCGGTCGGCGTGTTCACCAGGTCGCGCACTTCGAACACCGCTTCCATCAGCGGCTGCACCGCGCGCAGCGTCGCCGGTTCGACCAGCAGCTGCGCGACCGGACGGCCGGCCTTGCGGTAACGCTCGAAACGGTACGCACCCATCGCCCAACCCAGCGCGACCAGTTCGCGGTCTTCCACGATCGAATCTTCGGCGAGCTGGTAGATGCCTTCCGGCAGGCGCTGCGGCAGGCCGCCGAGCACGGAGAACGGTTCCTTGCGGTCCACGCCCACGATCACGCGCGAGAGCGCGCCGGCGTTATTCGGAAGGACGGCGACGGAGCCGGCTGTCGGACGGAAACCCAGCGATGCCAGCCACTGCCGGTGCTGCGCACCTAGCTTCTGCTCCATGGCGGGCATCGAAGCCGCATCCACGAGTTCGATGGTGGTGACGGAGCGCTTGCCGGATTTCCGGTCGATCAGTGGCGACATCAGGCCTCCCGTGCCTCGCGGCAGTTGTTGGCCGCGTCAATGACTGGTTGATATTCCGACCATATTCTAGCCGTCCAGGCGGGAAGAATCGTCAAGCCAATCGGCAAGGCCGTGCATATCCGCAAATTCGAGGTCCGGCGCCGGGCCGTGAGACCACTTTTCACCCGTTCGGTTGAGCCAGACCGTTGGCATACCGGCCTCGCGGGCGCCGACCACGTCCAGGAGCGGGTCATCACCTACGTGAAGGATCTGCGCAGGCGGCAGGTCCAGCGCCTCGGCGGCGGCAAGAAAAATCTTGGGATCGGGCTTGGCGACGCCGGCACCGATCGCGTTGATCCGGGTATGGAAGAGGTGGTGCAGGCCGATCACTTCCAGGTCGGCGTTGCCGTTGGAGATGCTGACGATCGGCATCTTCGCCGCTATGCGTTCCAGGGCGGGAAGGCTATCCGGATAGAGCTCGACGTTGTTGCGCGCCGCGTAATAGATGCGCCACAGGGCATCCACTGGGGCATCGTCGATGCCACAGGCCTCGAAGGCCTGGCGGATGGTGATCCGCCGCTGCTCGCTGAAATCGTGGGCGAGGTGGGTGTGTTCGCGCGCCACCTTCTCACGCAACTCGCGCATCGCCTCGATCGGCCACTGCGTCGCGACGGTCGGGTGGTGCTCCTTCAGCCAGCGATCCACGCAATGCTCGGCCTCGATCAGGGCCGGCAGGACAGGCCAGAGCGTGTCATCGAGGTCGAGGGTGATGGCGCGGATGGGGAGCATTGGGGTGTCCGTGGCGGGGACATCGCGCGCAAGCGCGCTCCCACAGAAAAGCAGCAGAACAGGTTGGAACAGCTCTTGTGGGAGCGTGCTTGCACGCGATAGCCGGTTGCCTCGGGGCAAGAGCATCGCGTGCAAGCACGCTCCCACAGGTTTAGCGGGCGGAGACCTTGAGGGTCTGGCCGAGCTTCACGTTGTTGTCCTTCAGCCCGTTCATGGCGCGGAGCTGGTTGACGTCGACGTTGTTCTTCTTCGCGATGGAATACAGCGTGTCACCGGCGGCGACCTTGTAGGTCTTGTTGCCAGCGGCCGGCTTCGCCTCCGCCTTGGCGACGACAGCCTTCGGCGCGGGCGCGGCCGCAGCCTTCGCAGCCGGCTTCGGCTCCGCGGCGACCTTCGGCGTTTCCACCTTGTTCGACTTCTCGCTGGAATCCACGGCCGGCTTGGCGGTGTTCTTGCCGGCGACGGTCACGGCATCGCCGGTGACCTTCGCGAACTTGCCGCCGATCTTGGCGTTGTCCGAAGCAGTGAACGCATCGCTGCGGACGCCGCTGAAGCCCTGGTGGGCGGTGGTCGTGACGCTGGCGACGATATGGGCGAACGGCGAGGCTTCGGCAGCCGAGGCAGCGGCAGCGGCCTTCGTGGCAGCCGCGGCTTTGCCCTTGGCGACCGCCGGCGCGGCCTTCACCGCTTCCTTCGCGGCTTCCGAGGCAGCGGCCGGTGCGGCAGCGGCGGCGACGGTCGGCGTCGTCATCGTCTGGCCGACATTGGCGCGGGTGCCCACGGTCGAAGCGATCTTGGCGCGGCGGCCAGCGTCGGCGGCGGCCAGCGCGGTGCCATCGGCGTACGGCAGCAGGTTATGTGCCTTCAGGATCGAGCCGGCCTGGTTCGAGGTCACGAAGGTCAGGAACTCCTTCACGTCCGCCGCCTTCGGGCTGGCATCGTTGCTGACCAGGTAGAGCTCGGTGTACAGCGGGTAGGCGCCGCTGGCGACGGTCGAGGCCGACGGCTTCACGCCATCGATCGAGAGCAACTTCAGCTTCGGGTTGTTGCCCGCGCCGGCGAGGGTGGTGGCACCCAGGCCGCGGCGATCGAGCGTCACGCCTTCTTCCAGCTTCGACTGGTTCACGTACAGGCGCGGCGCGGCCACCGGCTGGTTGCCGCGGCCGAACAGCAGGCGGCGCAGGCTCCACTCGACGCCATCGCCCGGGCTCGCCACCGCGTAGAGGTTGATCGGCGCGTCATCGCCACCGAGCTCCTTCCAGTTGGTGATGTGGCCCATGTAGATCTCGTGCAGCTGCATCAGGGTGATGTTGCTGACCGGGTTGGAAGGGTAGGTGACCATCACCAGGCCGTCCCACGCCACCGGGGTGAAGGTCAGCGACTGCTCCTTGCCACCGATGCCCGGGCGGGCCGAGCCGGCGAGGTCCGCCGTACCGGAAGCCACCGCATCGATACCCGAGGCCGTGTTGAACGGCTGCAGCTCGAACTTGCCCTTGCCGGATTTCTCCCAGGCCTTGGCCACGTCGGTGACGACGCCACGCGCGGTGGTGACATCACCACGCCAGATCAGTTGCGGCCCTGCAGCGAGGGCGGTGGCGGAGGCGCTAAGGCCGATCAGCGTGGCGGTAAGCAGGCGCGTGAGACGAAGAGACATGGACGGCAAGAGCTCCGAAACGAACGGGGTGGCTGATTTGGGCCGCAATTGTGGGCCATAAGGGCCCCGCGCGCACCATGGACGTCATTCAGCATCCTGCCGGGGCCAAACAGAACGTAGGCTGTAGGAAGAAAAGTCTCATGAGAAAGGCAGACAGCCTCCCTCTATTGCTGGGGTTGCCGGGCGGTTGTGGGAGCGGGGGGGGGGGGGCGGGGGGGCCCCCCCCCCCCCCCCCCCCCCCCCCCCCCCCGCCCCCACAAAAAAACGCCCCCCGTGACCCCGCCCCGGGAGATCTTTTA
>NZ_JBVJMK010000016.1:60217-86250 GCF_055584245.1 Luteibacter sp. NPDC104163
GCCGGCGCTTGGGGGTGCCGGGGCCGTGTTTCTTGGGGGGGGGGGGGGGGGGGCGGGGGGGGGGCCCCCCCCCCCCCCCCCCGGCCCCCCCCCCCCGCTCCCACAACAGCTGGCCAACAGCTGGCCAGGTCAGAGAACGGCGTAATAGACGTTATCGTCTCGCACCACCGTCAGCAGCAGCTGGCGGCCGCCTAGCGTGCCGGTTGTCGGCAAGCCCTTCACGCCGGGGACGCGGCGCTGGCCGATCTGGGCGACGATGTCTCCGTCGCGCAGGCCGGCCTGGTAGGCGGCGGAGTTCTTCTGCACGGTGCCGAGCATCACGCCATACAGGCCCTGCTGCTTCTGTTCGGGGGTGAGATCGGTGAGGGTCACGCCGGCCAGGCGCTTGTCGACCTTCGCGCCATCCAGCACCGCGAGCTTCGCGGCCTCGATCGAGGCGGTCACGTCGCGCGGCGCACCTTCGCGCTGCACGCTCAGCTTCACCCTCGAACCCAGCGGCAGCAGGCCCTCGGTATTGCGCACCTCCTGCGCCGAGCGCACCGGCTTGCCGTCGATCGCGGTGAGCACGTCGCCGGTCTGCAGGCCTGCGCCATCGGCAGGGGAGCCATTGGTGACGCTGGTGACTACCGCGCCATTCGTATCCTTAAGGCCCAGCGCCTTGGCGATCCGCGGCGTGATGTCCTGCACCTCCACGCCCAGGTTGCCGCGGCGGACCTTGCCGTAGGCCAGCAGCTGCTTCATCACCGAGGTGGCCAGGTCGGTGGGGATGGCGAAGCCGATGCCCACGTTGCCGCCCGAGGGGGTGAAGATCATCGAGTTGATCCCGACCAGCTCGCCGCGCAGGTTCACCAGCGCGCCGCCGGAGTTGCCGGGGTTGATCGAGGCATCGGTCTGGATGAAGTTCTGGATGCCCTTGCCGAGGCCCGTACGGTTCAACGCCGAAACCATGCCCGAGGTCGCCGTCTGGCCGAGACCGAACGGATCGCCGACCGCCACGACGAAATCGCCGACCTTCAATTGGGAGGAATCCGCCACCGGCAACGCCTGCAGGCCCTCAGCGGGAATCTGCAGCACCGCCACGTCGGTATCGGGATCCGTGCCAATCAGCTTCGCCTTGAAATCGCGCCCATCCTGCAGGGTCACCGTGATATCGTCCGCGCCCCCCACGACATGGTTGTTGGTCAGGACATACCCCTTGGCCGCATCCACCACCACGCCCGAGCCCAGGCTCTGCTCCACGCGCTCGCGCGGCACGCCCTGGCCGAACAGCTGGGCGATGAGCGGATCGTTGAAGTAGGCCCCCTGCGACCGCACGCGCGTCTTGGTCGAGATGTTCACGACCGCGGGCGTCACCTTGGCGAGCATCGGTGCCAGTGAAGGCACCGGCTGGCCATCGATGGCAGGCGGGATGGCGGCGAATGCGGGTGTCGCCAGGGCCATGGCGAGGGTGGTGAAGAGGGTCCGCGGGAAGAGGCGTGCGGGCATCGGTAGAACTCCTTGGCTGGTTTGCGGCAAGGCATCGCGCGCAAGCGCGCTCCCACAAGAGCTACGGGGCGGTTTTGCTGTCGTGGGAGCGCGCTTGCGCGCGATGCCTTTCCAGCAACAGCAGGGGTCAGGAAATCCCTTACGCCCTTGTGGGAGCGCGCTTGCGCGCGATGCCCTCCAGGCCTGATGAGACAGCCGGGAAATCGATCGGTTTCAACCCCTGAGATTCCCATGTCAGACACTTTACATCGGACCCCTCCGAGCGTAAGGTTCAACCCCGGCCGCAACCACAACATCTTGTGTTCCTTCGTTCGATAGTTACCAAGTGCTGGTGCTGCGGATACTCAGGTTCAAGCTTCAACCCAGCGTTTCGGAAAGGCTTTTTTGCCTCTCTACGCCGGGGTGGTAAGGGATGGTTGATTCCTCCGGGGGGAGGGACTCAACAGGTTGCGCCTACGCATACCAATAAGAACGGCCGACCCAAGGCCGAGTACTTGAGGAAAACACATACATGAGCACCGCACGCGCCCAGGCTCTCGGCCTTGAATCGGCCATTCCGCTGCAGCCCGCCTCCTACGATATCTGGGACAAGAAGTACCGCCTGAAGGCCAAGTCGGGCGCGCCCGTCGATGGCTCGGTGGACGAGACCTACCAGCGTGTCGCCCGTGCCCTCTCCGATGTGGAAGCCACCGAAGAGCTGCGCAACCACTGGTTCGAGCGTTTCCTGTGGGCGCTGCGCCGCGGTGCCATTCCCGCCGGCCGCATCACCTCCAATGCTGGCGCGCTGGAACACAAGCCCGCCACCTCCACGATCAACTGCACCGTCTCGGGCACCATCCACGATTCCATGGATGACATCCTGGAGAAGGTGCACGAGGCCGGCCTGACCCTGAAGGCAGGCTGCGGCATCGGTTACGAATTCAGCACGCTGCGCCCGCGCGGCGCATACGTGAGCGGTGCCGGCGCCCATACCTCGGGCCCGCTGTCGTTCATGGATATCTACGACAAGATGTGCTTCACCGTCAGCTCCGCCGGCGGCCGCCGCGGCGCGCAGATGGGCACCTTCGACATCAGCCACCCGGACGCCAAGGAATTCATCCGCGCCAAGCGCGAGGATGGCCGCCTGCGCCAGTTCAACCTCAGCCTGCTCATCACCGATGGCTTCATGGACGCGGTGGAGAACGACCAGGACTGGCCGACCGTGTTCCCGGTGCACGTCAAGGAACAGCACGAGATCGACCTCAACGACACTTCCAAGGTCGTGTGGCGCGAATGGCCGACCAAGCAGAACTACGTGTCCCGTGAAGACGGCCTCGTGGCCTGCAAGATCTACGGCCACATCCGCGCCCGCCACCTGTGGGACATGATCATGGTCTCGACGTATGACTACGCCGAGCCGGGCTTCATCCTGATCGACCGCGTCAACGAGATGAACAACAACTGGTGGTGCGAGCACATCCGCGCGACCAACCCCTGCGGCGAGCAGCCGCTGCCGCCGTACGGCTCCTGCCTGCTGGGCTCGGTGAACCTCACCACCTTCGTGCGCGACCCGTTCGGCCCCAAGGCCCGTTTCGACTGGGAGGAATACCGCGAAGTCGTCCGCGTGTTCACCCGCATGCTCGATAACGTGGTGGAAATCAACGGCCTGCCGCTCCCGCAGCAGCAGCACGAGATCCTGAGCAAGCGCCGCCACGGCATGGGCTTCCTGGGCCTGGGCAGCACGCTCACCATGCTGAAGATGCGCTACGGCGCCGCCGATGCCGTGCAGTTCACTGATGAAGTGAGCCGCGAGATGGCCGTGGCCGGCTGGGAAGTCGCGCTTGAGCTGGCGAAGGAAAAGGGCCCGGCCCCGGTGCTGGCCCAGACCTTCGACGTCACCGGCGACATGCTGCGCAAGCGCCCGGAGATGGTGAAGGACGGCTGGAAGGTCGGCCAGCAGATCAAGGGTTCGGAGCTGCACGCGAAGTACTCGCGCTACATGCAGCGCGTGGCCACGGTGGCCCCGGAGCTCGTCGCGGAACTGGCCAAGGTGGGCGCCCGCTTCACCCACCACTCGTCGATCGCCCCGACCGGCACCATCAGCCTGAGCCTGGCCAACAATGCCTCCAACGGCATCGAGCCGAGCTTCGCCCACCATTACTCGCGTAACGTGATCCGCGAAGGCAAGAAGTCCAAGGAAAAGGTCGAGGTCTACAGCTACGAGCTGCTGGCCTACCGCGCCCTGATCAATGGCGATGCCCTGCCGTTCTCCGAAGACCCGAAGACCCGCCTGCCGGATTACTTCGTTTCGGCCGACGACATCAGCCCGAAGGAGCACGTGGATATCCAGGCGGCCTCGCAGAAGTGGATCGACAGCTCCATTTCCAAGACCGCGAACGTCCCGACGGATTACCCGTACGAGGACTTCAAGGACATCTATTTCTACGCCTATAAGCAGGGTCTTAAGGGCTGCACGACGTTCCGTTTCAACCCCGCCGCGTTCCAGGGCGTGCTTGTCAAAGAAACCGATCTTGAGAACACCCTCTACCGCTTCGAATTGGAAGACGGTAGCGTTGTCGAATTGAAGGGTAATGACGAGGTGGAATATGACGGTGAAATGCACACCGCCGCCAACCTCTTCGATGCCCTGAAAGAAGGTTACTACGGCAAGTTCTGACCCCGCGGAGAGGGAAAAAAGTTATGACGAACGAAGAAAACCAGATCGACGAGGCGGAACTGCCCACCGGCGAGACCACCGATTCGACCGATACGACGGATACCACCGAGGCCAATGACGCCCCGGTGTCGTCCACCGAATCCGCCACGCCCGGCCACCCGCCGGTCGTCGCGAAGAAGGTCGTCAAGAAGAAGCCGGTCGCCAAGAAGGTGATCGAGCCGGCACCGACCGCCGAAGCCAGCGCCGCCGTCTCGTCCAGCGAGCCGGACTACGTCGCCGAACTCGACGGCCCGAAGATCACCGAAGACAAGCCGAAGGCCAAGCGCAAGCCGAAGCCCACCCCGGCCCTGGTGAGCCAGAAGGACATCGCCGGCGACGAAATCGCCGCGCACGAGGCAGACGAAGCCGCCGCTCCGTCGGCGCCGGTTGCGGCTCCGAAGAAGGCTGCACCGCGCAAGGCTGCCAAGAAGGCCCCGGCGAAGAAGGCTCCGGCCAAGGCCGCCGCTGCTGAACCGGCTCCGGCCAAGAAGGCTGCGAAGAAGGCTGCCCCGAAGAAGGCTGCTGCAAAGAAGGCTGCACCGGCCAAGGCTGCCAAGAAGGCCGCTCCGAAGAAGGCTGCCGCCAAGAAGGCCGCGGTGAAGAAGGCTGCTACCAAGAAGGTCGCTGCGAAGAAGGCCCCGGCCAAGAAGGCAGCAGTCAAGAAGGCCGCCGCCAAGAAGGCTCCGGCCAAGAAGGTTGCAGTGAAGAAGGCTGCCGCCAAGAAGGCCGTCAAGAAGGCAGCGGTGAAGAAGGCCGCTCCGAAGAAGGCCATCGCCAAGAAGTCGGCCGCGAAGAAGGCACCGGCACGCAAGGTCGCCCCGAAGAAGGCAGCCGGCCGCAAGGCAGCTGTCGTCGCCAAGAAGGTTGCTCGCAAGGGCGCCGCGGTGAAGAAGGTCGTCAAGAAGGCCGCCACCCGCGTCGTCAAGAAGGCTTCCACCGCCCGCAAGGCGGTCAAGAAGGCCGTAGCCAAGGTGACCCGCAAGGTCGCCGGCCGCACGGCTGCGAAGAAGACGGTCCGAAAGGCCGCTGCTCCGAAGAAGGCCGTGAAAGCGGCCAAGAGGTCCACTGCCAGCAAGACCGGCCGTACGCCGGCGCGTAAGAGCGCCGCCCGTGGCCGTCGTAAGTAAGTAGTACCCATCCGGCCCGGCGTCCGCGCCGGGCCGGATTCCACCCAGTAAGAGAAGAAGAAAAATGGCGATCAAGATCGAAAAGAAGATCAAGGGCTACGCAGTCGTGAAGCCCGAGGACAAGGCCCCCGCAGCCGCCGCACCCGCGCCGGTCAAAGAGGTCGCACCCGTCGCCGAAGTCATCCAGATGCACGAGAGCCTCGAGCGTCCGGAAACCCTGGTGGGCAACACGTACAAGATCAAGTCGCCGCTCTTCGAGCACGCGCTGTACGTCACCATCAACGATATCGTCCTCAATGCGGGCACCCCGCATGAGCAGCGCCGCCCCTTCGAGCTCTTCATCAACTCGAAGAACATGGACCACTTCCAGTGGATCGTGGCGCTCACCCGAATCCTGTCCGCCGTCTTCCGCAAGGGTGGCGACGTGACCTTTATCGTCGAAGAGCTCAAGGCCGTCTTCGACCCGCGCGGCGGCTACTTCAAGGCCGGCGGCGTCTACATGCCCAGCATCGTGGCCGAGATTGGCGCTGTCATTGAGCAGCACATGAAGTCCATTGGCCTGATCCACGATCCGGAGATGGACGAGGCGACCAAGCGCCTGATCGCGGAGAAGCGTGCGGCTTACGAGAAGGCTGCGGCCAAGCCGGCTGCTGCTGCGCCTGCTGCCTCCGCTGCCGCTCCTGTGGGAGCGGACTTGACCGCGAGCTCTTCCACCGACTCGCACACCAATGCCGCCGGCTTCCCGGCTGGCGCGACCCTTTGCGCCAAGTGCAATACCCAGGCGCTGGTGCTGATGGATGGGTGCCAGACTTGTTTGAATTGTGGGTATTCGAAGTGCGGGTGAGCTAAGTTCTATTTGTTACTAAAGAAAGGCGGCCTATGGCCGCTTTTCTTTTAGTGCTTCGGTCTGATCCGATGGAAAGGAGGGTGGAGCAATGAGTACAGACAGTGAGGGCGCCGTCGCCCTGCGTCCTAGGGCGCGAATCATGCGCACTCTCGGTGAGGAGCTGATCAGTAGTGAGACAGTAGCCGTAATTGAGTTGGTAAAGAATTCCTACGACGCAGATGCAAGCTACGTGTCGGTTTCCTTTGTCGGAGATGCCGTTGCCGGCGAAGGAGCTATAGAGGTTTGGGACGATGGCTGTGGTATGAGCCTCGATACGGTGAAGAAGGCTTGGATGGAGCCGGCCACCGCGTTCAAGAAGAAATCGAAGACGAGCCCCAGAAAGAGTAGGCGAGTTCTCGGCGAGAAAGGTGTCGGTAGGTTTGCATCCGCTCGCTTGGCTTCTGAGCTGGAGCTGGCAACCAAGGAATCCGATTCCGATCAGGAGATATACGCTTACTTTGACTGGACGCAGTTTGATCGGGACGACCTTTACCTAGATCAAATACTGATCTTTGCGGAAGGACGCGAGCCGAGCCTCATAACTGAGCAGAACTTCGATCGCGCGGGCGACGGAAGCATTCATGGCACCGTCCTTCGAATGTCGAAGCTAAAGAAGACGTGGGACGAAAATGACTATGTCGAGTTGCGCCGCGGACTCAGTCGGCTAGTCTCACCGTTTAGCGCCGATGAGTCATTCAACATATTCTTGAAGCTGCCAGGCCAAGGGAGTCATGACGACGGTCTCGTCGGTCCCCCAGAGATTCTTAACTATCCTCACTACGCAATCTCCGGGACTGTCGACGCGCACGGCGCCTTCTCATTCCAGATTGACATCTTTGCGACTGGTTATAGCTCGACTGCTACGGGCTCCTTGGTGCGTCTCAGTCCAAAGGGTGCGCTCAGTGAAGTGGCGGATCCTACACATGACATGTTTGGCGTCTTCCCGCCGCAATGCGGGCCTTTGGAATTCAGGTTGCTTGTCTGGGATCGAGATCAGCTCGATAGTGTCCAGCAGAAACTTGGAACTGGGCTTCGAAGCATTCGTCAGGATCTGAATGCGGTTGCTGGAATAAGCATCTATCGCGATGGATTTCGCGTGCTCCCATATGGTGAGCCCGATAACGATTGGCTGAGGCTCGATATGCGACGAGTCCAGAATCCGTCGCTCCGGCTTTCGAACAATCAGCTCACAGGATTTGTTCGAATAAGCGCGGACGATAACCCTGATCTCCGAGATCAGAGCAATCGGGAAGGGCTGGATAGCAACGACGCGTTCCGTGACCTCCAGGCGGTGATGACCTTCGTTCTGACAAAGATCGAAGTGCTTCGGTACCAGACTCGTCGTTCGGCCGCGGCCGGAAGAGAGGCGAATGAGTCTTTGTTGGATAGGCCTGATGTTTCCGATTTGCGCGGAAAGTTAGTAGATCGTCTTCCCGATGGTGACGAGGCATTGGATCTCTTCGAGGCAACAGTCGTTGCATGGGAACAGCAAGTGGTCGGGCTTCGGCAGGTCCTTGCGCGCTATCACTCGCTTGCTACGATCGGACAGCTCGTCGATAAATTGGTCCATAACACTCGACAACCGCTCTCAAAGATCGTCGGGCAGAGCTCGCTTGCCGCGGAAGCTATCCAGGCGGCACTTTCATCCGCGCAAGGTTCGAATGATCCATGCCTAAAGGTTCTGCGGGGTTTGGAGTTAAGAATTGATCGTGTAAAGACTGCAGCCGAAATTATTGACACGGTGCTGAAGCGAATTGAGCCGATGGGTGGGCGAAAGAAAGGTAGGCCGACAAAAGTCTATCTTGAGGAGGTTATTCGGGGCGCCTTTAAGTTGTTCGATGGAGAGATCTCGGATGGCGGGATCGATGTCACACTGCCTACGGTCTTCGGCAGCGGCGCGCTGCTGGCTCAGCTCGGTGACGTCCTGGAGTACGCCGACCAGCCGAACGAACCGGCCTTCCGCATCAAAGACGCCATCGCCCGAACCCCGCACCACCCGCTGCGCACCATCGGCGCCGCGGATGCGGAAGACACACCGGTAGCTGCCCTTCTTCGCGTCCATCGCATCGGCGAACGCCTGCGCTTCCGCAGCGCAATCGGCGGCATCGATATGCGCGAGGAATCGCTCAGCGCTGATCGGCTGGGGCATGGGCAAGCCCAGTAGCTCCGCTACGGCGTCGTCGTAACGTCGTTCGAGCGATTCGGCATCGACATGCCATACGTGCAGCTGCGCGGATTCGAGGGCAACGCGCAGGCGCGCATCGGCCAGTTCAAGCGCCTGTTGCGCGGCCACCTGCGTTGCCAGCAATTGCTCGGCACGCTCCCGCTCGTGCATGAGCTCGCGTTCGAACCGATCACGGTCCTGGGCGATGAACAGGGCCAGTTCGTGGAACATCCTGCCCGCATGCTCGCGGGCTACTGCGTTCATGACCACCGGAAAGCGAGCGCCATCGCGGTTCTTCAGTTCCAGCTTCACTTCCCGCAGTTCCCCCTGCATGCTCAGCAACGGCATCCAGTGGGTCTGGTGGAAAATACGCCCGCCCACGGTCAGGAGGTCCTGGAAGCGCCTGGTGCCTGACAGCTCGGCAGCTGTGTGGCCTATCCACTGACAGAAGGTGTCGTTGGCGTGGCGGATCGTGCCGTCCGCATCGGTTAACAGCAGGCCGCACGGTGCGGCCGCGTACAACGTTTCCAGCGGCGGCAGGTCGCCATCAGGCGTCATGTGTCACGGCCAGCGTGGCGAGGAAGGCATCCATGGCTTCGATGCACGCCTGGGGCGCACTCAGGTGCGGGCAATGGCCGACGTTGTCGATGACGCGCAACGTGCTGTCTGGCAGGTGGGCGTCGAGGTACTCGCCGACCGTGACAGGCGCGATGGGGTCGATGGACGACTGGATGATAAGGACGGGGCGAGTAAGGCGGTGCAGGTCAGCCCGGTTGTCCGAAAGGAACGTTACTTGCGCGAACTGCTTTGCGATCTCGGGATCCGTCCGGCAGAAGCTGTTCGTGAGTTCCTCGGCGAGGGCTGGCCGGCCGTTGTCGCCCATGATCACCGGCGCCATGCTGCGCGACCACCCGAGATAATTGCTGCGCAGGGTCTGCAGCAGGTCATCGATGTCATCGCGCGAGAATCCGCCGACGTAGCCGGCATCATCGATGTAGCAGGGCGAAGGGCCGATCATGACGTGGGCCAGGAACAGGTCCGGCGCGTTGGCATCGGCCAGTGCGCCGATCATGGCGCTGACGGAGTGCCCGACGAACACCACCGGCCCCTGGCCAAATTCACGAACCACATCCAGAAGATCGGCCGCGTAGCCCTGCAGGCTGGCGTACTTCTCGGGCTGGTACGCGGTGATGTCCGAACCGCCGCTGCCCACCATGTCGAACAGCACCACGCGGTACCGCTCGGCGAAGTGGCTGCCCATCATCCGCCACATGTTCTGGTCGCAGCCGAAGCCGTGTGCGAAGACGAGGGTCAGGGCCCCGTCCCCAAGGACACGCACGTTGTTTCGGATCTGGACGCTCATGGACCCTCTGTGT
The DNA here is from genome assembly GCF_055584245.1 of Luteibacter sp. NPDC104163. Classification (NCBI taxonomy): domain Bacteria; kingdom Pseudomonadati; phylum Pseudomonadota; class Gammaproteobacteria; order Lysobacterales; family Rhodanobacteraceae; genus Luteibacter; species Luteibacter sp. NPDC104163. Next base: position 69,951 of record NZ_JBVJMK010000016.1, read on the forward strand.
GGCATCGCCCGCGCCAGGCGCGGGGTCTGAACCTCTGGATAGTACCGTAGGTGGTCTGTGACCCGGCTCCGGTCATTTGCGCGTTGGACCTTGCGTCGGACTTGATAGTCAATTAGATTGACCATCAACGCCATTGACGGAGACACCGCATGCCCCGCGAAACTGCTCCCTGGTACGAAGACATCGTCGTCCCCGCGCTCCTGCGCCACGCCCGCGGCACCTATGGCTCCGCCATGCGCCGCGCGCTCGACGAGGCCGGCTACGACGATATCCCCGAGAACGGCCTCTACATCATCGGTGGACTCGCCCTGGGGGCGCCCGATGCGCCGATCGGGGCGATGGCCCAACAGCTGCGCATCACCAAGCAGGCGGCGGGGCAGCTCGTCGATACCCTGGTCATGCGCGGCTACGTCACGCGCGAGGGCGACCCGAATGATCGACGTAAGCTGGTCATCACGCTGACCGAGCGCGGCCGCGATGCGGCGAGCGTGCAAGGCGCGGCGCGCGATCGGATCGATGCGGAGCTTCATGCGCGTATCGGTGATAGCGGGATTCGCGCGTTGAAGCGTGGGCTTGCTGCGTTGATGGAAATCGGTCGGCAGGAAGAAGCGGCGTCATGACCTCGCCGGGTCGTCATGGCCCGGCTGGCCCCTCAGTGTGATCGCAGCGAAACCCCGCGCTTCAGACTGGCTTCCAGTCCTGGAACAGATCGGTGTCCGCCCGCGGACGTATCAGCCATGCTTGTATCAGCATGACCAGCCATGGCATCGCGAGTAGGGCGAACACCACGTAGGGAAGATGCCAGTTCGCGATATCTGGCCATGCCACGGTGATCTTGTACACGTCGAAGCCGCCAAAAGTCCGCCAGTAGACAAGGGCGGTCTCTGCCGCGATGCCGAACAACAAAATGACCACACCTGCAAGCCCGGCCATGCTCTCTATCGGGCCATTCGCCGATGCGTCTTGATGCAGTAGTCCTCGCCACGTTGGCGACAGTGATGTCAGCGACTCGATGACAATGCCAAAGAAAACGAATAGATCGGCGACGTACGAAAGCCAGTCTTCGAAGCTTGTCTCATCAAGAGCCATCTGGCGGAGGCTGCAGAAGCGCTGGACAGCTCCGGCAGTCGTATTGAGAAGTGGCCTATCGAGATTGTCCTTCTCATGGAGCAATTCGCCGCAGATCCCCGCAACAGAGAACTTTGTAGCGAAGACGCCGGCCGGCATAAGGTCGGAGTGACGTAACAGGCTTTGAGCGAGAGACAATTGAATCTGCGCCGCCCTGGCAGCCTGATAGGTCAGGGTGAGGGTTGTTGTCGCGCAAAAGGCAAGGATGACCAGGAAGATGGCTTTCATCCGCTCAAAGGAGCGCATGGATTGGGACCTGCCAGCTCTCATCAGTTCGCCCCGTCCTTGCAAGCCTGTGGAAGCCCGACCGAAGATTTGGGAATCGCCACCGTGGTATCCGGATCCAACGTCTTGGTGAGCATCAACGGTCCTTGTCGGTGGTGACCTGCTATCTCGGCAGGTCACCGCGAATCTTTAGTGCTCTACGAATTTGAAGTGGATACAAGGCCTCCGGCCTCACGCATCCAAAAACGTCGTCGCATGCGTCACAAACAACCCCGGATACTGATAAATCGATCCATGCCCCGAATCCGGGTAAACGATCAGCTGCGCATCCGGCATCTCATGCTGCAACGTCAGTGAGTGGATCGTCGGGATGATGGCGTCGTCGCTGCCTTGGACGACCAGCGTGGGCTGCTTGATCGACTTCAGGTAGGCAAGGCTGTCGGCTTCCGGGGTGACCCACTTGCCGATCGCTTCGCCCTGCGCGGTGATGGTCTGCTCGCTTACTTCCGGGTCGCGGTCGGTGCGTCGCCACTTCCGTTCGAGGAAGGCGAGGCCGGCCTTGCGGCTGCTCTCGGTGGGCTTGAAGTGGACATCCAGCCACAGGTGTTCCGGCGGGTCGTATGTGCCGGAGAAGATCGCGTTCGAGCGGCTGGCCGTCATATCCTGGCCGCGGTGGCCGGTACCGACCAGGATGATCTTCCGGACGAGGTCGCCGCCCTGCAGCGCGATCTCCTGCGCGACGAAGCCGCCGATGGAGATGCCCAGCACATCCACCTGCTGCAAACCCAGCGCGCGGATGAACGCAATGGCATTCGCGCCCATCTCCTGGAAGCTGGAAGGTGTCGCGCCGCTCGAGCTCGAGACACCGGCGTTGTTGAACAGGATGACTTCACGATCCTTCGCGAGCCCGTCCGTCACGGCCGGGTCCCAGTAATCCATGGTGCCGGTGTAATGCTGATTGAAGACGATCGGCACGCCGGCCTTCTTGCCGAAGCGGCGGTAGGCGAAACGAATGCCGTTGGCTTCAATGTATTGGGTCGGTGCGTCGTGGTGCGTATGCGATGACATGGGTGTGGCCTAGGCGGGGAAGGTGAGGGGATGGGGTTGCGCGGGGAATCAGAGCTTGGAGCCGCCATCGACGGACAGCGTCGTGCCAGTGACCCAGCCCGCATCCGGGGAAGCGAGGAAAAGCACCGCACCAGCGATATCCTCCGGCTGCGCGATCCGCTGCAGTGCCTGCATGCCAAGCGTGTAACGCTGGCCTTCTTCGCTGCGGGCGAACTTCGACATGTCGGTTTCCACGACGCCGGGGGCGATGGCATTCACGCGGATCTCCTTCGGGCCGAGTGCGGCAGCCATATGGCGGACCAGCGTCTCGGTGGCGCCCTTCGTCGCCGCGTAAGCCGAGAGGTTGCCCACCGCGGCACGCGCCGCCAGCGAGGTGGTGAAGATCACCGAGCTGCCCTTGCACAGCACCGGAAGCAGCTGCTGCAGCAGGAAGTACGGGCCACGCACGTTCACGGCGAACATGCGATCGAAGTCTTCAAGGGTCTGGTCCTCGAGCGTCGCGGCGGTCGATACGCCGGCGTTGTTCACCAGGATATCGAGGCGGTCGCCGACGACGCGGCGCACGGCGGCGGCGAGTTCGTGCGGGCCGTTGGGCTGGCCGAGGTCGGCCTTCACCGCGCTCGCCCGGCCACCGGCCCTGGTGATGCGTTCAACGACTTCGTTGGCTTCGTCGGGCGACGAGCTGTAGTGCACCAGCACCTGCGCACCGGCGCCGGCGAGCTTGAGTGCGATGGCGCGGCCGATGCCGCGCGATCCGCCGGTGACCAGTGCGGTCTTGCCATTCAGGGAGGTCATGAGGGGGCTCGGTAGTGGGAAGGTGTAGCAAAGGCTACGCCCGCCCATCGGGCCCCGGGAAAGACTTTGTTGGCAGCCGGGCGATGCCTCCGAGGCATCGTTACTTCTTGCGGCGCGCTGCCTTCGCCGGAGCGGGACTGCCGGAGCGCTGGCCCATGGGGCCCGCTGCGCGCACCTGGTCGATGCACGACAGGAAGGTCTTCAGCACGGGCGAAGGGTTGTCTTCGCGGTACCCGACGACGATGTCGATGGTTGGCGCGACACCCGCCAGCGGGCGGCTCACCACGGACCACGGCAACAGCGGTTCCACGTAGGCAGGTAGCAGGGCAACACCGCCGGTGGAGGCAACCAGTGAGATGCCGACGGCGAAGTTATCGATGTGGTGGCTGGGCGTGAGGTGCACGTGGCGCTTGCGCAGGTAGGTGTCGACGACGTCGCGCAGCACGTGCGGGATATCCGAGAAGCCGATGAACGTCTCGCCCGCGAGATCGCGCGGGTCGACTTCCTTGTTCGCCGCCAGGGGATGGCTGCTCGGCAGGATCGCGACGAGCGGCTCTTTCGCGATGACGCGGTAAGTGACATCCGGGCGCGGCTCGTTGCGCAGGAAGCCGAGGTCGATTTCGCCACTCTGCAAGGCATCGCCGACATCGGGCGAGTAAAGGCTCACCACCTTGAACTCGATGGAGGGGAGGTGTTCGCGTAGCACCTGGGTGACGTTGGGCAGCCAGTCGGCTTCCTGGCCCGTGAGGAAACCGACGGAGAACGTCTCCCGCGCGGGGCGTGACGCGCGGCGTGCGGCTTCGATGGCTTCCTTCGCCTGGCCGATGGCGAGGCGCGCGTGGTCCAGGAAGGCCTTGCCCGCGGGCGTGAGCTCCACGCCGCGCGTGGTGCGGGTCAGCAGGGTGGCACCCACTTCGTATTCCAGATCGCGCAGCTGCCGGCTGAGCGAGGGTTGCGAGGTATGCAGGCGCTGTTCCGCGGCGACGGTGAGGCTGCCTTCCTCCGCGACGGCGATGAAGTAACGAAGGTGACGCAACTCCATGGGGATGCCTCCGAGGCATGGCCGGGCTACCAACAAAGTCTTTTTCAGGCGGGAAGTCAAGGCGTAGCTTTTCGCCATTCCTCGCTGTTTCCCTTCCCTTGGAGATTCCCATGAGCAACCTCAGCAACAAGACCGCGTTCGTCACCGGCGCTTCCCGTGGCATCGGTGCGGGCATCGCCCGCCGCCTGGCCGCGGACGGCGCCAATGTCGCCATCACCTATACCCGCGGCGCCGAAGCGGCGGCGCAGGTCGTCAAGGCGATCGAGCAGGCCGGCGGCAAGGCCATCGCGATCCAGGCGGATGCGGCCGATGCCAAGGCCGTGGCGGCGGCGATCGAGAAGACCGTCAGCACGTTCGGCGGCCTGGATATCCTCGTGAACAACGCCGGCACGGCCATTCCCAAGCCGTTCGTCGATGCGACGCTCGAGGAGATGGACCGCGTGATCGACATCAACCTGCGCGGTGTCTTCATCGCCACGCAGGCCGCGCTGAAGTACATCCCGGATGGCGGCCGTGTGATCACCATCGGCTCGTGCGTTGGCGAGCGGATGGGCACGCCGGGCCTCGTCGCATATGCGGCGACCAAGGGCGCGGTGAAGATGTTCACCCAGGGCCTGGCCCGTGAGCTCGGCCCGCGCGGCATCACGGTAAACAACGTGCAGCCCGGCCCGATCGATACCGACCTGAACCCGGCCAACGACGAATGGGCCGCCCCGCAGATCGCGAACACGGCCCTGAAGCGCTATGGGCACGTGGATGACATCGCCGCGATGGTGTCGTTTGTCGCGGGGCCGGAAGCGGGTTATGTGACCGGTACGAACCTTACGGTGGATGGTGGGACTAACGCCTGAGTGGTTTAGGCCAACGGGGCGGTGGGGCGGAGTATGGCTTCGCCGCTTCGTTGGCTTATCGCGCGCGAGCGCGCTGCCACGAGGGCGTGGTGGGTACGTATTTATGGGGTATGTTCGCGCGGTGCCTTGAGCCCTGCGCGCGGGGGCTTAACGCTCGAGGAAGCCGGTGGGAATCCAGAACGGTGCTTCCCCGTTCGCACCCGACACCTTCGCGTTGTTGGTCTTCTTGCTCACCTCAAGCACCACGACACTGGCGCCTGCCTTCAATGGTGAGCAGGCCTTCAATGCATCGCTCGCGGATGCGACGCCCGATGCCTCACGCAAGCGCTTCACCACGTCGGCGCTATCACCCGTCGCTTTCGCCTCGACGGCGTTGGGATCGACCGTGCCCTGCTGCGTGCTCGCCGCATCGGCGGCCACCAGGTAGAGCATGAAGTTGCTATAGGCAGCCAGGGCATCCGTGGAGCAGACGGCTACCGGTTCGCCAGGAGCGCTATATGTGGTGACATGCTCGCCGACATCGCAGGCGTCTTCGCGGCAGGTGGTTGCCGTCGCGGAGGTGGCGATGAGGGTTAGGGCGAGCGAGGCGAGGATCGTTGATTGGCGGGGCATCTAGGAGACTCTTGGGGAGCTTGGTCTGTCCGGGTTTGTGGGGACTATAGCCGGTTGGGCGGGCTTCGGGCCGCGCCATCCGGACAGTGACCTGTTCCGGCATTTTCAGAATTTTCCTCTAGTTTGGCCCAGGGTCGTTGGCTAGACTTCGGGCGATCGATACCCCTATGGAGTTGGTATGGCAAGGATTCCCATGGCCGCTGTCCTGTTTGCGGCTAGCGCGTGCACCTTTGCGAGCGGGCGTCCGCCCACCGTATCGGCGCCACCGGAAGTCGTGGCTTCCGCTCCCGCGGGGACGACGATCGTTGCCTTTGCTAGCAGCGGGGGCCAGCCAGATGCCGACGCCGTTGCCGTGTTCGAGAGCGCTCCCGACAAGGACGATGTGCGATATCGAACGCTCGTGGTGTTCGGGAAGAGAGAGGGAGCGTTCGTTCCGGAGTTCGCCAATGAGAAGATCATTGGCTGCTCTAAGTGCACGCAGTTCCATGATGATCCGTTCTGGCCGAAGCATCTTGAGGTCACGGCCGGGCATATCCTGGTCGACCAGTTCGACAGTGGCCAGAAGCCTTCTACCACGACGATCGAGCTGGTCCGTAAAGACGGGGCCTGGCGGGTGTCGACGGCCGAGCGGCAGACCGTCGACGGTGGTGATGGAGCTACGTCACTGAAGAAACTTCCCTTGCCAGCATCAGGCCTCGCCAAGGATTTCGATGGCGAGTGGGGTATCCCGATTGTGTTGAACACCCTCATGATCAATCACAAGAACGGCAAGTTCATGCTGTATCACGGTGGAAGTACACCGGAGCAGGTCTGGCAAACACTTAGGTCGGACTGCAACAAGCAGGACTGCGCGATCCTGGTCCAACAGCAAGATGGGTGTATTTCTCTGGTGAAGGGTGCCGATGGCCGGTTCTTCGGCGCTGGCACGCAGGACCCCCGTGACAAGAAGGCAGCGATCGGGAAGGCCATGGATGCGTGCAATGCGTCAGGCGGTAAGCAGTGTGAGGCGATTCGCACTGATTGCAATCGAGGTATCTGACGGCCATGCTGAGAATGAACGCGCTTTTCGCCTTTGCGACCCTCATGGCGGTAGTGAGCGCGCATGCCGCGACGCAGAAGCCTGCTCCGGCCGTGCCACAGGAAGTCGCCGCTGAAGCGCCTGCTGGATCGACGCTATTGGCCTTCACGTCGAGTGGTAGTCAACCGAACGCCATCGCCGCAGTCGTGTTCCAGGGCCCAGCTACCAAGAACGACGCGCGTTATCGCACCCTGATTGTGTTCGCGAAGAAGGATGGAAGGTTCACTCCTGAATTCTCGAGCGACAAGATTCTGGGCTGCTCGAAATGCACTCAGTTCCATGACGATCCCTTCTGGCCGGACGGCATTAACGTGGAGCCGAGTCGCATTACGATCAACCAAGGTGATGGCGGCGAGACACCAAGCGTGACATCGATACGTCTTGTCCGTCGGGACGATGCCTGGAAGGTCGAAAGTGCAACCCGCGAGGTCGTGCGCGGAGGGCGCGGTGAGGCCAGGGCCGAGGATATCGCGCTTCCCGCGTCTCGCCTGGCGAAGGATCTGGACGCAGGGTGGGCCGTCCCAGTCTTCTACAACACGATCGTCGTCAACAACACGACCGGTCGATTTATCTTCCGCCACCAGACGCCTACCCCTGATGGCGTGTGGGACGAGGTCAAAGGCCGCTGCAACAAGCAAGAGTGCTCGATCCTCGTACAGCGGCAGGATGGATGCATATCCCTAGTTCAGGACTCGTCAGCAAGATCGTTTGGCGGCGGGACGCCGGATGTTGGGAACGAGCGCGCGGCCTCGGCGAAGGCTATGGCTGCCTGTGAGGCGGCGGGAGGACAGCATTGCAAGGTGATTCGCACCGATTGCGCCAGGGGAATGTAAGGGAAGGCTTTGTGGAGAAAGGAATGCAGCCTTGGAAAGTCCGCTATGTGTTCATAACAGTCGTTCTTATATGCATGGTCCCGACAACCTCTCGCTCTCAAGCGCTGCCGGGGGAGCCGACAGCGCTGGACGACAGGGCGGTCTTCTTGGGGCTTCGGCCGAGCTATCAGAAGTGCCTCGACGCCGCTGATGCTGGTATGCCCACGATGATTCGCTGTAGTCAGGTGGAGTACGCCTACCAAGACCGGCGATTGAATGCGGCCTACAAGCGCCTTTTGGCGAAGCTCGATGCAACAGATCGAAGAGCGCTGCTAGCCGACGAGCGTGCCTGGATCAAGGAAAAGGAATACGACTGCGCTCTACCGCCCGAGCCAGGTCAGGGACATGTTCTTGACGCGGTGGCTTGTTCGGTGGACTACACGGCGCGAAGGGCTACGGTGCTGGAGCGTCGTCTAACGAAGTAGCGGTATAGCGTAGGCGGAAGGAAGCTTGGGTGCTCTACAGCAGCATGTTCCGCCATCCGTTTCAGTCCCGCGGAACACGGTGCTTCGATGAATCTCTTAAGGGCATAGGTATGTCGCCAAGGTCTCTCTTGTTCATATTTATGTCGGCCGTGATCGCGTTCACGTCGTTCCCTGGCCACGCGCAGGAGGCGGATGGTGAGCCCGCCGATCTGGACGAGCAGGCAAAGTACCTCGGATTTCGGCCGTCGTACTACGCGTGCATCGATCAAAGTGACGGGTCGATGCCGTCGTATCAGCGCTGCGCTGACCTCGAGCTTGTCTACCAGGAAAGGCGTCTGAACCGAATCTACGGGAAGCTGATCAAGTCCCTTCCGCCCGACGGACGCGTGTCCCTCCATGACGAAGAGCTCGCGTGGATTGCCGACAAGGAAGCAAAGTGCGGCATGCCAGATAGCCCAGGGCAAGGTCAGGCTCTCGATTCCACAGCGTGCGCGGTGACGGAAACGGCGCGTAGGGCGCGAACTCTAGAGCATCAGCGCTATTCCGGAGGGCAGGAATGAGAACGCAGCCTCGGTGAAAGCCATGGCCGCCTGCCAGGCGGCGAGCGGAGAGCGGTGTAACGTGATTCGCACAGCTTGTGGCCCCGCCAGCCCCATGGTGGCGAAAGGCCCACCCTAGGCAACGTAACTCATAGCATGGCCTTTCCAAGTCTCGACCATTTCCGACAAGCCCACCAGAGACTGGCAAGTAATGGTCCGCATGGAATCCCCCTCCAGGAGCATCGGTCCGTGAACACCAGCATGACCATCAAGACAGCCGCCGGCGAGTTCTCCGCTTATGTGGCCTACCCGGAAGCCGACAAGGCGCCCGCCGTAGTCGTCCTCCACGAAGTCTTCGGCGTCAACGAGGACGTCCGCCTCACCTGCCAGGCCCTGGCAGCGCAAGGCTTCATTGCCATCGCACCTGATCTGTTCTGGCGGCAGGAGCCCGGTGTCGATCTCAGCGTCACGTCGGAGTCCGACTGGAAGAAGGGGCTGGCGCTCTATATGGCTTATGACCGCGATGCCGGCGTCTCCGATGTCGCGGCTACCATCGCGGCTGCGCGGGAACTGCCTCGGTGCACCGGCCATGTCGCCGTCATGGGTTATTGCCTTGGTGGCCTGATGGCGTTTCTCACCGCGGCGCGCGGCAAGGTGGATGCAGTCGTGGCGTTCCATGGGGGCGATACCGAGAAGTATCTCGATGAGGCCTCTTCGGTCAGTGCGCCTTTCCTGATGCACCTGGCCGGGGCCGATGAATTCATCAGCACGGCGGCCCAGGCGCAGATCAAGGCGGCGTTCGCGGGTATGCCGAACGTTACGATTTATACGTACGAGGGCTGCAATCACGCCTTCTCCCGCCATGGTGGCGCGCATTACGATGCGGCGGCGGCCAAGATGGCCAATGACCGCACCTGGGCATTCCTGAAAGAGAAGCTCGGATAAGGTGCGAGGCGCCAGGGTCGTCCGCGGCTCTGGCGCGCCCGGCCGGGTGGGGAGCGGCCCTGTTATCCTCTCCCCAGCGAATCGCCAGTCGACAGGGAGCCGTTGATGTCTGAAGCGTCAGATCGTGTGGAGCGCAAGCGATTCCTGAAGCAGGCATTGCCCCTTGTCATTGCGCTCGTGCTTGCCGTGCTTTACATCATCTCGCTGCATCCATGGTCCGGCATGCTTGGGGGAGCTTTCTTCTTCCTGTTTGCGTCCTGGGTGATTCCGTCGGCCATCAACCTCCTGCTGTCGTACTTCGTTGTCTCGTTCATCAGGGTCGGGCGGCTGTGGAAGATTCCTCTATTCGTGGCCGTGTCGTTCCTCCTGGGAATGAACACGTTGCTTGTTCCGCTATTCGCGCGCCCGCCGCCACAGCCCAGTACGTCCGATGTTTATCGCCCCCTGCATATCAAGGCGGATACGGATGTCGATGAGGGGCTGATGAGCGCACGGATTCCCGGCGAGGTGTACAACACATATATGTATAGCCCGCTCGGCGTGCACGTGGCGGGCAATGAGGGCTGCATGTGCATGTGGATGACACCACCCGTGGGCCAGACCACCGAGTGGCAGGTGTGGGATGTCATCAACGGCTATCTGGGGCATAGGCGCTCGATGTCGGGAACGACCTATATTGCTCCGGGCTTGAGGAACATGGCGGTAGGTGGCGTGCATTTCGACGTGCGGTTCCTGCGGGGGAAGGAACCTGACACGGTCGACCTCCTGATGACCGTCTATGACGGCCTCGAGCCGACCGCGAAATTCACGCAGTCAGGCATCCCTGTTTGGAGTACTGAGCCGGATCATGGGCATCCGGACACCATATCGACGTATGGCTTTTTGCCAAATGCCGAGAACATGCTCTGGCGGCGTAACTTCTGGGCGCTCTATTTCGAGAACGATATGTCGGCCTTTTCGAAGGCCCCGCTCAAGGCGTTCCTGCGGCGGGCCGTGGTCAGGGACTGAGGAGCCGAGGTCGGCCGCCGCCCCGGCGACGGCAGCCCGCAACACACCCATGTCTTCCGGCACAGGTGTGTTGGTGAAGTAACACACCAATATAGACTCTGCGGCGAGCCTGCCGTTTCCCCGAGCCCAAACCATGCCATGCGAGCTGTCCGTCCAGGACGTCCATTACCGCTATCCCAATAAGCACCAGGCCGTGGCCGGGCTGGATTTCCGCATGGCTACCGGGGTGTTGGGGCTTCTGGGCCCTAATGGAGCTGGGAAATCCACCCTGATGCGGATCCTTTCCACGCTGACCCGGGCCGGTGCCGGGAAGGTGCTGTGGAATGGCCAGGACATCGCCCACTCGCCCGATGCGCTCCGTTCCGAGCTCGGCTATCTCCCGCAGGATTTCGGGGTGTACCCGACGCTCACGGCCCGGGAGTTCCTGGCTTACCTGGCGGCGGTGAAAGGCTTGCCGGTGGCATTGGCTCGCACCCGCGTCGAGGCCTGCCTGGCCATGGTCGGCCTGGAAGACGCTGCCGATCGGCGGCTGGGTGACTTCTCCGGTGGCATGCGTCAGCGGGTGGGTATCGCCCAGGCGCTGTTGAACGACCCGCGGCTGCTGATCGTCGATGAACCGACCGTGGGCCTGGACCCCGAGGAGCGCCTGCGCTTCCGCCACCTCATCACCGACCTGGCCGCGGATCGCCTGATCATCCTTTCCACGCACATCGTCTCGGATGTGGAGGCGAGTGCGACGGCGTTGGCGGTGATGTCGAAAGGGCGGCTGCCGTTCTTCGGCTCGCAGGACGACCTGGTCGCCCAGGCGGAAGGGAAGGTGTGGGAATGGCTGGTGCCCGAGCACGCGCTGGCGTCGGCGCGGGCTTCCTTCACCGTGAGCAGTTCCCTCCGCCGTCCGGAGGGTGTGCGCCTGCGGATCGTTGCGGACGCCGCGCCCTCAGCCGACGCGGTGTCGTGCAAGCCGACCCTAGAGGATGCCTACCTGTGGTTGCTGGCCCGCGCGGAGGCGCGCTGAACATGGAGGCGCTGCGTCGTTTCATGGCGATCGTGGTGGCCGACCTGCGCGAGCGTAGCCGGACGCCGCGCTTCTGGATCGTGCTGGGGCTAGTGGCGTGGGCTACGTGGGGATGCTTCCCGTCGTTGCAGAGCGGGATGGTGTCGGTGAGCTTCGGCGATAACGCGCGGGGTGCGTATTCCAGCGCGTGGGTCGGGATGACCGTGGGGCTGATCCAGGCCACGCTGCTTTCGCTGGTGGGCTTCTATCTCGTACGCGGGACGCTGGTGCGCGACTTCGATACACGCGTGTGGCAGCTGCTGGTGGCGACGCCGATGACGCGTTCCGCTTACCTGCTGGCGAAGTGGGCGAGCCACATGGCGGTGTTCTCGCTGCTGCTGTTCGCCAGCGTGGCGGTGGGTCTTGTCGCGCAATGGGTGCGGGCTGAAGATCGCGCCATCGATCTCGTTGAGCTGTGCAAGCCCGCCGTGCTGCTGGCCTTGCCTTCGCTGGCCTTCACCGCGTTCCTCGCGGTGCTGTTCGACCTGGTTCCCTGGACACGTCGCACCCTCGGCAATGTCCTGTACTTCTTCGTGTGGACGACCGTGCTGGCGGTCAGCGCGAACCTGCTGGAGAAGAACGGCGTTCCGAACGCGAGCCCGTGGCTGAGTGATCCGGGCGGCATGATCATGGCCGGCCGCGACCTGATCCACGGGCTCGCCAGCACGGCGCCGTGGGTGGATACGCACTCGCTGAGCGTCACCATCCCCATGGGCGATCCGGTGAAGGTGCGACTGTTCGCGTGGACGCATTGGACGCCGAATACGGAAGCTGCACTCGGCCGCGTGCTGTGGGTGGTGTTGCCGATGCTGGGTGTCGCTGCGCTGGCGCCGCTGCTCGATCGTGCGGCGGCGCGGACGCAGGCGGCAAAGGCGCGTGCGAACAGTGGGCGGCGGCTGCGCTGGCTCGATAAGGCGCTCGGCTTCCTTGATTACAGCGCTACGGGCCGGCTTGTCTCGGCTGAGCTCAAGGGCGTGCTGCGTGCACGGGTTGGGTGGTGGTGGCTGGCCCTGGCGATCTCGTGGGGAGTGCAAGCCGCGGGGTCGAAGGATGCAATGACCATTGCGGTGATCGTTGCGTGGCTTGCGAGTACCGATGTGTTCTCGCGAGCGATCTTGCGTGAGCGGAGTGCGGGTACTGGGGCGCTGGTGTTTACGGCGGTGGGGGCGGCGAAGCGGTTGCTTGTGGCGCGGGTTAGCGTGTCGTTGGTGTTGGCGCTATTCGCTGCATTGCCGGCGTTGGTTCGGTTGGGTGTGGGGCATGACGCGGCGGCGGTCGTGTTGTTGCTCTTGGCTGTGCAGGTGGCGCTGTTTGGGTTGGCGTTTGAGGTGGTGTTCAGAAGCCCGCGGCCGTTTGAGCTTGGGCTTGTGGTGGTGGGGTATATGGGGGTGCAGGGGCAGGGGCCTTTGGCGTTTGCTGCGGCTTCGTCGGGGCCTGCTCCCTACCTGGTGATGATTGCGGCATCGATGGGCGTGCTCGTCGTGGGCTGGGGATTGATGACCTCAAATGCCGTGATTGCGCAACGACTCCCTAAATTCAGCGGACTTTTCAGAAAATTCGCGTATCGAGGCTGATAGTGGCGGTCGCCGGCAGCGACGTGCTTCCGCCGCAATGAGAGCATTCGGCAACCCACGCACTTTGAGCACAAGATCTGAACCACATGTCGTGAGCAAGCTCATTCCGCAAAAACCCAGCTTGTAAGGACAGGCCCATGAAACGCATCTTGCTTGCCGTAACCTTGAGCCTCGCCCTTGACGGTGCCTTCGCTTCAACTGAAGTGAATGCCCAGGACGCCACCAGCACCACCCGCAAACAACTCTCCCGCCACGACCTGAGCATCCCCGGCTTCGAGGAATACCAGGTGCGTGTCGATTTCCCCAAAGGAACGATGGCCCCGAACCATCGCCACCCGGGCGAGGAAATCATCTACGTGATCGAAGGCCAGATCGAGTACCAGCTCGAAGGCCAGGCGCCAGTCACCCTTAAGGCGGGCGACGTGTTGTTCGTTCCAGCCCGTACCGTGCACAGCGCGAAGAACGTGGGCACGGACAATGCCGCGGAGCTGGGCACGTATATCGTGCCGACGGGAAAGCCGCTCAGCGAATTGGTGAAGTAGCCTACCCGAGGTAGCGCTTGATCAACTGCAACACCTGCCCGGCCTCCGCCTCCCGCACAGCCTCATCCTTCTCGACCACCACATGCTGGTGCAGGTGGTCTCCCAGCAGCTCGACCATCAGCCCCTGCGATGCGCCGCGGATCGCGGCCGCCTGCGTGAGCACATCGAGGCAGTCCGCATCGCCTTCCAGTGCGCGTTCCAGCGCCTCCAGCTGGCCTTTCAGGCGGCGGACGCGGGTGACGAGGCGGGACTTGTTCTGGTTCACATGGGACATGGGCGTATACCCCCTAGGGGTATATGGGTTAGGATGCCGACACGGTAGCCCAGAGAGTCCCCCATGTCCATCGAACAAGCCGCCCCGGCGTTCGTGCATAGCCATGCCTTCAACGAGGGCAACCCGCTGGCCGAGCGCAACACACGCCGTGCCGTGTACCTCACCGCCGCGATGATGGTCATCGAGATCGTCGGCGGCTGGTACTACAACTCCATGGCATTGCTCGCGGATGGCTGGCACATGAGTTCGCACGCCCTTGCCCTGGGTCTATCGGCCTTCGCGTACGCCTGTGCGCGCCGTTTCGCCCACGACGGTCGGTTCGCCTTTGGCACCTGGAAGATCGAGGTGCTGGGCGGGTACTCGTCGGCGATCCTGCTACTCGGCGTTGCTGGGCTGATGGCGTTTCAGTCGTTCGAACGGCTGCTCAACCCGTTGCCGATTCACTATGAGCAGGCGATCGCCATTGCTGTCGTGGGCCTCATAGTCAACCTGGCATGTGCGTGGCTGCTGCGTGATAACCACGACCATCACCACCATGGGCACGGCCAGGACCACGGTCATCATCACGCCGATCACGGTCACGATCACGGACACCACCATCACGACCTCAACCTGCGTTCCGCCTACATGCACGTGATCGCCGATGCGGCCACCTCCGTCCTGGCTATCGTCGCGTTGATCGCTGGCATGATCTGGGGCGCTCGCTGGCTGGACCCGGTGATGGGCCTGGCGGGCGCCGTGCTGGTTACGGTGTGGGCCTGGGGATTGCTGCGCGACACCGGCCGCGTCCTGCTCGATGCGGAGATGGATGCGCCGGTGGTCGCGGAGATTCGCGAGGTGATCGACGAAGACCCCAACGCGGCCGTGATTACCGACCTGCACGTGTGGCGGGTCGGGAAGGGCCAGTATGCGGTGGTCCTGAGTCTGGTCACGGACGCGCCCGTCAATGCGGAGTACTACCGCAAGGCGCTATCTGTCCACGACGAACTCGCGCACGTCACGGTTGAAGTGAACCGGGCGGCGTAAAGGCTACTTCGTCGCGGTGGAGTGAGCCTGCCTGGCCTGCTTCGCCGCAATCTCCAGCGCCAGATCAATCGCATCAATGACGATCTCCGGCCGGTCGTAGTTGATGCTGTGGGTGCTGCGCGGAACGATCCAGTTCGTGCCATGCGTCGACATGGCGGCCACTTCGTTATGTAGCTGCTCCCAGTCCACGGTGCGTCTGTCCTGGATGGACTGCGGCGTGCCTTTGCGGGCAGGGATGGGCGCATGCGTGAGCATGATGATGGGCATGTCGCCGAAGTCGCGGCGGGTGGCACGGGTTTCGTCCGCGCTGACGGTGTCGAAGTTGGCCATCTCCGATGCGAAGGCCTTCTGCCACTTCAGTGACGCCGTCCCGGACAGGGTCGCGTCGGTAATGGCCTGGTCTACGCCTTCGTACATCGTGCCGACGCAGGGTTCGAAGGCGGGCGAGCCCTTGGGGATCGAGCCGCTCTTCGCGGCGGCGACGCAATCCGGCTGGGGCTCGGCGTCGTGGTGGGCCTGCTGTGGCAGCTCTTTCGCTTCTAGCGCTTCGCGCTCCTTTGCCTTTCGGGTCTGGTCCTCGTGCGAACCATCCACGATGACCATGCCGACGACTTCATCGCGGTAGCGATCTGCAAATACCCGCACGGCCATGCCAGCGGCAGAATGCCCGACGAGAAGATAGGGCGGTTTGATGTGGGCGACGTTCAAGGCCTTGTGGATATCGTCTACGTCATTCCCGGAAGTAGAGGGCCGATCGGACGCATCGCTGTAACCCAGGCCCGCGCGGTCGTACGAGCAGGTCATGTGCGTCTTGCTGATCTCCGGCTGCACTCGCGCCCAGGCGATGGTCGAGTCGTTCATGCCGGCATCGAAGATGACGACCGGTGAGCCTTTGCCCCGGCAGTAGAGATTCAGGTGCCTGCCGCCGATATCGACGAGGCGGGCGGGGCCAAGGTAGACGGGGTCGGTGACCAGCGGGAGGGGAGGCTGCCCTGCTGCGAATGCCGTGGTGGCGATAGCTAGGCTGGCAGTCGCCGCGAGGGCGGCGAGTCGTTGCTTGGTCATCCGTCTTCCCCTATTACCCGTCGATGGGTCGTCGGTGAGGATGCCAGTTGCGGGCATCGGCCGCTAGCGCGATCCGTGCCGGTTACGGTGTTTGTGGGAGCGCGCTTGCGCGCGATGGGTGCTCGCGGCCACGCCCCTACCGCCGCAACCCGCCCCCCAAAATAAGGATAAACAAAA
>NZ_JBVJMK010000016.1:86260-88493 GCF_055584245.1 Luteibacter sp. NPDC104163
TCGCCCCTTCTCCCGCGGGGCTGGGGGGTGGGTGTGGTGGCCTGTGGGGGGCTGCGGCCGCTCGCGCGCTCCCACAAGTTCTCTTTCACATGCTTAGGCGGTGGTTACTACGACCTTACCGATCATGTCGCCTGCTTCTACCAGCGCGTGAGCTTTCTTGAGGCCGGCGGCATCCAGGCCTTCGATCTGCTGCGTCATCGTGTGAACGATATCGCCGCGATCTACCAGCTCGGCGACACGGCGGAGCAGCGCGTGCTGCCGCGCGAGGGTTCGCGTGTTGAACATCGTGCGCGTGAACATGAGTTCCCAGTGGACCGCGATCGACTTCAGCTTGAATGGTGCGATGTCGAGTGTCTTGGGATCGTCGATCAGTGCGAACGCGCCTTCGGGCATCAGCACGTCGGCGATCTGTTCGACGTTTCGTGCCGTGCCGTTGAGGCCGGCGACGTAGGCGACTTCGTTGATGCCGAGCGCCTCGAGCTGTGCCTTCCACGGCTGGTGGTGGTCGATGGTGTGGTGTGCGCCGTGGGCGAGGACCCAGTCGCGCGTTTCCGGGCGTGATGCGGTGCCTATCACTGTCAGGCCGGTGAGCTGGCGTGCGAGCTGGGTGAGGATGGAGCCGACACCGCCAGCAGCGCCGACCACCAGGATCGCGCGGTTCTCGGTCGGGTCGGCTTCATTCGCGCGGAGGCGATCGAACAGCAGCTCCCACGCGGTGATGGCGGTCAGCGGCAGCGAGGCGGCTTCGGCGAAGTCGAGCGAGGCGGGCATCGGGCCTACGGCACGTTCGTCCACGGCCTGCAGTTCCGCGTTGCTCCCGGCGCGGGTGAGATCACCGGCGTACCAGACGCGGTCGCCCGGCTTGAACCGGGTGGCCAGCGGGCCGGCAGCGCGGACGATGCCGGCGGCATCCCAGCCCAGCACCCGTGCCTGGCCTTCGGGCACGTTGCCACCGTTGCGGACCTTGGTGTCCACCGGGTTCACCGAGACGGCTTTCACCTCGACCAGCAGGTCGTAGTCACCGAGGGGCGGGGTGGGCAGTTCGATGTCCTGCAGCGCCTGGGCGTGGTCGATCGGGAGGTTCTGGAAGAAGCCGACGGCTTTCATGGCGGTAATCCTTGGGAGGAGGGGCGATGAGGGCCATTCTGGCTTTCCCGGCTATCCGGAAAAACAGGCAAACTACCGGAACACTTTCCGCTAAACGAAGAAAATGATCCGGCTCGATGACGTCCAGATCTTCGTCCAGACGGTGGAGGCCGAGAGCTTCTCCGAGGCCGCCCGCCAGCTGAATATCGCCCCGGGGCTGGCCAGCGGCGCCGTGCAACGGCTTGAAAAGGAGCTGGGGGTGCGCCTGTTCACACGCTCGACCCGGAGCATGCAGCTCTCGGAGGATGGCGAGCGCTACCTGCCGCACGCCCGGGCCATGCTCGATGCCCAGCACCAGGGGCAGCAGGCGCTGGCCCGCGAAGGCAGTGCGCTGAAGGGGCCGCTGCGGTTGTCGGTGTCGTCAGACCTTGGCCGTAACCTGCTGCTCGGCTGGCTGGATGCGTTCCAGCACGAACACCCCGGCCTGTCGCTACACATCCGCATGAGCGACCGCTCCGTCGATCTTGTCCGCCAGCCCCTCGATGCGGCGATCCGCTATGGCACGCTCGCGGATTCCTCGCTGGTCGCCATGCCCCTGCTCGAGCACAACCGCCGCGCACTTTGCGCCTCGCCTGCGTACCTCGCGAAGCATGGCAAGCCTTCCAGTGTCGACGACCTCCGCCAGCACAACTGCTTGCGCTACGTGTGGAGCGAGCAGGTGCACGAGCGCTGGCGCTTCACCTTGCCCGGCGGCGATCGCACGGTGTCGGTCACGGGCAATCGCGTCAGTGATGATGCCGATGTGGTGCGGCGTTGGGCTGTCGCGGGCGAAGGCGTCGTCTACAAATCGCGGCTCGATGTGCTGGAAGACATCAAGGCGGGCAGGCTGGTGGAGTTGTTCCCGCATGCGCATTGCGAGCCTTCGCCGCTGAACCTGGTGTGCGCGCACCGGTCGCGGCTGACGCCGGCGATGACGCGGTTGAAGGGGTTTCTGCGGGAGCGGTGTGAGGCGTTGCTGGCGACGTGCCCGCCAAGTCTGTAACACCGTCTGTTCTTTATTGTGGGAGCGGGGGGGGGGGCGCGGGGGGGGGGGGGGGCCAACCAAAACCCGCACCCCCCCAGCCCAAAAAAAGAAAGTGTAAAAAAA
>NZ_JBVJMK010000016.1:88503-107179 GCF_055584245.1 Luteibacter sp. NPDC104163
GGCTCACCCCGTTTCGTCTATTATGCGGGCGGCCGGGAGCGCCCGCTGGGGGGCCCCCCCCCCCCCCCCGCGCCCCCCCCCCCGCTCCCACAAGAGAGAAGGTGTACCTACCTCTATGTTGAATCGCCACCTCGACCCTTGCGGGGCGCGTAGATAAGCCGTGCTGGCACGCTTACGTGGATCTCGGTGCCTTCGCCGAGGTCGGTCTCCATCTGGAACGTGCCTTTCAGCTGGGCCATGCGTTCGCGCATGCCCTTCAGGCCGAAGTGGCCGCTCTGCAGCGCTTGTGCTGCTTCCTCGGGGGAGAAGCCGACGCCGTCATCCGCAACGATGACCCAGAAGGCGTCGTCGGCGTAGTTCACCTGCACGCGCACGGCGCTGGCGTCGGCGTGGACGAAGGCGTTGCGCATGGCTTCGCGTACCACGTCGCGCACTTCCGCGGCGGGTGCGTCCTTCAACGGGCGTGAGGTGCCGCTGGCTTCGATGGCGAAGGCGACATCGTGGCGTGACTGCAGCAGCCGGCCTTCGGCGAGCAGGGTGTCGTAGAGAGCAAGGCCCGCGTCCTGGTCGCGGCGCAGGGACGCAATCTGGTCGCGGCCTTCGGCGATGGCCTGGCGTGTATCGCGGCTGGCTTCTTCGATTATCGCGTGTGCATCGGCGGGCAGCGACGGGTGGTCGGAAAGGCGGGTAAGGGTGAAGGTCAGGGCGTTCAGGCGCTGCAGCAACGTGTCGTGGATATCGCGCGCCACCGCTTCGCGTTCGTCGGAGCGGATGCGCAGGCGCCGTGCGAGGGCGCGCGAGCGCAGGGTGTGCACGAGCCAGAGGATGAGCGCGATCGGCACCAGGCCGAGCACCTTGAACCACCACGTCTCGTAGAAGGCGGCTTCCCGTCGGAACGACAGCACGGCCGGCGCGCCGCTCGTCACGCCCGCACCGGAGATCGCCATGACTTCGAAGCGGTACGTGCCCGGGTCGAGGTTGGTGAAAGTGGCTTCGCGGCGGCTCCCGACGTCCATCCAGGCGTTGTCGAGGCCGACGAGGCGGTAGCGGAAGCGCACCATGTCCGCACGGTCGAGGGCGGGCGAGGTGTAGCGGATGCGCAGCGTGCGCTGCTCCGGCGAGAGTACCGGCTGGCCGGCGGCATCGCGTTTTACCGCGCCCATGCTTTCCAGTCCGTCGATATGGATCTGCGGAGCAGTCGCGTCGCTGCGCAGTCGTGCGGGATCGACCCAGCCGAGCCCGGTATCCGTCTGTACCCAGATGCGTCCATCCGGCCCGAGGCGCAGCCCCGGGTGTGTCCACGAGAGCGAGCCGTCGCCGGGCACGCCATCTTCTTCCGTGTACACGCCGGGGCGGATCCGGAACGAGGCATCGGCCAGCGCTTTCGCGAGATCGCTCGCGGTGACGCGCAACACGGTATCCAGGGTCTGAATCCATAGGTTGCCCTGCGCATCGAGGATCATGCCGCATACGGGCGAGGCGAGCGTCGAGTTCGCGAAGGCCAGCGTCGTGAAGCGCTTCCCGTCGAACCACTGCATGCCGTCGTCGCCGCCGACCCACACGCCACCCTTCACCGGCACGAGCGAGCGGAGGCTGCCGACAGCCAGTCCTTCGCCGGCGCCGAAGCTTGCCTCCGAAACGCCGTCCTTGACCCGGAAGAGGCGGTTCTTCTCACGGCCGCCGACCCAGACGTTGCCGTCCGCGTCTTCGCTGAGCACGAGCGGGCCCACGGGATGGTCGAACACCTTCTTCCAGGTACTTCCCTGCGAGTAGACGAGCCCGTTCGGCCCCGTGTACGACTGGCAGATGTAGAAGGCGCCTTGCCGGTCACGGAGCAGGCAGGGCAGTGCGCCCATGGCAGGCATCGCGTCGGGGGCGAATGTCGTAACTACCTTCGGCGCCCCGGGAATCAGCTGCCACACGCCGCTCAGCCCTGCAGCCCACGCGGTGCCGTCGCGGCGGTCGGCGAAGGTGGCCAGGGTGAGGCGCGGGATCGGTGTCTCGACCGGTGCGCCCGCGCCCGGCAGGAACTGCATCGCGTGGGTTTCGCTGCCGACCCATGCGTTGCCGGCATTGTCGACCGCCGCGCTCACGGTGTGGATGCCCTTGGGCAGGGCGATGCGGGTGAAGGTCGCCGGGCGGAAGCGGTCCATGCCCTGCGAGGTGGCGACCCACACATCACCGCGGCTGTCACTGACAGCGAAGGTGGTGTAGTTGTCGCTCAGGCCCTGGTCGACGGTCATCGCCTCGGCGACCGGCACGCTGTGGTTCGCTTCGGCCGTCGCGAGCGCGGCCGGGGAGATGTAGTGCAGCGCGTCCACCGAGCTGGTCAGCCACAGCGAACCGTCGGCGTGCTCGTGGGCGTGGAGCACGTAGGTCTCGAGCAGCGCCGTCATGGGCTCGAGGGCGAGGCCATGCCGGCGGTAGATGCGCATGCCCGTCTTGCCGGAGAAATACACGCGGCCCGACGCGCCGATGACGATCTCGCGCAGGCGCAGGTCCTTCGTCTCGATGTTGACCGGACGCGGCGTGCTGCTGCCCGCGGGGAGTACGAACACCGACTTCGTCGCGACGACCCACACGTTGCCGTCGCTATCGGGGGCTGCCGAGATGATCGACGCCTCGGGATCGCGCTGGTAAACCACCCGCCAGGCGCCGTTCTCGAACCGCATGATCGCTTCGGCGGTGTACGACCACACGCCACCCGGCCCTTCGAACATGTGGCCGTGGGCGCCGAAGTAGCCTTCTTCCTTGCCGAAGTTCGTGAGGTGGCCGTCCTTCACCAGGGTGATGCCGCCGGAGCTGGCGACCCACAGGCCGCCCTGCCTGTCGGCGAACATCCGCTCGACCTGGGCATCGGGGAAGCTCTCGCCGGCCGGGGGCACGAAGGGCACGAAGCTGAGGCCGTCGTAGCGGGTGATGCCCTTGCTGGTGGCCAGCCACAGGTAACCATCCGTGGTTTCGGCCATGTCGTACACGGAGCCCGGGCCGCCGTTCTGGCGGAGGAAGGCGGTGTGGTAGTAGCCGGCCAGCGAGGTCGGCAGGTCGTCGCGCGGGCTTCCCGCCGACGCGGCCGGGGCCGCCGCGAGCAGGGCGATCAGGAGCCAGGGGCGGATGACATGGAAGACGGACACGTGGACAAGGTTCCCCTGGCGCGGCGCGATGGTGCAAGCCGGTCTTTGCACACGCAAGTATGGATGCTCTGCGCCGCGAGCGTTTTGCAGAAAATCACCCTTTCGGACGTTGCGCCGCCTGTTCGGCCCAGCCGATCATGTGCCACTGACCCACAGGAGGATGTCCGCCATGACCGGCCAGCCCAACGACATCCGCGTCCTTGTCGCCGACGACCATCCTGCCATGCGGGCGGGCCTGATCCACGCGATCACGGCCGAACCGGGCATGGTCGTGGTGGGCGAGGCGGTGGACGGGCAGGATGCGATCGAGCAGTTCGAGGCGCTACGCCCGGGTCTGATCCTCATGGATATCCAGATGCCGCGCGTGGACGGACTGGAGGCGATCGCCGCGATCCGCGAGCGGGACAGGGATGTCGTGATCGTCGTGCTCACCACGTACCCCGGCGATGCGCGGGTGATGCGCGCACTCACCCTGGGCGCCACCGGCTACCTGCTGAAATCCGCCACGACGAGCGAAATCCTTGTCGCCCTGCACTCGGCGATCGAAGGCAAGCGCGTCATCGCCGCCGAGGTCCGCAATGAACTTGCGAAACACACCGGCTCCGAACTCCTCACCCACCGCGAACTCAGCGTCCTCCGCCTCGTCGCGAACGGCCGCAGCAACCGCGAGATCGGCGAAGAGCTCAGCATTGCCGAAGAAACGGTCAAATCCCGCATCCGCAACATCCTCTCGAAGCTGGGCGCCAACGACCGCACCCACGCCGTAACCCTGGCGATGCAACGCGGCTTCCTGGATATGTAGAGCCTGCCCTTACCCTTGAGGGAGCGCGCTTGCGCGCGATGGGTGCTCGCGGCAAGAACCATCGCGCGCAAGCGCGACGCAGACGTCAGCGCCAAGCGTCGACTCTCTCCCAAACCGCACGAACCATGCGTAAAGGCTCGAAAGTAAACGAGACCCGATGCATGCCACCAGGCACGCAGATCGCTCGGAACATGCCATTCGCCCGGAAATGCTTCGCTTCCTTGCCATCAATGCGTGCCACCCAGCCAGGGAAATCGAGTTCTGAAATCGCCACCCACGCCGGGCGGCTGCTTGTCGTCGAGAAGTCCTGCCGGTTGGATGACCACGTCAGTGAGTATGCCGACGCGTGGCCTACGCATTCATCTACCATCGCGGCGATTTGATCGACCTCGTCAGATGCGCGAGGAATCAGGAGAACCTCGCTTGAGAGGTCCGCGAGGTTGAATGCGCGCATGGCTGCATCGGTACGACCAGTCTCTAAGACCTGGGACCTTGAGGGAGCCACCACCCGGGGAAGTGGAGAGGGTAAGCGCGCGACTGTCACCTTGTCGTCGGAAAAGACGACCTCGCCGGAATCGATTATCGGTGCTTCCGAAGCGGACGTCACATAGCGCACGCCGAGCAGTGCGTTCATCTTGCTATCCGGGGCGGGGTTGGCGACGGAAGATGGGCGGGGCCCATTCCCATCTCCATACGCGCCATACCATCGGTCGTAGAGGCTCCACCGCAATGGCCCATATCCTTGGGTGCCATGGAGGTGAGACCCGACACCCATGTTCTTCCATACGGCCCCAAGACCCGTCACCTCAATGCGAGGAGGGGGCCCAACCGTTGCCGGTGGTGTGCTCTGGGTAAGAAAGCGAACAGCTCCCTCCGCGGCATACTTTCCGGGCGTATCCCTGAAATGATTGAATTCTCCGTTTACGTTGAAGGACCGATAGTCCACGACGACGCAAGCTGCTGCAGCGACCACAAGCGCCCCCTGGTGCGGTCGATGTCTTCGCCACATCCATGCGAGTGCTGTAGCTACAGCTAGCGGCGCCATAATCGACGGGATGAACCAGCCTTCGTTGTCGCCATACATCGTTGCCGAAGCAATTAAATCTATGCATAGAGCAAGCGCGAAACATTGAACCGTCCGCTTGCGTGACCCGGCAAGCGTTGATGAGGATACAGCGACGAGTATTGCTAGCCCTATGTTTGCAAGATAGAGCGCGTCGGAAGGGCGCCTGAAGAGATTCACGCCCGGAAGATGGCCATACGCGATGGCGTACAACGGCGTGTGTCGACCCAGCGCGAAAAGCAGGGACACGAAACACACCGAAATCGCGTAGACCGATAGGTATGAGATGTGCCGTATCGACGGAAGGCGCCTAATGCCAAGGAGCAATACGGCGGCAGGAAGGGCGCCGATATACAGGAACGTTTCAATGGCATCGACTGCTCCCGTATACGTGCCACGCAGGCTTTGCAGCGCATTCGGAACCACAACCGTGAGGACGGTAGCCGGACCAACGGACATCTCATGGGCGGCAGCGATATCCAAAGCGGGACGATTGGATATCGCCAGGAAAGCCGCCGTTAGGACGATTTGAGGTCCGGCCAGCACGATGCACACCATGCCGGCCACAAGCAGCGACCCGACTGCCGATGTGCGCTCCTGTGCTGACCATCGACCCCATCGTTTCCAGCCGAGGCCCAGAATGAGCAATGCCAACATCCAGAAGGAAAGGTAGGTGAGCTGGACCGGTTGGACAACGATGCCGGCGGCGGCCGCTCCTAACGCTGCCCCTCGCCAGATGGAAGGTCGGTCCAGAAGGCGCACAGTACAGAGTAGGGCTAGCCCGAGGAATCCGTATGCGACAACGATCGGGACATGTTGAAGTCGAGACGCCGCGACGCCGCCACACATGAAAACCAGCGAACCCAAGATTACGCCGAGGTCGTCAACCCGGAAGCGGCGAAGAAATGCGGCGAAGGCCAGGCCGCCCAGAAGGGTGTGGAGCAGAACGGCCCAAACGAACCAAGTCATGCCGGGATGATCGGCTAAGAGCATCCAAAGGGTGATGATCGGCGCGAAGAGCATCGCTTGTGGATCCGCTACCTGCGGGTAGCCCGAGAAAATGTACGGGTTCCACCACGGCGCTGACCCAGCGCGTAGGGTTTCGGCATTGAAATAGACCATAGGGTAGAACTCGTTCACGGCGTCGCCGGGGAGTACGCGGAATCCGAGTAGCAAAGGTGCATTCAGTGCGAGCCAGCACAAGATGATCAGCGCTGCCGGACGCGCGATCCAGTGACGTAGCATGTCTAGCTCCTTCCGATGAAAGGGTCCTATTCGGCGCGGTGGCGTCGGATGTGTCTATGGAAGAATTCTGAAAAATCGTGCGGCTTCCTGAGAGGATTCGTGTGACTGGCGATGCCGTCATCAGCAGGCCGATCACTGCGGAAAGGCGCGTCGCTTCGGGCATTTAGCTAACACGTAAATTGTTCCGCACCCCCGGCGGACCTACACTCCCCAAGCCCTCCCGGCGACACGGCCGGCCGGGAGGCTGTTGGCAGGCTTGCCGTTCTCCCTGATCGCGGAGCGTGCTGCCATGTCCATCGACGAAGGAAAACTTAATGCGTTCCTGGGTAAGGCCGTGGGCGACCTGGGTGCGGCGTTCAGCGCGGTGCTGGTGCTGCTCGGTGACGAGTTGGGCCTGTACAAGGCGCTTGCAAAGGAATCCCTGACACCTGCCGAGCTGGCCAACCGCGTCGGCACCAATGAGCGCTATATGCGCGAATGGCTGGGTAACCAGGCGGCG
The DNA here is from genome assembly GCF_055584245.1 of Luteibacter sp. NPDC104163. Classification (NCBI taxonomy): domain Bacteria; kingdom Pseudomonadati; phylum Pseudomonadota; class Gammaproteobacteria; order Lysobacterales; family Rhodanobacteraceae; genus Luteibacter; species Luteibacter sp. NPDC104163. The sequence goes on from NZ_JBVJMK010000016.1 coordinate 95,247, forward strand.
GGTGGTTATGTGGAATTCGACGCGGCGACGGGCAAATACCATCTGACGGAAGAGCAGGCCGCCTGCCTTGCGGATCCGGCGGGGCCGGTCGACTTGCCGGGCGCCTATGAAATCGCGAGGGCGCTGTTTCATACCTACCCGCGGGTCCGGGAGAACTTCATCAGCGGGAATGGGATGGAGTGGGGCGAGCACCACCCCTGCCTTTTCCACGGTGTCGAGCGGTTCTTCCGTGGCGGTTACAACTCCCACCTCGTCGGCGACTGGCTGCCGGCCCTGGATGGCGTCGTCGACAAGCTATCGCGCGGCGGCAAGGTCGCCGATATCGGCTGCGGGCATGGGGCCAGCACGGTGCTCATGGCGAAGGCTTTCCCGAACTCGCACTTCATCGGTTACGACTACCACGAGCCTTCGATCGAAATCGCACGCAAGCGCGCACACGCCGCCGGCGTCACGAACACCACCTTCGAACAGGCGGATGCCGCGGGTTACCAGGGCAAGGATTTCGACCTGATCGCCTTCTTCGATTGCCTGCACGACATGGCCGACCCGAACGGCGCGGCGCGCCATGCGCGTAGTGCGCTGAAAGACGACGGCACCTGCATGGTGGTAGAGCCGTTCGCCGGGAATAGCCCCGCTGAAAACCTCAACCCGGTCGGCCGCATTTACTACGCGGCCTCGTCGATGATCTGCGTGCCCGTATCGCTGGCGAAACACGGGCCGGCACTCGGCGCGCAGGCTGGCGAAACGCGCCTGCGCAAGGTGATCGTGGAGGAGGGTGGTTTCAGCCGCCTGCGTCGGGCGGCTGAAACACCGTTCAACATCGTGCTGGAAGCGCGGCCTTAAGCGGGCGCCGATGCCGCGTTGAGCCGTGCACCTGTGGGGTCGGCGCTGCGTGATCGGCCGTTATGAGACGTCAGTTCTGAGTTTGACCTGGGGCAAACAGCTTAAGGGCTTGCGCCTTCAAGGTGGCGTGGGGAGCCCCTACGCAAAGACTCGGCAGTCACCGCTTCAATGCCTGCCAACGCAACATGCCCAATGCACTGCTAAGGCAGTGGAGCATGCTGTGAAGTATCGGAGCTACCAATGGGCACCACACGAGCTTGACGGTGTCGTCTATGATTTGAGTCATCTGGACGCGTTTTCGTTCGATCATCAAATAGCTGAGCGTCTTCCGGGGCCGGGTAGGACGGCAGATCCAGTGTTGACCGTGACGGTGAATGTCGCCTTCAGTCACCACTGCTTCTCTAACGGCAAGACTAGCGCGGCGTTCAATCCTTCGGCGATGTACGCATACGCGGGCGACCCCCGCTCGTTCTGTGCGGAGCGATATCGGTTGTCTAAGCGCTTGCCCGTCTACATCAAGGAGCTTCCTAAGAGCCGCTGTTTTCGCACCGTCCACGGTAACCACTTCGTAGTCGCGGAGCGCGTCGACAAAGGCGGGTTCTATACAGCGTACTTCCGTGTCAGGAGGTCACGATCATCCGCACCTTCTGTCGATCTTCTTGTGGAGTCTGCTTACATCAAGTGCGGGCGGCCCGACCGCGGGCGCGCCGCAGTCGCCGAATCGTTTGGGTCAATCGTTCTTCGAAACTTATAACGAAGAAAGGGCCCGTAGGCCCTTTCATTCGCGCACACCGGTGGCTCTTTATACCCACTCATCGTAGGGCCCTTCATGGAAGGGGGCGGGACTCATCTTTCACCGGCCCGATGGGTCCTTTAGGAGCGTCCTCGCGGCGGCTCCGTTGCGGATCTTAGCGTCGTACAGCGTGCCTGCGCAATCCGATGTTTCGTAGACGACGGTGCTTTCAGCCGCCTGCGCCGGGCGGCTGAAACACCATTCAACATCGTGCTGGAAGCGAGGCCTTAAGCCGGCGCCGATGCCGCGTTGAAGGCCTGCTGCGCCTTGAACGCTCGCTGATAGGCGGGGCGGGCTTCGCCGCGCTCGACATAAGCGGCGAGTGTCGGGAATCCGGCCAGGATGCCCGAAGGCTTCAGGCGCAAAAGCACCGACACCATCATCAGGTCACCTGCGCTGAACTCACCATCGAGCCACTCGTTGTCACCGAGTCGGTCGGAGAGCTGCTTCAGCCGCTGCTTGATTCGCTCCAGCACTAGTGGCATCCGTTCAGAGGCCCAGGGCTTGTCACCCTCCGCGAACTTCGCGTTCTGCAGGTCGAGGATGGAAGGCTCGACGGAGTTCAGCGCGGCGAACAGCCACATGATCGCCCGGCTTCGCGCGTTGGGATCCTCCGGCAGCAACCCGCCGTAACGATCCGCCAGGTGGAAAATGATCGCGCCGGATTCGAATAGCGTCAGGTCGTCTTCCTCGAACACCGGGATCTGCCCGAACGGATGCCGGGCCAGGTGCTCCGCTTCCTTCAGCTTCGGAAACGGAACCCCGCGCACCGCGTACGGCTGCCCCACTTCTTCCAGCGCCCACCGCACACGCGTGTCGCGCGCCAGGCCCTTGCCGCCATCAGGTGAGTGTTCGAAGCAGGTGATGGTAATCGTCATAACGTAGCTCCCCTCCCAGGTGCGTGAACCATACACCTGTAGGGGTAGTTCGTTCGAGTTCGCGGGCTCCGCCTACAAAATTCGGAAAACGGCACTGGCGGCGCCTACATACGGTCGGGACGTGCTTTGTTACTTTGACCTCGTTGCCTACGCGTGGCGTTGGAGGGCGTGGCGACGACCCCAGGAGAAGGAGTGAAGTGATGACGCACAACCGTGAGCCCGCACCGGTGCGGGTGAAGATGTACCTTCCGGGCGACGTGGTGGATCCCGAAGATCTCACCACGACCGACCAGTTCAACCTGGCGCTCGAGTGGCTGCAGCACTCGTGCAGCACTGCGCAGGTGATTGCTGATCACCTGCATGGCGCGGAGGAAGGCGAGGTGGATACGCAGGACGCCGCCATGGCGGTTGAAGCCGTGGTGATGATGATCCAGGAAGGCTCGGCGCGGATGAGCTCCGTGTACCAGCAGCTGCGCTGGGAGCAGATGGCTCGTTCGGGTTAACCGATGTTGTAGGGTCCACCCGTTTTTCTGTGGGAGTGAGCTTGCGAGCGACGGGGGTGCGGAAGAGCATCGTTCGCAAGCTCACTCCCACAAGATATCGCCCACAGGGTGGGCTCCTACAGTGATTGCGTGCAAGTCGAGGCGGGCGCGTGCAACGCGCGCTCGCTTTGGTGCATGCGAGGCAACACCGTGCGGCACCTCACGGATCTACTGGCGCGTTTCTCCGCGGCCTACGATGCATGCGTACCGTAACCGCGCATCGTCGCCATGGAGAATCCAACATGTCTGCTGTAGCCCATGCACCACACAAAGCCACGCACACGACCGATGAGCTTGTTCCATCGCGTTATGCCGTGAAGGTCGGTGATATCGATGTCCTCGTCATCAGCGACGGCGTGCTGCCGTTGCCCACGGTGACGATGGCGCACAACGCGCGTCCCGCCGATCTTTCCGACTGGCTTGGCCACATGTACATGCCGCCTGATAAGTACGACTGGCCGCTCAACGTCATGGTCGCCCGCAGCGGCGAGCAGACGATCCTGATCGATGCCGGACTCGGCGGTCAGTTCCCGGGTTTCCCGCGCGCTGGCCAGGTGCCGCAGCGTCTTGCCTCCGCCGGTATCGAACTCTCTTCGATCACCGACATCGTCATCACCCACATGCACATGGATCACGTTGGCGGCCTGCTGGTCGATGGCGTGAAGGAGCGCCTGCGTCCGGATGTCCGCATTCACGTTGCAGCAGCGGAACTTGCGTTCTGGGAGTCGCCGGACTTCACCCAGACGGTGATGCCGGAAGCCGTGCCGCCGGTGCTGCGTGAAACCGCGAAGCAGTTTGCAGCGGCGTACCGTGATCGTATCCAGCCGTTCCACGAAACGTACGAAGTGGCGCCGGGCGTCGTCGCGCGCCACACCGGCGGCCACACGCCGGGTCACTGCGTGGTCGACGTCACCTCGGGTGGCGATCGCCTGACCTTCGCAGGTGATGCGCTGTTCCCGGTCGCGTTCGATCACCCGGAATGGCAGAACGGCTTCGAGCACGACCCCGCTGAAGCAGCGCGCGTGCGTGTGCGCCTGCTGGAAGACATCGCCGAGGCGCGTTCGATGCTGGTGGCAACCCACCTGCCGTTCCCGTCGGTCGGGCATGTGGCGAAGGAAGGCGGTAAGTACCGCTGGGTGCCGGTGATCTGGGATTTCTAAGTCATCCTGTGGGAGCGGGGGGGGGGGGGGGGGGGGGTGGGGGGCCCCCCCCCCCCCCCCCCCCCCCCCCCCCCCCCGCTCCCACAACGATCCGGAAATAGAAAGGGCGGTGAGGTTTCCCTCACCGCCCTTTCTTTTTACGTGTTGCTACGGGTTACCAGCCGATCCCGAGTTCGAGGTGTTCCGGCTGCGGCTCGATGAGGCTGGAGCTCTGGTCGGAGACATCGTCGTACGCGAAGCCGTAGGCCTTGCCGTTCACGCCGTGCAGGTGCCAGAAGCGCGAATAGTAGTTCGCCGGCGACTGCAGGTAGAACGAACCCGGATCCTTCCACTCACCCGTATCTTCCATGACGTGCCGGTTGAACGCCGCGCAGATCTGCGCTTCGAGCTGGCCTTCCACGCCCCACGGGTCGTTGGAGCGCGCCAGGGCGCCCTTGCCTTCCAGCACATCCTGCGTGGTCGGCTTCTGCACCGTGAACAGCATGCCTTCGGCTTCGTCCGGCTCGTGGGTATCCGCCCAGTTCACATGGCGGAACACCAGCGCACCGTTCACCACGCTGCCTTCGAACTGCTTGGCACCGATGGTCATCTGCAGCACATGGCTCTGGTAGTACGTCCAGCTGCTGTCGATGTACGCGTCGAAGTAATGCTCCTGCGGCTTGCCGGCATCGAACTGATCCTTGCCCGGGGCGAGGATGCGGATCGGGTCGGCGCTGGCCAGCTGGAACTCGGCCGGCACTTCCTGGTTGTACGCCGCGAAGATCTCGGCGCGGGTCTGCGTGATACCCGAGTTCACATGGCGCGTCTTGTTGCCGCCATACACATCCAGCGAAAGCGGGATGGAGAACTGATCGACCTGCGTGGTGTTGATGAACAGGGCGTCGTTGTTCCAGGTGAACTCATACCAGTCGTAGTACACACCGATGTTCGGGTCGGTCGCGTTCAGCGGGTTGGGGCCCGCAAAACCGATCGTGCCATCGGCCGCCTTCAGGATCTTGATGTACATCGGCTCGCCGACGGACACGAAGATCCGGCCCGAATCCATCTTCGGCAGCTTCATCAGCTTGGCCTGGGCCAGGGTGAAGAAGTAGTTCGGATAGTTCTGGCCATTCTTGGTCAGGTGGCCCGCACCGTCGTTGTCTTCTTCCTTCGCGGCGGTGAGCGTGCCATCCGGCTTCACCCACGAGAACACCTGGGTGGTCGGATCACGGCCGATGACGGCGACGTAGACCTGGTCGTCGCGCCACTTGCCGTTGGTGGCGTTGCGCAGCTGGGTACCGATGTAGCCCGGGTAGGTGTCGTAATCGAAACCTTCCGACGGATCATTGTTGCCCGGCTGCTGCGGCTGGCCCGGATCGCTGCCATCCGCCGCGCCATACACTTCCATTTCCCACAGCGAGTAACCGTACTGCGTGTTGCGGGTCTGGCCCTGCATGCGCACGTAGCGGGCCGACACCGGCGTGAACGCCAGCGTTTCCACGCCACCGTTGCTGCCGATCTTCGCGTCCGCCACCTGCCACGACTGCCCGTCGAGCGACACCTCGATCTGGTAGTTCACGGCGTGTGCGTTTTCCCACTTCAGGATCACCTTGTTCACCGTCTTCACGGCGCCCAGGTCGACCTGCACCCACTCGTCGTTGAAGAACTCCGACGACCAGCGCGAGCCTTCGTCACCGTCGGTCACATTGGCGGCCTTGAACGCCACCGGGTTCTCCGAGGACGACGCGAGCGCCGGCTGGTGGAGCGCCAGGTTGGTGTCGGACGACACCGGCGGCGGCACCTGCTGGGCCGGCTGGGTCACGGCGAGCGTGGCCGGCTGGCTGGTGGTGCTGTGACCGGCGGCATCCGTCGCCACCACGTCGTAGCTGCCCGCGTTGGCGAGCGAGGCGGTGAAGGTGTAGCTGGCCTGGTTCGCACCCGACACGGCCGCACCGTTGCGACGCCACTGGTAGCCGACATTGCCGTTGGCCTTGACGCTGACCGCGAAGGTCACCGGCTGGCCCGCGGTCACGGACTGCGCCTGCGGCTGGCCGAGGAAGGTCGGCGCGGCGGCCGCGTAGACTTCAAACTCGTACAGCGACACACCGTAGTCGGTGTTCTTCGCCGAGCTGGTCATGCGCACGTACTGTGCCGTGACCGCCGCGAAGTCGACGCGCTCCACGCCACCCTTGCCGGCGACCGGCTGCGGGGTGACCGACGTGAAGTTCGTGCCGTCGTTCGACACTTCGACGATGTACGACGTCGAGTGCGCGCGCTCCCAACGCAGGATCACGTGGTCAAAGGTCTTCGGCGCACCGAGATCCAGGCGGATCCACGCGGTGGGCTTGAAGTCCGAACCCCAACGGGTGGTGAAGTCACCATCCGTCGCGCCCTTCGGGCCGAGGTAACCATCGTTTTCGTTGCCGCTGGAGGTCGCGGTGGCGCCCGTGGCGACGTTCACGCCGCCCTGGCCATCACCCGGCGTACCCGGGCCGTCCGGATTGTCCGGCTGACCCGGATCGTCGCCGCCGTTGCCCGGCTGCGTCGCCGTGCCCTGCTGCCATGCCGGCGGGTCGAAACCATCGGTCGAGTTATCGACCGTGATCGCGGCCAGGTGGCTTTCGGTCGTGAGGCCCTTGGCGCTGACCACGCGAACCTTGTACTGCGTGCCATTGTCCGCCGCGGCGAGCGCGGGGGTGGCATACGTGCCATCGGTCGACGATGCGGCGAACTCATCCGTGAACGTGCCATCGCCCTGCGGCAGGTGGCGGTACCAGTTGTAGGCCATCGGGCCGTCACCGGTGGCGGTCACGGTCAGGTGTGCCGAGCGGCCCACGCCAGCCTTCTGTGCGACAGGATCCGCCGAGATCGACGGTGCCACGGCCGTGGGGCCGGAGACGCACAGCGCGTGCGAGGGGTTGTTCTCCGCGACGAGGCGGAAGGTCGAACCATCCGACGCGACCTGGTAGGCGTACGTCTGGTCATCCGGGTCGTTCGTCGAAGTCCAGATCGTCCACGCCTGCGGGAAGGCATTCGTGGAGAGGTTCTGGCCAGCGACGGCCAGCGCTTCGTCGATCGTCGGCAGGCGCGCGCTCACCTTCGCGCAATCCGCGATGGCGTTGGACTGCTTGTACTGCGCACCCTGGTCGGCCAGGCCGCGCTGGGCACGTTCCCAGGTCAGGCCACTGAAGTGGTCCACGACATGGTTCGTATCCTGCACGGTGTAGCGGTCGCCATCCTGACAGCACGTGGGCGAGTCATAGACCTCGAACTCGTAGAACGAGTAACCGTAGTCGGTGGCGCGCTTGATGCCCTGCATGCGGACGTAGCGGGCCGAGACACGCGTATCCGTCATGTCTTCGGTGCCGCCAAGGCTGGTGTCGTTCTCGTGCCAATCCTTGTAGCCCGTGTCCTTGTCGTTCGAGTACTGGATCTTGTACTGCGCGGCGTGGGCGTTCTCCCACTTGATGACGACGCGGTTGAACGAGCGCACGGCACCCAGGTCGACCGTGAACCAGGCGGCATCGTTCTTCTGCTCGGACGCCCAGCGGGTGCCCTTCTCGTCACCATCGACCGCACCGGCGGCCGGCGTGCCCTGCACGTTCTCCACGCCACTGGCGTAGGTCACCTTCTGCCGGGCCAGGTTGGCACCCGGCGGCGCCAGGGTCAGTGCGGCGGGGTTGCTCGTCGCAGCAGCGGTATCGCCAAGGATGTTGGTGACCACGACCACGTAGTTGCCGACATCGCTGAGGCTGACGTTCGGCACATTGAGCGTGGCGCTGTCATCACCCACCGGCTGGCCATCGTGCGTCCACTTGTAGTGGAACGGCGAGGAGCCCGCGACGGACACGCTGAACTGAGCCGCCTGGCCCGGGTTCGCGCGCACGTTGCCCGGCTGGCCGGTGATGACCGGCTGGCGCGCGGCGTTCACGGTCAGGTGGGCCGCGGTCGAGGGCGTGTCACCCAGCGGGTTGGACACCACGACCGTGTAGTCGACATTGCCATCGGCGGCGGTGAGCACCGGCGTGTCGTAGGTCGGGTTGTTGGCGCCGGGGATCTCGGCGTTGCCACGCATCCACTGGTAGGTCACCTTCGGCGAACCGGTGGCCACGACCACGAAGTGCGCCTGCTGGCCCACGTCCACGTTCGCCGCCTGCGGCTGCTGGCTGATGACGACGTTCTGCGCCTTGAACACGCGGAGGATGGCCGGGGTGGATTCCTGGTCGCCCTTCGCGTTGTGCACCACCACGGTGTACGAGGCGCCGTCGTCCGTCGCGGCCGAGGCGGCCGTCGTGTACGTCGCCGCGTTCGCGCCGGGGATCTCCTGGCCGTTCTTCTTCCAGGTGAAGGTCAGCGGGGCTTCGCCCGTGGCGGTCACCGAGAAGTGGCCCGGGAAGCCCTGGGTCACGTCGTCCTCGACCGGGTTCGCGATGATGGCCGGCGGACCGGACGCACCCTGCGAGACCCTGGGCACCGCCACGATGTTGAACGATGCGCTGCCCGGCAGCAGGCCGGCGGCCGTCGCGGTGACGGTCACGGTACCCGTGTCGAACTTCGTGCGCAGCGCGATCTTCTGCAGGCCACCCTCGAACTTCAGTTCGTGGTCGCCCGGTGCGTGGTAGCCATGGATCGGCTCTTCCGTGCCATCACCGTTCATGGTGTGGCCACCGGCCCAGTCGACCAGCTGCTGCGTGCCACCCTGGTAGGTGACCAGCGAGGCGCCACCCGTGACTTCGAAGTTCACGTTGACGTCCGAACCCACCGGCACGGTGTTGCCATCCTTGTCGACGACGCGGGCTACCACGAAGGCGGCATCCGAACCGTTGGCGGTGACTGCGAACGCCGTGCCGTCCGGCTTCACCAGCTCCGGCACCATGCTCAGTTCGATGTGATCGGCCTTGCCGGCCGTCGTCAGCGAATCCTGCACCGGTGCGCCGTTCGTATCGTCCACCACTGCACCGAGTGCGTCGATGCACTGCGCGGTCGCGGTACCCGACTGCCACGGCAGGTTCCAGTGGACCTGGCCCGGGAGACCGGTGGTCTTCTGCGCCTGGGCCGAACCCTTGATGCGGCCGGTCTCCGGGTCAGTGCCCGAGTTCTCGACGTCGTAGCTGGCCTGGTCGATCGCATCCCAGTTGTTCGGCTTCTGGTCGCTGCCCTGCGGCACGCCATTGACGAGCAGGCGGACGGCCGGGCAGTTGCTGAACGCGTTGACCTGGATCGAACCGGTCTCGTTCGCGCGGTTCCAGTGGTGCGCCAGCTTGACGACCGGCTTGACCTCGAACGGCGTCCACACTGACTGGTAGATGTAATACATCATCCGCGGGAAGCGGTTCTGGTCGACCATGGAGCTGCCGATCGAACGCACGTTGTGCTGGAACTGCTTGGTCTTGCCGTCCTGGCTCCAGCTCCAGTGCGTCGCGTCCTCGTAGCCCTCGTCGAACTCGATCGTTTCACCCGGCGTATCGGCGAAATACCACTGGGCCATGCCGAAGGTACCCGCCTTGCGGCCCTTCGAATACGGCACGAGGTAGTTCAGCGCGTACGAGAGCTCGTAGTCGAACGCGTGGCGCGCCGAGCCGATACCCCAGTATTCCGCGCCCCATGCGGGCTTGTTCGGGAACTGCTTGTGTACGCCTTCCTCGCACCCTGCCTTGCTGCAGCTCAGGATGTCGCCGTTGGCCGGGTCCGGCGAACGGTCGGCGGCGGCGCGCGGCGCGATGCTGTCCCAGTGACGGGCCATGTTGCGCAGCTCGACGGCGAAGTTCGTATCCATCTTGCCGTTGTCGGATTCCCACGCGAGGATCGACGGATGGTTACGGTCGCGGATCACCAGGTCGCGATGCAGTTCGCGCTTGATGTTCCACATGTTGACGCAGGCATCGTCGCCCGCCGCGCAACGGTTCGAGAAACCATTCTCGCCATCGCCGCTGGGCTGCACGATGAACACGCCCAGCGCGTCCGCGGCCTCGACGAACTCCGGGCTCGACGGCGAATGGCCAGGACGCCACAGGTTGCCGCCAGCCGCGGCCAGCTGCTGCAGGTCACGCCACTGCTGTTCTTCGGGCACGGACGAACCGAGCGCCGGGTAGTCGTAGCGACCCGAAGCGCCCCACGTGTACTGCTTCTTGCCGTTGATGTACGGGAAATCCTTGTCCCACGTGATCATGCGGATGCCGAGCGGGCTCTGCTTCGCGTCGACCACGGTGCCATCGATGCTGACCGTGTGCAGCACCTTGTACATGTACGGCTTGCCGTAAATGCTGTTGTTCGGATACCACAGCGTCGGGCCGTTCACCGTCAGCTTTTCATCGAAGATCGGGGTCGCGTCGCTCGGGGCGACGTGCGGCGCCAGCTGCTTCTGCTGCTGGTCCGATGCGACGACCTTGCCGGTGGCGTCGACGATCTGCGTGGTCAGGGTGACGGTCACCGGCACGTCGCGGTCGTTGACCACGTTGGTCTGCACGCGGACCACGGCGCTCTTGTGGTCATCCGTGAGCGATTCCGTGCCGACGTACGTACCCCAGGTGTTCTGGCCGGCGTAGACGTTCTCCGGGATGTGCACGAGGTTGGTGACGTGCAGCTTCACCGGGCGGAACAGGCCGGCTTCCGCCTGGCCGAAACGGAAGGAGCCGGAGAAACCCGGATCCTGGAAGAAACCACCACCGCTGCGGCTCACCTTCACCGCGATCACGTCGGTGCCGTCGTACCTGAGGTACGGCGTCAGGTCGACGATATGCGGGAGGAAGCCGATGACGTGGGTCGCGTTCGCATCGACCTGGCCGGCCTGGTTCAGTGCGCCGGTGCCGGGGATGAAGCGGCCGTTGATGTACACGCGGTCGCCGGTGTGCGCGCCTTCGAACTCCACCATGACCTTGCGGCCGCGGTAGCTTGCGCTGTCCTTCAGCGTGGTGCGGTACCAGCTGGTTTCGCCATCCAGGCTGCCCTGGCCACCACCGGATTCCTGGTTAAGGAAGGTGGTGAAGTCGTTCGCGGCATGCGGGATGCCGACGGTTTCCCACTTCGAATCATCGAAGCCGACGGCCGCGCCGTCGTCACCATTGGGTACCTGCGCGTGGCCATTCTGGTTCTGGTACTGCTTGATGTATTTCCACGGCTGCGCGCCGAGGTTCACATCCACGCGATCGGAAGGCGCGAGGGTCACGGCGTGTGCCGTCACCGTCGCACCAAGGCACAGCAGCGCGAGCACGGCGGATAACCGTGTTCGCATCGCGTGCCCCCGGGGTGCTGCGGGGTGCATTGTCATGGAGGAAATCCCCTGTGGGTTGGCCCGTTGACAGCGGCGTTCCGCGCACGCACGACGGCACCGGCCGGCGCATGCGCCAGCCGTGGTTCATCGTCTCGTACTCAGGGGGAAGTCAAATTCCCGCCACGCGCCAAGGCTTTGTGGCTGAAGGGGATTTGGCCGTCCATACGCCAACTGCGGGCGGATCATCGCGCCGCAGCAATGACACCCACAATACTAAAGCTGACTCTAAGGGGGGCTTTTCGCACCATACGCACGCGTTCCGTGACGCACGTCCCGCTTGGCCTTCGAACGCCGGTTTTGTCCAAGACCACAAAAGCCATGTGGGAGCGCGCTTGCGCGCGATGGGGTTTGCCGCAAGACCCATCGCGCGCAAGCGCGCTCCCACACGCTTATTTCGCCAGGAGCTCCAGCTCGGCGACGGCGGCGGGGCCGTTGCCATCGAGGGTGAGACGGTAGTGGGCGTAGCTG
>NZ_JBVJMK010000017.1:0-96748 GCF_055584245.1 Luteibacter sp. NPDC104163
CCCCCCCCCCCCCCCCCCCCCCCCCCCCCCCCCCCCCCCCCCCCCCCCCCCCCCCTCCCCCCCCCCCCCCCCCCCCCCCCCCCCCCCCCCCCACAACACGGGGGTCAGGGCTTGAGGTGCGTCAACAACGCCTCATGGAACCGCTCTGGCTCCTGCATCTGCGGCGCATGCCCGGCATCCGGGAACTGCACCAGCGTCGCATGCGGAATCGTTGCGGCCGCCTGGCGTGCCAGGTCCGGGTAGTGGCCGAGCGTGGCCTGTACCGCCGGTGGCGCCGCATCCTTGCCGATCGCGGTGATGTCCTTGTCGCCGATCATCAGCAGTGTCGGTACCTTGAGCTGGCTGAGCTCGTAGACGACGGGCTGGTTCAGGATCATGTCGTAGAGCAGGGCGGAGTTCCACGCGACCCGCTCACGTCCCGGTCCGCGGTACATGCCGGCCAGCATCTGCACGCTTGGCTCGTAGGCATCGCGCCATTGGCCGGCGAAGTAGGTGGCCTTTTCGTAGTTGCGGATCCGCTCATCCGTGGTCTTGAGCTCTCGCTCGTACCACTGGTCCACTGAAATCGGCGGGACACCCTTCGCGCGCCAGTCTTCCAGCCCGATGGGGTCGACGAGGACGAGTTGCTCGACCTGGCCCGGATAGGTGAGGGCATAGCGGATGCCGAGCATGCCGCCGGTCGAATGGCCCATCACCGTTGCCTTGTCGATGTGCAGCGAGTGGAGCAGGTCGTTCGTGTTCCGGGCGAGCTGGGCGAAGCTGAACTGGTACGCCGCCGGCTTGCTGGATTTGCAGAAGCCGATCTGGTCGATGGCAATGACCCGGAATCCTGCGTTCGCAAGGACGCCGATCGTGGGCGCCCACGTCGCCGAGCAGTAATTCTTACCGTGCAGCAGGACCACCGTGCGGCCATTCGCTTTTCCCGCGGCGGCAGGCACGTCCATGTACGCCATCTGCAGATCCTGGCGCTGCGAGTGGAAGGCGAAGCGCTGGACGGGGTAGGGGTAGTCGAAGCCTTCGAGCTCTGGGCCGTAGGTCGGTGCCTGCGCCGCGGCAGCCGAGGTGTCACTGGCTACGAAGAGGGCAAGGGCGGCCATGGCAAGCATTGCCAGCGATGGGCGAGGGAGGGTCATCGGGAGGGCTCGGGACAAGAGACCACCGAGTATCCCGCGGGACCGTGCCCGCGGCATGTGAACAGCAAGCTGATTCCGGATGCGATACTGGCGACGATCACACCCACCCCGCGAGCCCCTCATGCCCTCAGTCCCTCGTAAGTTCTCGCGCCTCGCCCTGGCGCTGGCTATGGTCCTCGCTGCTGGCGCCGCTTCCGCTCAGCAGGCGAATACCGACCAGACCCCACCGCCGCAGGACACGCCGTACGCCGGGACCATCGGGCTCAGCGTCAATGCCAGCGACGCGGCGCAGGGCATCTTCCGCGTCCATGAGTCCATTCCGGTGAAGGCCGGCACCGTGACGCTGCTTTACCCGCAGTGGATCCCGGGCGACCACTCCCCGACGGGGCCGATCGCGATGCTCGCAGGCCTGAAGGTGAGTGCCAACGGCAAGCCGCTCGCATGGGTACGCGACAAGTACAACGTCTACGCATTCCACGTCGATGTTCCGGACGGTGTGTCGTCGATCGATGCGGACTTCCAGTACCTGTCCGAGCGTGCTGACGACGCCAGCTTCGAGATCACCGACCGCATGATGTCCATGGAGTGGAGCAAGGTCGCGCTCTACCCGGCGGGCTACTACACGCGCGGCATCACGTTCGAGCCCAGCGTGACCCTGCCGCATGGCTGGCAGCTCGGCACCGCCCTGGAGACCGCCTCCACGTCGGGCGACACCACCCACTTCAAGCCGGTGACCTTCGACAACCTGGTCGACTCCCCCGTCTACGCCGGCCAGTACTTCAAGCGCGTCGCGCTGAACCCGGGCGACAAGGCGCCGGTATACCTGGACGTCGTGGCCGACGAACCGAAGTACCTGGAGATGACGCCGGAGCAGGTCGCGGTGCATCGCAACCTGGTGACGCAGGCGACGCGGCTGTTCGGCTCGCATCACTACGACCATTACGACTTCCTCTTTTCGCTATCGGACCAGCTGGCCGGCAACGGCACGGAGCACCACCAGTCCAGTGAAGACGGCCTGGGTGCCGATTATTTCACTGCATGGGCAGAAAACGGCTCGGAGCGTGACCTCCTTGCCCACGAGTACACACACTCGTGGAACGGCAAGTTCCATCGCCCTGCCGACCTGTGGACCCCGAACTTCAACGTGCCCATGGGTAACTCGCTGCTTTGGGTATACGAAGGCCAGACGCAGTACTGGGGCTTCGTGCTGACAGCGCGTGCCGGCATGTGGACGCCGCAGGAGTTCCGCGATGGCCTGGCCATGGTGGCCGCCAACTACGAGAAGAACCGCGAAGGTTTCCAGTGGCGATCGCTGGAGGACACGACCAACGATCCGATCGTCGCCCGCCGTTCGCCGCTGCCATTCCGTAGCTGGCAGATGAGCGAGGACTACTACAGCGGTGGTCAGATGATGTGGCTGGCGGTGGATGCCAAGCTGCGTAGCCTGACGCAAGACAAGCGGTCGCTGGATGATTTCGCGCGCGCCTTCTTCGGCGTCGAGAACGGCAGTTACGTGCCGAAGACCTACACGTTCGACGACGTGGTGGCAGCACTGGACGGCGTGGCCAAGTACGACTGGGCGAGCTTCCTCAAGGCACGCGCGTACAGCCTCAACCCGCCCCTGCAGGATGGCCTTGCGGGGACTGGCTGGAAGCTCGTGTACGACGATAAGGAAAGCGAGTTCGAGAAGGCGTATGACGGCCGCCCGGAAAGCTCGCGCCACCTGCTCAACTTCACCTGGTCGATCGGGCTGACTATCACCGGTACCGGCAAGGTCAACGACGTGCGCTGGGATGGCCCCGCGTTCAAGGCAGGCGTCAGCACGGGCGCGACGATCGTCGCGGTGAACGGCGCGGCCTATTCGAAGGATGCGCTGAAGGACGCGATCACCGCCGCGAAGGATGGCAAGGCGCCGATCGCTCTCACGCTGAAGTACCAGGGGCGCTACCAGACGATTCCCGTGGACTACCACGGCGGCCTGCAGTACCCGCATCTCGTGCGCGTCGACGGCACGCCGGACTACCTGAGCGAGATCATCGCGGCGAAGAAATAGCAGCAAGCGCTTTCGCTAGCGTGGCCGCGAGCAACGACGCGCCCATTCCGGGCGGCGCTGCCGCGGCCGCGCAGCGTGCGCCTGGGTCGGATCAGGTCGCAGCGACCATCGATGCCCCCTGCGATGCTCCAAACAGCGTGTTGATGCGCGCAACCTTCAGCAGGTTTGCGCTGATCGCCGTCGACGGGACGATACGCACGCCATCGGTTTCCTTCACGGCGAACTGGCTGCTCAGTTTCATGGCGCGGGTTTCATAGGCAAGACTGACCTGCGCCTTGATCACCTGGCCGGCGGCGACCAGCTCGATGCCGCCGATGCCTGGCTTGATGTTGATCTGTAGCTCGCCGCCCGCTGCCACGGGAATGCGGTCGATGGTGATGCGCAGATTGTCGTTGCCGGCCCCGAGGCGGTGCTGGACGACAAGGCTCAGGGTCTGGTCCCGCGTGCTCTTCACCACCAGCCGGCTGTTCTGGCTGCCAATGTCGGATACCGCGAAGCTGTGCAGCGCATTCGCTGCGGCATCTCCGGTAAGCAGGTACTGGCTGAGGCCGCTCTTGATGGCGTAAGTCATCCGTCCGCCGCGGAGGGACCTCGTGGTGTGGATGAAATTGCCCGATACCGCAGGGAACGGCGTGGCGCCCGCGCTGCCTGGCGCCTGCGCTGGACCGAGGATCTTCCGGAAGAGGTCGTCGCTGGCCAGATGGTAGATCAGGCGACCGTTATTGGCGGCGACAAAGTCCGGCTGCTTCGCGAACCGTTCGCGTACATCCGCAGGCGCTACCTGGCACAGGTATTCGCGCAGCGTCAGGCGTGTCCATTCGCTGCCATTGCGCTTGTTCGGCGGGGTGCGAGCGCTGATGACCCTGGGCGCGGAGCGCAGATGCACCTCGGACGTCAGGACACCGTGCGGCCGTGGGCGGCGCGGCTCATCCGGCGGGTTG
Source organism: Luteibacter sp. NPDC104163 (assembly GCF_055584245.1). Lineage (NCBI taxonomy): Bacteria > Pseudomonadati > Pseudomonadota > Gammaproteobacteria > Lysobacterales > Rhodanobacteraceae > Luteibacter > Luteibacter sp. NPDC104163. The sequence continues at coordinate 4,128 of NZ_JBVJMK010000017.1, forward strand.
GGTTTGTCGCGTGGTGGCCCGGCGCATTCGCGAACGTGGTTGAAGCCCTTGTACGAGACAAACTTGTTCGCGATCGACTTGCCTGCCTGCAGCCGGGCGACCGAATCCGCGCCGAACGCATCGAGGTCCACACCATGTTCATCCGTGAGGCTCTGGGTCTCTCCATCATCGCCAAGGATGATGATCACGCCGGTTAGCAGCAGCATGATCGCTTCGAATACGGGTGTCCTCGGCCGGGAATTCAGGAGGTCATAGGGCATGTAATGCATCCGACCGCCGCTCCACTCGCCACCGGAGTAGTCATAGATGCCGCTGTACGCGAACGTATTCTTGTCAGGGTAGACGCTGACTACACGCAAGGGGTCGCTACTCGTCGCTGTGGGATAGTTCGGATCGTGGATGCGGATTTCCCAGGGATACACCTGGTCATTCCACTCGACCGGCAACAGGACGTGCGGCGCGCCGCCGAAGTCGTAATTTTGCGCGACACACAGGACCGGGTCGCAACCGGCGTTCTTCGCGGCGCGCGTCGCCTTGAACACGGACACCGGATCGTGCGTCTTGCCGGAGAGGAACTCGCCCACGAACCACCAGATCGCGGGTGCGCCGACCTGGTACTGATGCTTGATGTTGAATTCGTTCTTTACCGGGTCCCATGTGTCGAACCGGTTCAACGGCAGCCGGAGGATGCTTCGGTGCTTCTTGCTATAGATCGCCGATAGCGACATGCCAAAGCAGTTGCCATGGCTGGCCAGGCCTTTCACGGCGGCGTAATAGAACGCCTTGGCGAGCCAGTCCGTCGGATCCCACGCCTCTGGATCTGAATCGACATCGCTGAACGCGCTGGCATATTGCTCGTAGGTCAGCGGATCGGTCCCGACATTCTTTACGCCCCACCATTTTTCGGCTTCCGTGAGCAGGGCTTCATCGACGCGGGGCGAAACGGACCAGGTGATCGCATTGATGTTGTCGAAGGAGCCGCTGTTGAAGAGGCCGGTCGGGTTGTCGCGCAGGCCCCATGCATTTGCCATCTCGAGGGTATACACGTACGTGCCGAGATGATCATCGTCATCCGGCCAGTCGCTGTCCCAGACATCGAGGGTCATGGTGATGATTCGCGCCGGCGAATTGGGCACGATGCCCGACGGTCCCAGGTCGAACGTGACGTTCGGCTCGTAGATGTTGTTGCCATCGGAGTCGCCGCTCGACGGCAGGCGCTGGGCGTGAATGACGTGCCCGTTATCTTCGATGGTGGCGTGCAGGTAGACATCGTTCTCCCCGCGTAGAAATCCCTCGGATTCCTTGGTGTCCAGCCGGCCCAGGTTGATATCGAACGCGGTACACACGATGGGCGCACCACCAAACCACAGGATGCTGCCGTTCTGGAAGGTGTTGTATCGGGCAGGCTGGCTGGCGCCAGGGATGTCCGTTTCGTCCGAGGTGGGAAAGCCCAGGCTGCCGGCGGGGCCCGTGAGGCTCGTGTAGGCATCGCGAATCGCACCATGGACTTCGAAGGCACCGGTGCCGGCGCTCCAGTAAATGGAGCAGCCTTCGAACTCGCTGGCCCGGCCGATCGCCAGGGTGCCGTTGAATACGTCGCCTTCGTTGCTGACCGGGAATCCCCAGGTCGCCGTGGCGCCCGTCGCCAGGAACTTCGCCAGGATCGCGCCGTGCACCTCGAAGGCCTTTGCGCCACCGTTCTTCAGGTACATCTGCGCACCCTGGAACACCTGTCGTTTGCCGCCGGATACCGCCGTGGCCACGGCGAGCGGGAGCCCAATGGCTGCGGCTTCGCCCATGCCCTCGTAATCCACCCAGATCTGTTCCAGTACGGGGATCGCGCCGGTTTTAGCATTCCAGTAGAGACCACCGCGCTGAAAGAGGTTCTTCCGGCCGCCGGGCACGGTGCAATCCATCTCGTCGGAAATGAGGTAGCCGAGGGCGATGCGGTTCGGCATGGCCCAGTACGCTGCCAGGATCGCGCCGTGCATCTCGAACGCCTGGCCATTCACGTCGTGGTACAGCAGCATGCCGCCAGTGAATTCCTGTATCCAGCACAGGCTGGGGAAGTCGTAGTAGAACTCACCCGTGATGGCGCCGAAGGCGAGAGAACCCTTGATCGCTTCCTGTTTGTACGTCAGGTGCCACTGGGGGCTCGAACGCCGTTCATCGAGCTGTGATTCCAGTTCGATCGGCATGTCGGCCAGTAGCTGGAGAGCAGCCATGGTGCCGACGAATGCCTGGCCGGAGCCGCCAGCCGCAACGCCGGCGAACAAGGTGTCATCCGCGCCCGTCGACAATGCGCCCGCCGGAAACGCGTGCACGGAATAGATCGTGCCGTCGACGAAGGTGGCGAGCGTGTCCGTGTCGTAGGCGAGATCCACGGCGTACCACTGGCCGGATTGCAGCTTCAGCAGGTACTGGGTGGAAGCGCTGCCAGTGCCGGAGGCCTGCGTGGTCACGGATGAGACAAGATGAAAGTCACTGCCATCGGAGCCAGGGTCGACGCAAAGCGTGAAGGGCAGGGCGGCGGACGCGATGAGCACCTGTCGGCTCGTTACGGTGGCATCCACCTTGATCACCGTACGCACGCAGAATTTCGTCCGGTCTAGCTGGGCCAGGGGCAGCGACACCTCGAGGGAGTCGCTTCCATCGAACGCCAGTGCGCTGGTGAACGTACCTAGCGATGTGGCACCGGGTCCGGCGACGACACTGCAACCTGTCACGTTGGCTGGCAGCGAGGCATCGGGGTTGGCAGGTGTAAGGCTGTCCAACACGTAGTCGATGATCTTCTGGCTCATGACACGGTGCTCCTCATTCGCCCCCTTTACGGGCGGCGATCGGGGAATCTACGCCGGGCCTGCACGCATCGGCCATTGGCGAAACGGCCTAGCGGCCTCGGTGTAAGCCAGAGGTTTTACGAAATATGCCTAGGAAATTGCGGATGCGTCGCTATCTGGACGTGAAATCTTTCGAAGCCAAACTTGGAAGTTTGCCTTGTAATCGTCATGCGGCGGGCCTAGATTGGAGGCATGCCCAAGAACAGCCCGTCGCCCGTCGATATCGCCGCCAGTGACCTGCTCACCGCGTGCGGCCTGCTGGTCCGCCGCGTGCGTGCCGAGTCCAACAATCTCGGCCTGACCTGGTCTCAGGCGGCAGTGTTGGGCCGCCTCGAGATGAGCGGGCCGCTTTCCACCGCCGACCTCGCGCGTGCCGAAGCGGTCAAGCCGCAATCGATGGGCGTGACCCTCGCGACGATGGAGCAGGAAGGCCTGGTGGCGCGTGAGCCACATCCGTCGGATGGGCGGCAGTTCCTCTACGGGCTGACGGCGGAAGGCATCGAAGCGCGCCGGCGCGTGAAGGCAGCGAAGCATGCATGGCTGGCCGAGGCGATCTCGCGGCTTTCCCCGCATGATCGCGATGACCTCGCCGTGGCGGCGCGGGTGATCCGCAACCTGGCGGAGACGAGCACGCAGGACGCACCGTGAGCCCCGCGGCCGACGGCCGCGCCGTGGCCGGCAAGCCCTTCGGCGTACGGTTCGTGCTGCCCATCGCGCTGGGCTCGTGCCTGAACCCGATCAACTCCACGATGATCGCGACAGCGCTTGTCCCGATCGCCGCGGAGTTCCACGCCGGTGTCGCGCAGACAGGTTGGCTGATCGCCGCGCTTTATCTTTGCTGCGCGGTGGCACAGCCGACGCTGGGTCGCATTGCCGACCTTGTCGGTGCGCGCCGTGTCTACCTCGTCTCGCTGGTGCTGGTGATGATCGCGGGCATCGCTGGGCGTATCGCCCCTTCGCTGGGCTGGCTAGTGGGTGTGCGCGTGTTGCTGGGCATCGGTACCTCGGGGGCTTATCCGTCGGCGATGCGCCTGTTCCGCGAACGGGCGGATGCGACGGGAAGTCCGCCGCCCCGCACCGCCATGGGCGTGCTTTCGCTGATGGGCGTGGCGACGTCGGCCGTAGGGCCGGTGCTCGGAGGCGTGCTCACGGGCATGTTTGGCTGGCATGCGATCTTCACGGTAAACGTGCCGCTGGCCCTGGTTACGTTCGTTCTCGTGTTCGCGTGGATACCGAAGGATGCACCGCGCCACGCTCGTCGCAGTCTATGGCGCGAACTCGACCTGCCAGGCATTGCGTTGTTTTCCGGGTCACTGCTGGCGCTGATGGTATTCCTGTTGGATATCGACCATCCGCAGTGGCTGGCGCTTCCCATCGCGGCGGTGCTCGGTGTGCTGCTTGCGTGGCACTCGCTACGCCGTGCCGATCCCTTCATCGACCTGCGCATGCTGGGGAGGCACCTGCCACTGAGCGTGACTTACCTGCGCGCCGCGCTGGCCTTTACCGTCGTGTACTGCATCTTCTATGGCTTCGCGCAGTGGGTGGAGGGCGCGGGTGGCTATTCCGCGGCGCAGGCGGGTATCGCCACCGTGCCGCTTTCGATTCTCGCTGGTGTCGCGTCGATCGCCGGTGCGCGAACGCGTGGCCTACGCGGTCCGTTTCTACTGGCGTTCGGCTGCTCGGTCGTCGGCGGCATCGCGTTGCTGTCGATCCACGCGACATCGCCGCTTTGGCTGATGGCAGCGGCTGTCGCCCTGTTCGGTGTGCCGCAGGGCCTCGTGTCCGTGACGACGCAAGCGACCGTCTATGTCCAGGCACCGGCCGGGCAGATGGGCACGGCGTCGGGCCTGCAGCGCACGTTTTCCTATGTGGGCGCCATGGCGGCCACCGTCGTCATCGGCCTTTGCTACGGCCACCAGCCCACCGACCAGGGGCTGCATACGCTGGCCCTGGTGATGGCCGCGGTCTCGGGCCTGTTGCTTGTCGCCACGATCTTCGACCGCACGCTGCCGCGTGCGGATGAGCTTTCCACCTCCCACCCCTGAAGGAATTCCCCATGGCACTCACCCAGCTCGACGCCAACGCGGCGCTGATCGTCATCGACCTGCAGCACGGCATCATCAACCTGCCGGTCGCTGCACCCGCGGGCCCGATCGTGGACAAGGCGGCATCGATCGCACGTGCGTTCCGCCAGGGCGGCCGGCCGGTCGTTCTCGTCAACGTCGATGCCGCCGCGCCGGGCCGCACCGATAGCGGCGTCCCCCAGATCCCGCAGGATCCCGCGTTCAAGGCATTCGATCCGCGCCTCGAGCAGGCACCCTCTGACTACGTGGTGACGAAGAAGCGCTGGGGTGCGTTCCAGACCACCGATCTCGACTCGTGGCTGCGCAGCAAGAACGTGGAGCAGGTCGTGATCCTCGGCATCGCCACCAGCATCGGCGTGGAATCCACCGCGCGCTTCGCCAGCGAACTCGGCTACAACGTGGTGCTCGTCACCGACGCCATGACCGACCTGAAAGCGGATGCGCACGAGAACAGCGTGAAGAACATCTTCCCGCGCCTCGGCGAAACCACCACGACGGAAGAGATCCTCGCCAGGCTGGGCTAACCGTCCGTTGTAGGAGCGCGCTGTGGGAGCGCGCTGTGGGAGCGTGCTTGCACGCGATGGGTGCTCGCGCCATCCCCATCGCGCGCAAGCGCGCTCCCACAGAAGAGCGCTAGCTAGCGTGGCCGGTGTCGTCGTCGGTTGCCAGGCCCAGGCCCGCACCGGCGCCTGCGCCAGCGGCCATGCCACCACCAAAGCCGAGGCCGCCACCCATGCCTCCGCCACCACCACCGCCGCCTTTCCCACCACCGCCACCGCCGCCACCACCATCGCCTTTGTTCCCACCGCCCTTGCCACCCTGGCCGGTGACGCGGGCAGGGCCTTGCTTCGGAATCACGACGCTACGCGGGATCGGGTCGAGGTCGAGCACTTCGCGAATGAAATCGCGCAGGGACACCACGAGTTCGTCGGTGTGCACGGTGCGCCCGGCAACGAGTTCATTGGCCGCGTGTGCGGCGAGTTCCACCTGCTTCTCCGTGCCGAGCAGCACGATGTCGGAGAGCGCAGCCTCCACGGCGTCGCGGACGCGACGTGCACGGTCGTTGCCGGTCGCCGCGGCGAGCAGTAGCGCAGCGGCGGGATCCGCCTCGCCCTGTTCGCGCAGCTGCCGCAGGTGCGTGGGATCGACGGCAAGGTTGCCGGTGAACGATCCACCCAATGTCTTGTAGGCCGCGATCAGGGTGCGCAATCGCTCGTTGATCTGCCGGTTTGCCCGCTCCCTCCGCTGCTGCACCACCTGCATCGCCAGCAAGCGTATGCCGACGCCGATGAGCGTGATGATCGCCAGGCCAAGGAACGTCGAGAGCAGGGCCTGCCAGGAACTGAAGTCGAGGTTGCGCATGGCGGGCATCCTGTCGGCAGCGTCGCGAAGGGGGTGTGAGCCACCCCGAGGTATCGCGAGGATACCGTCAGCTTCGCGCCGGCAGGCAGCCCAGACCACGCAAGGTCTCCTCCACCGCATCCTCGAGCGGCGTATGCGGCTCACGCCCCAGGATGCCTAGCAGCCCGTCATTGGCCATGCGCACGGGCCGCTGCCACAGGTAGCGCATCTCCATCAGTTCGCGGATCGTCGGCTGGAACGGTGCGATCAACCGCATCATCCACCAGGGGAACGGCTTGATCGTCGCCGCCTGCCCGTGCCGCGCGACCACCCGCTGGATCGTCGTGACCATCGCCGTTCCGTCGCTGTCCCAGTGGCCTGCCATGTTCACCCGGCAGAACGGCGGAAGGGTGTCGCGCCGCTCCAGCAGCGCGAGCATCGTGCGCGCCACATCGGGCAGGTACGCCCATTGATGGCCGACGCCGCGACGCGCCGGCGAGCGGATGGTGCGTACCGGTTTGCCCGGCACGACAAGGCCCTGGGAAAACCAGCTGCTGCCCGCGTGCGGGCCGAAGAAATCACCCGCCCTCACGACGATGGCGCGGGCGCCCCGCTTCGTCGCATCGCGCAGGCGCGCTTCGAGTTCCGCGCGGATGGCGCCTTTGCGAGTCACCGGATGCTGCGGAGAATCATCGTTAATCAGCGGGAACGCATCGGGGCCGAAGTTGTAGACGGTGCCCGGCAGCACCACGGTCGCTTTCTCGGCGGTGGCGGCGGCGAGGGTGCTGTCCAGCATGGGAAGCACCGTGCCAGCCCAGTTCCGGTAACCCGGTGGATTCACCGCATGCACGATGACGGCGACGCCCCTGGCCGCCTTCGCGACATCACCTGCCTGCATGACGTCGCCCTGGATCCACTGGATGCCCTCGGCGGCGCTGGCCCGTGCCGCCTCCGTGGCGGTCCGGCGGGTGAGCGCTCGCACCTGCCATCCCGCGGCGAGCAGCTGGCGGGCCACTTCGCCGCCAATGCCGCCGGTGGCACCGAGCACGAGGGCGGTTTTGTCGCGGGCTGTTTCGGTAAGGCTCATGGTTTCGTTCCTAAGGGCGGCGAGGGACTCAGTGTCGGTCGCCGCACGTTGCAAAGGAATTAGCGATCTCTAGGTACCTGCTATACATTTATGTATGGCCGATGACATCAACTGGGAGCTCTACCGCACCTTCCTCGCTGTGCTGCGCGAGGGCTCGCTGTCGGGCGCCGCGCGGCGGCTGGGCATCACCCAGCCCACCGTCGGGCGACACGTCGATGCCCTCGAGGAAGTCTTCGGGCAGCGGCTTTTCACGCGCACCCAGACGGGCCTGATGGCCACCGATGCCGCCCGTGCCCTGCAGGGTGATGCGGAATCCATGGAACGCATGGCGGCAGCGCTCCGGCGCGCGGGCACGGGCTATAGGGAAGGGCAGGTGAGCGGCACCGTCCGCGTCTCCGCCAGCGAGGTGGTCGGCGTGGAGGTACTGCCGCCCACGCTCGCGGCCCTGCGCCAGGCGTGGCCGGCACTGCGCATCGAGCTGGTCGCCACCAACGCCGTGCAGGACCTCCTCCAGCGCGAGGTGGATATCGCTGTGCGCATGGCGCCGCCGACGCAGGATGCGCTCGTCGCGCGCCACGTCGGCAACGTGGAAATCGGCTTGTTCGCCCACGAGGACTACCTCGCACGCGCGGGCGCGCCCGTGCGCGCTGACGACCTCCGGGAGCACGCGCTCATCGGCTACGACCGGGAAACCCCGTTCCTGCGCGCTGCAAGCAAAAACTGGCCGCATTGGCGACGCGATGCCTTTTCGTTCCGGGCGGACAGTGATCTCGTCCAGCTCGCCCTGGTTCGCGCCGGCGCAGGTATCGGTGGCTGCCAGGTGCCGATCGCCGGGCGCGACGCGCGGCTCAGGCGGGTCCTGCCGGAGGTCGCCTTCCCCCTGCCCACCTGGATCGCAATGCACGGCGACCTGCGCGGCAGCCAGCGGCACAAGGTCGTTTTCGATGCCCTCGCGGCCTGCCTGCAGGCCCATGTGCGACCCTTGCCGCAGGCATGAACCCGGGCCGCACCCATGGCATACAATGACCAACTACCCCCGCGGTAGCGCGTCCCCACGCGCGACAACCCATGGGGGCGCTCCCGGCACCCACGCGACACCCACGACTTAGGCCGCCCATGCTCCTGATGATCGACAACTACGACTCGTTCACCTTCAACCTCGTCCAGTACCTTGGCGAGCTGGGGCAGGAAGTGAAGGTGGTGCGCAACGATGCGCTGACGGTGGCCGACATCCGCGCGCTGAAGCCCTCGCGGATCATGATTTCGCCGGGGCCGGGCACGCCGGATGACTCGGGCGTCTCCATCGATATCCTCAAGGAGCTGGCCGGCGAGCTGCCGATCTTCGGCGTCTGCCTCGGTCACCAGGCCATCGGCCAGGTGTTCGGGGGCAAGGTGATCCGGGCGCGCGAGATCATGCATGGCAAGACTTCCCCGGTGAAGCACCTGGGCAAGGGCGTGTTCGCCGGCCTGCCCAATCCGTTCGAAGCTACGCGTTACCACTCGCTCGTCGTGGAAAAGGATTCGGTGCCCGACTGCCTCGAAGTCACCGCATGGACGGAACGCGAAGATGGCTCCATCGACGAGATCATGGGCCTGCGTCACCGCACGCTCGAGATCGAAGGCGTGCAGTTCCACCCCGAATCGATCCTGACCCAGCACGGCCACGACCTGCTGCGTAACTTCCTCGGCATGCCGCTGCCGCTCGCTGCCTGATCCACCGTCCGGGACGTTCCATGCCGATTACTCCTTCCGAGGCGCTGCAGCGCACGATCGAACACCGCGAGATCTTCCATGACGAGATGATCGAGCTCATGCACCAGATCATGCGTGGTGACGTGAGCCCGCTCATGACCGCGGCGATCCTCACCGGCCTGCGCGTGAAGAAGGAGACGGTGGGCGAGATCACCGGCGCGGCGCGGGTCATGCGCGACCTGTCGGCGAAAGTCGAAGTGAATCCGCATCCGCACTTCCTCGATATCGTCGGCACCGGCGGCGACGGCGCATCGTCGTTCAACATCTCGACCGCCTCGATGTTCGTGGCCGCCGCCGCGGGCGCGCGCGTCGCGAAGCACGGCGGCCGCAGCGTGTCGTCGAAATCGGGGAGCGCCGATGTCCTCGAAGCGCTGGGCGCGCGGATCGAGCTGCTGCCCGCCCAGGTGGCCGTGTGCATGGAAGAGGTCGACATCGGCTTCATGTTCGCCCCGAACCACCATCCGGCCATGAAGGTGGTCTCGCCGGTACGCCGCGAAATGGGCGTCCGGACGATCTTCAACATCCTGGGACCGCTGACGAACCCGGCCGGGGCCCCGAATATCCTCATGGGCGTGTTCCATCCGGACCTCGTTGGTATCCAGATCCGCGTTCTCCAGGCCCTGGGCGCGAACCACGCCATGGTGGTCTGGGGCCGCGATGGCATGGACGAGATTTCGCTCGGCGCGGCGACCCTGGTGGGCGAGCTGCGCAACGGCAAGGTCACGGAATATGAGGTCGAGCCGGAAGATTTCGGCCTCTCGATGGCCTCCAGCCGTAATCTCCGCGTGGAAAATGCGGAAGAATCAAAGGCCATGCTGCTGGATGCGATTTCCGGCGTCCCCGGCGTGCCCCATGACATCGTCTGCCTGAACGCGGGTGCCGCCCTGTACACCGCTGACGTGGCTCCCAGCATCCAGGCAGGCATCGACCTGGCCCGCGCCACCATCGCAAGCGGCGCCGCTCGTGCAAAAATGGATGCGTTCGTGGCCGCGACGCAGCGGCTTGGCGCCTGATATCGTCGGGGTATCCCCACCCCCGCCTCACTCCAGGAAGCGACACCGATGCCCGACATCCTCCACCGTATCCTCGACCGCAAGGTAGAAGAGATCGCCGAGCGCAGCCGCAAGCGCACGATGGACGACCTTGCCGCGCAGATTGCCGACCTCGGGGAGACCCGCGGATTCGTGGCCGCGATCGATGCGCGGCTGTATGAGAACAAGCCTGCCGTCATCGCCGAGGTCAAGAAGGCCAGTCCGTCGAAGGGGCTGATCCGTCCTGATTTCGACCCGGCGGCCATCGCCCGCAGCTACGAAGCCGGCGGCGCCACCTGTCTTTCCGTCCTCACCGATGCGGACTTCTTCCAGGGCCACGAGGATTACCTCCGCCAGGCCCGCGAGGCGTGCAACCTGCCGATCCTCCGCAAGGACTTCATCATCGATGAGTACCAGGTGTACGAGGCCCGCGTGATCGGTGCCGACTGCATCCTGCTCATCGTCTCCGCCTTCGGTTCGAAGGAGAGCGATGGCGACACCATCTACGATGAAAGCCGCCTCACCGAGCTCTCGCTGCTGGCGGCCGAGCTGGATCTCGATGTCCTGGTGGAAGTGCACAACGAGGAAGAACTCGAGATCGCGCTGGGCATGCCCGCGCCGCTGATCGGCGTGAACAACCGCAACCTGCGCACGTTCGAGACCTCGCTGGGTACCTCGCTGAAGCTGAAGGACCGCGTGGGTCCGGATACCGCGATCGTCGCGGAATCGGGCATCCACACGCCGGAAGACGTGCGCACGCTTCGCGAGAAGGGCATCCACACCTTCCTCGTCGGCGAGGCGTTCATGCGCGCCGCGGATCCGGGCGCGGAACTACAGAAGCTGTTCGGCACGCACGCGCCGACCCACCCGCACAAGCACTGAGCAAGCATGGAACAGGGGCATGAGCCGGAGGTGCCTGGCACCTCCGCCGACGCACGACGCGTCGTGTTGTTCGATTTCGATGGCGTGATCGTGCGCCACCAGACGCTGGAACTCTTCTTCCGCGAGCGCCTCTCCGGTTTCGGCCGCTGGCGCCTGTTGCTCGCGCTTCCGTGGCTCCCCGTGCTGCCGTTCATGCTGCGCAGCGCGGCGGGCACGCGGATCCTCGGGCGCGTCTTCCTCCGCGTGATCACCTTCGGCCGTACCGAGGCGAACTACAAGCGCCTGCTGACGGCGTTCGGGCGTACCTATGCGCGACGCCCCGGTGTCTTCGTGCGCGATGGCGTGGCCACCCTGCGCCGGCACGTGGAAGCTGGCGATCGCGTGCTCATCGTGACCGGCAACGACGGCACCCTGGTGCAGACGATCCTCGACGAGGTGGACCTGCGCGGCGTCGAACTCCTTGCATCGCGCGTGCGCGGCGGCCTGTTCGGCGTTCACTTCGTGCAGCACAACGTCGACGGGATGAAGGTGAAGGCTGTCGAACGCGCCGGCATCGCCCGACCCTGGGCCATCGCCTACGGCGACTCGGTCTCCGACCTCGCCATGCTCAAGGCCGCCGACGCGGCGAAGCTGGTAAACCCCAGCAACCGGACGCTGAAAAAGATGCGCAAGCCCCTAGGCGAAAAGCTCGAGATCCTCGGCTGGTACTGAGGGATCCCACGCTCCCGCGCCCTTGTGGGAGCGCGCTCGCGCGCGATAGCTCACCCGAGGAACAGATTCCCCAGCTGATAAAGGCTGATCCCGACAATCAGGCACCCCACCGCCCCCATCACGTATCGCGGCGGCAGGTGCCGCACCAGCCACGCCGCCAGTGGCGCCGCGATCACACCACCGGTCAACAGCCCCAGCACGATGGTCCAGTGCTGGACACCCATATGGGCGATGAGCGTGGTCGAGATCGCGATGGTCACGACGAACTCCGCCGCGTTCACCGTACCGATCGTGTGGCGCACGTTGCCGCCGCGGGCGAGCAGGGTGGAGGTAGCAATCGGGCCCCAGCCACCGCCGCCAATGGCGTCGAGCAGCCCCGCGAAGAAGCCCACCACGCCTTTGTAGCGCACGCGGTGATGCGAGACGATGCGGCCGCTGGCGCGCACCAGCACCACTACGCCGAGGATCAGCAGGTAGGCGTAGACGTAGGGTTTGATCGCATCGCCCGGGACGCTGGCGAGGAACCACGCGCCGATCACGCCACCGATCACCCCGGGAATGGCCAGCCGCCGGAACGACTTCCAGTCCACGTTGCCGAAGAAGGCATGCGCACCACCGGAGACGCCGGTGGTAACCATCTCGGCGGTATGGACGGTGGCGCTGGCGACGGCCGGGGGCAGGCCCATGGCGAGCAGCACGGAACTGGACACGAGCCCGTAGGCCATGCCGAGGGCGCCGTCGACTAGCTGCGCGAGCAGGCCGACGCAGGCGAACATGAAGAACTGGCTCCAATCCATGGGCGCTCCATCTCAGGGGTACGGCGACCACCATAGCGGAGCGAGCTGCGTGCGGTGGATGAAGATGCTGCGCCGTCGCTTGCGTGCGGCATCCCGCCACGGCTAGCCTCGCGTTCTGCGCCCCGTCCCCACATGGATGCCCGATGTACCTGTCCTCCCTGCGCGAGCTAGCCCTTGGCAGCCGCCTCAAGGCCTTGAGCGATTACTTCTACCAGGCGGTGGATGAGGTTTACCGTGCCAGTGGGGCAGGGATCGAATCGCGCTGGTTCCCGGTCATGCGCTTCCTGCGCGACGTGGGCCCTACGACGGTCACCGAGGTCGCCACGGCCATTGGACAGACCCACTCGGCCGTAAGCCAGCTCGCCGACCGCCTGGTCGAGGCCGGCATGGTCGTACGCCAGCGCGACCCGGGCGACGGGCGCCGCAGCGTGCTGGCGCTGACCGATGCAGGTGAGCGGGCGCTTGGTGCGCTGGGTCCGGTCTGGCTGGCCTTGCGCCGGGGCATGGCTGAATCGCTCGGCCCCCGCATGCTTGACCTGCTCGATGCCATCGATGGCTGCGAGCAGGCGCTGGCCGCGAAGCCGCTGGTCGCCACGGTGCTCGAACAAGGCGCCGCGCTCGCCCGCGAGCGCGTGCAGGTCGTGCCATGGGATGCGGCCTATGCCGACCATTTCCGCCGGCTCAACCAGCAGTGGCTTGAGCGGCATTTCCGAGTCGAGGATGTCGATCGCGCGCTGTTCGCCGATCCGGAGTCGCTGGTGATCCACCCCGGCGGCGCCATTTTCTTCGCGCTCTACGCCGGCGAAGTCATCGGTACCTGTGCCCTGCTGCATGAGGGCGAGGGCGTGTACGAGCTCTCGAAGATGGGCGTGGACGAGAACTTCCGCGGCCTGGGCGCTGGCAGGCTCCTGCTGGATGCCGCCATCGCCGCCTTCCGCGAGCGCGGCGGCAAGCGCCTGTTCCTTGAATCGAACAGCCGCCTTGGCCGGGCGCTCGGAATGTACGAGCGGGCCGGCTTCGTCAGGCAGCAGGCGATCCGCCCGGGCTCCCATTACGAGCGGGCGGATGTCTACATGGTGTTCCAGGGCCCCTGAGCGGGGCCCCTGGGGCCTTAGCGGGTGCCGCGCACCACGATGGTCTTGCCGGACACGTCGATCATGCGCTCTTCCTCGAGCTGCTTGAGCACGCGGCCGACCATTTCGCGGGAGCAGCCGACGATCCGGCTGACTTCCTGGCGGGAGATGCGGATCTGGGTGCCATCCGGGTGGGTCATGGCGTCCGGCTCCTGGCACAGGTCCAGGAGGGTGCGCGAGACCCGGTTGGTCACATCCATGAAGGCCATGCGGCTCACCTGGCGCGACGTGCGCAGCAGGCGGTGGGTCAGCTGGGAGCCGATCGCGAAGAGCAGCTTCGGGCATTCGGCGGCCAGCGGGCCCTCGAGCAGCTGGAACAGCCGTTCGTAGCTGATTTCCGCCATTTCCACGGCCGTGCGGGTACGGACCAGCGACTCGCGCTGCGCCTGTTCCACGAAGAGGCCCATTTCACCGATGAACTGGCCACGGTTGATATAGGCCAGGATCAGCTCTCGGCCTTCCTCGTCCTCCGTGCAGACGGCGAGCGAGCCATCCACCACGTAATAGAGGGTGTTGGCCGGGTCGCCCGGACGGATGATCGCGGTTTTACCCGGGTAGCGGCGCCGGTGGCATGCGTCGAGGAAACGGCCCATGGAAGCCGGGTCGGGAGCGAAGCTCAGCGGAGCCTGCGACCGTTCGAACGCCTGTTGCAGCAGATATTTAAGTTGTGCCACAGCTGATTCCGTTGAGCTTCTATGGCATGGCGCCCCCAAGATCGGCACTCACCGACGGTTTTCCGTCAGGTGTCGCCGACTCGCCATGTCCCCGGCGGGATTATTGCAGACTTAGGGTGGGCAAAATCCACCATAAATGACGATCCGTTCGAACTTGTTCAAATCCTCGCCACTTTGCCCCATAATTTTACCCCCTCGGAGCCGGCCCCCTGTCTCAGGCCGTTCATAAACGAGGGGCAGACTGGTCGTCTGTTCGTTCGCCATCCATTCCTTTGTTGCGGGGACCCTTGCTGCTAACCCGTGTCTGCTGCTGGCCGTCATCTACCGGCCTCGGAGAGTCGCTGTGGTCAAACCGCTTCCCCGCCTTCGCCTCCAGGGTTTCAACAACCTCACCAAGGCGCTGAGCTTCAATATCTACGACATCTGCTATGCCGTTTCGGAACAGCAGCGCCAGAACTACATCGAGTACATCGATGAGCAGTACGACGCTGACCGCCTGACCCAGATCCTCACGGATGTGGCCGAGATCATCGGCGCCAACATCCTGAACATCGCGCGCCAGGATTACGATCCGCAGGGCGCGTCGGTCACAATCCTCATCTCCGAGGAGCCGGTGGTCGAGAAGCTGGGCCGCGACACCATTTCCGGTGCCGTGGTGGCGCACATGGACAAGAGCCACATCACCGTCCATACCTACCCGGAAACGCACCCGCACAACGGCATCGCCACGTTCCGCGCCGATATCGATGTCGCGACCTGCGGCGTCATCTCGCCGCTGAAGGCCCTGAACTACCTGATCGACAGCTTCGAGTCGGATATCGTCATCGCCGATTACCGCGTGCGCGGCTTCACCCGTGACGTGAAGGGCAAGAAGCACTTCATCGACCACAAGATCAACTCGGTGCAGGATTACCTGGCGAAGCACATCCGCCAGAAGTACGAGATGTTCGACGTGAACGTGTACCAGGAAAACATCTTCCACACGAAGATGCACATCAAGGACTTCGACCTCGACACCTACCTGTTCGAGGCCCAGGCCGACGATCTCTCGTTCAAGGAGCGCCAGCGCATCGAATCGCTGCTCCGCCGCGAGATCGAGGAACTCTTCCACGGCCGCAACCTGATGTAACTGAAAAGCCCCGCGAAAGCGGGGCTTTTTTGTTGGGTCGCTGTCTCCGTAGGTATCGCGCGCAAGCGCGCTCCCACAAGAGCGACGCAGATCCGGTGTGGGAGCGCGCTTGCGCGCGATCCCGGTTGCCTCAGATCCGGTAAGCGACAGCCTTCATCACAGCCGAAGCCGCATGCATCAGCCCCGGGATCGGGAAGGGCAGGTCGATCCCCCCGCGCGCCTGCGCCGCATCCGCATGCCGGACCTCATCCTCCTGCATCTGCTTCAGGATGGACCGCGAGCGGTCATCCTGCGTCGGAAGCTTCTCCAGGTGCTCGGCCAGGTGGGCCTCCACCTGACGCTCCGTCTCGACGACAAAGCCCAGGCTGATCGGATCGCCCACGGCCGCCGCGGCCACGCCGATGGCGTAGCTGCCTGCATACCAGAGGGGGTTGAGCAGGCTGGGGCGGGAATCGAGCTGCTTCAGCCGCTCGGCGCACCAGGCCAGGTGGTCGGTCTCTTCCTGCGCTGCGTGCAGCAGGTGGGCCTTGGTTTCTTCCGTGCGGGCCAGGGCGGCCTGACCCATATAGAGCGCCTGCGCGCACACCTCGCCCACGTGGTTGATCCGCATCAGGCCGGCGGCGTGGCGGCGCTCGGCATCGTCCAGGGCGGCATCGGGCACGGCATCGCCCGGGGAGCGGCGGTGCGCCTCCGGCGAGCCGCCCACGGCCTCCATGGCGCGCTCCAGCCCGGCCAGCAGGCGATCGAACGGGGTCAGGGTGCGGACGGACACGGGGATTCCTTTGAACGTGGGGACCTGCACACGTTACAATGGACGGGTGCCCTGGCGGGGTGATCGTGTTGCGGCTGCTTGTCGCGGCGAGCGGACCCGGCCAACGGCATCACTTGTGTAAAGGCCGCGTCATCATGCTATGATTGTCGGCCCGAAGCTCACCTGTTAGGTGGGCTTGCGCGATGCAGGATAAATCGCTATTCTCTCGCGTCTTTGCTTTCACCGATTCCGTGTTCCGTCCCTTTGGTGGGCGGCAAACCAGGTATTTTCGAAATGAAAACGTTCAGCGCCAAGCCGGAGAGCGTCAAGCGCGATTGGTTCGTGATTGACGCCACGAACAAGACCCTGGGTCGTCTGTCGACCGAGGTCGCGCGCCGTCTCCGCGGCAAGCATAAGCCCGAGTTCACCCCGCACGTCGATACCGGCGATTACATCGTCGTGATCAACGCCGAGAAGGTGGCTGTCACCGGTGCGAAGCTGGACGACAAGATGTACCACCGCTTCACCGGCTACGTCGGCAACCTGAAGACCACGAGTCTCAAGGATCTGCTGGCTACGCACCCGGAGCGCGTGATCGAGATCGCCGTCAAGGGCATGCTGCCGAAGAACCCGCTGGGTCGCGCCATGTACCGCAAGCTCAAGGTGTACGGCGGTGCCGAGCACCCGCACACCGCCCAGCAGCCGCAGCAGCTGGACATCTAAGGAAACGCCATGGCTATCCAGCAGAATTACGGTACCGGTCGCCGCAAGACCTCGGCAGCTCGCGTGTTCCTCCGCAAGGGCACCGGTGGCATCGTCGTCAACGGCAAGCCGCTTGATGTGTTCTTCGGTCGCGAAACCTCGCGCATGATCGTCCGTCAGCCGCTCGAGCTGACCGAGAACAGCGAGAAGTTCGATATCATGGTCACGGTTGCTGGCGGTGGTATCACCGGCCAGGCCGGCGCCATCCGCCTCGGCATCGCCCGCGCCCTCGTCGAATACGACGAAGCGCTGAAGTCGCCGCTGCGTAAGGCTGGTTTCATGACCCGCGACGCCCGCGAAGTCGAGCGTAAGAAGGTCGGTCTCCACAAGGCCCGCCGCGCCACCCAGTTCTCGAAGCGCTAATCCGCTTCTACTCGACGCTCCAAGGTCAGAGCGCGTCGACAGGTTTCTTGGGAGATCGTCTAACGGTAGGACAACGGACTCTGACTCCGTTTATCTAGGTTCGAATCCTAGTCTCCCAGCCACATTGATCAGGGCCCCGGTTTCCGGGGCCCTTTTCTTTTGGGCCGTAGCCGCGCTTGGTCAACTTGGTTGGTCAACCTGTATGCGTCTACCCCACCATCTTCTCCGCCACGCTTCCGGCGTGTGGCACTTCCGCATCATCGTCCCGAAGGACCTTCGTTCCTTCCTGCGGCTGTCTGTCCTCAAACGATCCCTTGGCACCAAAGACCCGACCATGGCCCGAGCGTGGGCATATGCACTGGGAGCGCGGTGTGCTGAAATGTTCGCCACCGCACGCGCACGGATGGGGGCAGGGATGAGCGAGATGGATGACGACTGGGACGAGGATTACCAGGGCTTCTTCAGCACGGGGAAGCCTGCGACGAACCCGCCCAAGGTCGGCAAATGGGAACTGGAGACGCCCGAGGGCTTCCGGTTCAAGACGGATGGCTCGGAGCGGGAGCACAAGCAGGGCATGGAGGTGCTGCGAGCCGTTCTCGATGCCCGCCCCTACGCGCCTCCTTCCGCCGATCGCTGGGTCGCACCGACGCCGGCCTCAACCTCCCGGCTGACCCTGGCTGACGCCATCAAGGACTACGCCGAAGTCGAATCGCTGGCGATGAAGCCGAATACGTGGGCGCAGCGCAAACGGGCGTTGGACCACTTCTGTAAAGCCATCGGCCCCTTCAGTTTCGTGGCCCAGTTGACCCGGGAGCGGGCCAGCAAGTGGAGCGATGAGTTATTGCGGTCGGGCCAGAGCAAGCCTTATGTTGCCAACCAGGTCAGCCACGTCGCTCAGCTTTTTGAGTCCCTGATCCAGAAGGGCATCATTCGCGAGAATCCGATCAAGGGCCTGGTCGTTGCCAAGAAGGCGGAAAAGGCCGCGCGCCGGTCCAGTGGGCATGGCTGGGAGCCGTTCGAGCAGCCGACGCTTAAGCGGATTTTCGATCCCGAGAACTTCAAGCGGATTCGCAAAGATCATGTGCGCTGGGGCGCCATCCTCGGTCTTTATACGGGGGCGAGGGTCGGAGAGATTGCCCAACTTTTTCTGCGGGATTTTGTGGTGCTCGATGGCGTGCCATGCGTGAGGATTTGTGCGGACTCCGACGGCCAGAGCATCAAGACGGGCGAGGGTGGCGAACGGCTGGTCCCGCTTCATCCCGACCTTCTTGCTTTGGGCATCATGGAGCGCGTCGACCGTCTCCGTGACGAGGGCCACGAGCGCTTCTTCCCGCACATGCGCATTGACAGCGCGGCCGGCAAAGGCAACAGCATTTCCAAGGGCTTCAACTACTACCTTGGCACCATCGGAGTGAAGCCGAGGAGGGCTCACGGCATCATCGGCATTCATTCCTTGCGGAAGACGATGATCCAGCAACTTCAGGGGTGGGCACCGCTGCCTGCGGAACGTCGCCGCGCGCTGGTGGGGCATGAGAATGGTGATCCAATGCCGGACACGCACGCTGGCTCATACATGCGTCCATGGAAGCCGGAGGAGTTGGCCCAGTTTTTTCCTGGCCTACCTTGGCATGATTGGTTGGACATCCGAATGATCGCCGTTGCTTTGAACGGGACTGCCAGATGACGAAGGAAAAAGTCGTATACAACAGGCGCCAGAACTTGAAGCTGGCTAGAGAACGGCTGGCGCGTTTGTTGCCCCGATCTGTGCCCGCAAAGAATCTGCCTGAATGGCTGTATCGGCATACGCCAGTCCTTGCCTTCGTTCTCTTATTTTCCATTTTTAGCCTCTATACCGCGGTGATCCTTGGCCTCAAGGCACATGACAGCATAGACATCGAAGATACAAAAAACGCGTTCGATTTCCTGGCCTACGTGTTTCCTTGCTTCGCTGGCATCGCGGCCGGTTATGGAATATACAAAGACAAACATGCTCGCCCACTTTTTGCGCTCTCGTGCGTGCTCCTTGCCGGCGGGCTCTCGTGCCACCTCGCAGCGCATGTTTCAGGCCACGTATTCATGGCAGTAGTGCTATGTATGCTTTTGATCGGCCCCTATATCGCGCTCGCTAATGAGGCTCGACTTTCTTTCGCAGAACCAGCGGATGGGTCGATTTGGATTTTGAGGGTTATGACCGCTCTGACCGGGGTGGGCGTTATCTGTTTGGGTTCGGTGATCATGGAGATCGGATCTAACTCATAGTGACTTGAGTAAGAGGT
Source organism: Luteibacter sp. NPDC104163 (assembly GCF_055584245.1). NCBI lineage: Bacteria > Pseudomonadati > Pseudomonadota > Gammaproteobacteria > Lysobacterales > Rhodanobacteraceae > Luteibacter > Luteibacter sp. NPDC104163. Next base: position 23,741 of record NZ_JBVJMK010000017.1, read on the forward strand.
CGATCATGAGCGCAATGGCTACAAGACAAAGCCCGCCTCCGCACCATAAAACAACCGTGATTGCTTGATCGCCGGTCAGCTCCGTTAGGCGCTCTCCGCGAACGACCATTTCCGGCTTTTCATGCCTATGAGTTGGCCGCTCATGCGAACGGCTCTGATGCTTGCGGGACATGGTCAACTCCGAACGGACGTCGGAGCACCTTAGGACGATATGGTCACCCGTCAAGCCAAGATCCAACGGCCACCAAACCTGTCCCACCCTATTCGACTCGAACGAGACCCAGCCCTCGGTTGACTGATGGATGGCTAGCCTAGCTCCAGCCGGTCGTCGAGGGCCCTCGATAGTCGGTCGAAGGCCAGGCCCACCCCCGTGGGCCGCCCTTCCGCCGCCGCCAAGATGGCGTGCTCCAGCCCGGCGGCCAGCGCATCAATGTCGCCCAGATTGGCCAGCCGTGCCACTTGGTGGATTACCCGGGCCCGGGCGAGCGCGTGGGTCAGGTCACTCTGGAGCAGCGCCGCGCCAGCGGCTTGGCAGTCCTGGATCAAACCGGCCATGACGAGCGTCAGGCGGTCGTCGGGCAGGTCGCTCGGGTCGGTTCCGTCAGGGCCGATTGGCGGAGAATCGAAGGGGCACATGTGCGTTATCTATCAAAACCGCGATCCTCGTGAAAATCGGAAAAAGTCATGGATTTCACATTTGTGACTGCGACCGATTCAACCGTTCGCCCGGGTGGCCGACATAGAGGGAAGTGCCAGGTCCCCGGCTGGCGGCAGGACGGGTGAGGAATGTTTGGCAAGGTGATTTGGTTTCACGACGAACTGCGCATGGCGCTGATCGAGCGCTGTGGCGGGTTTACCGTCGGCTCGCTGGAGGAGGGTTTTCTCACGCTCGGCGGTTGTGTCGAAGGTGATTTTAGAAATCCCGGCCCCACGGTGCTCAAAGACGTGACCACGGGCGCGCCCGTGTCGTTCTTCGTCGAAGCAGAGGCCATGACCGAGGACGAGGCCAACGACTTGCTCGGAATCGTCCGAACGTGAGCCGTGGGTGTTATGCGCCCATTGAGCGCGGTTTCGGCAGATCGCTCCTAAGAGGATGAAATCGCCTGCCGCTTCCTCCATGATCACCACCGGCGGGATCCCCCACCCCCTCCCGCCATCGGCCGCCCCTGCTTGGTCTGCGGGGGCGGCTTTTTCATTCTGGCGCCCGCACACGTATCCCGCCGTTGCCTTCTCCGTCGCCACGAGCGCATGGGATCTCGACGGAGCCAGTCCTGCTGTCTTACGACGCCATGGCTCGTCCATACGCATCCAGGCGAGCCCAGGCCAACACCCTGCGGATGTCGTCGAGTTCATAGGGCGCCGCAAGGTAGTGGCAGCCGTTCGGGCCATCCTCGTGCGCATGGCTGGTCTGCCCGCATAGCCCAATCAGCGCCAGATCAGGACGGATGGCGGCCAGTTCCTCCAGCAGGGTCAGGCCAGGCTGCTCGCCGGACTGGTGGCACCGGCAGATGACGGTGTTGATAGCGGGAGCCGCCGCCAGGATCAGACGAGCCGCCGCAGCGGTGTGGACGATCACCGCTTTCTCGCCAGTGCGTTCAAGGGTGACGGCCAGCGCCGTCAGCAAGGGTGCCTCGTCGCCGACGAGCGCGATGGTCGGGGGCATGTTCGACGTGTCGGGCATCCGTTCGACAATACCGCAAACATGGGGGAGGCGAGCGTCGGATTTCCTGGCGAAGTTCACCTTTCTCTCCCATTCCCTTAGGGTGGGATGTCTTCGTTTTTGATCGGATCGTGATGCTTTCCACCCTGATCTGGCGTCCGCTTCAGCGGGTCCTTGACTTCATGTCCGGCTCGGCCACGGGCGGATTGGTCCTGATGGGCACCGCCGCCCTGGCCATGGTCGTGGCCAACTCGCCTTGGGCCGACGCCTATGAGCACGCGCTCCACGTCGAGGTTGGGCCGCTCTCGGTGCTCCATTGGATCAACGACGGGCTGATGGCCGTGTTCTTCCTTCTCGTCGGCTTGGAGATTAAGCGGGAGTTCGTGGATGGCGAACTAGCCACCCCGCGGCTGCGGATTTTGCCTGGGCTGGGCGCGCTGGGCGGGATGGTGGTGCCGGCGTTGATCTACTTGGCCCTCAACGGCGCCCACCCCGAATCCCGCAACGGCTGGGCCATCCCGTCGGCGACTGACATTGCGTTTGCTCTCGGCGTGGCCGCTCTCCTGGGGCCACGGGTCCCGACCTCGTTGAAGGCCTTCCTTGCCGCCTTGGCCATCATTGACGACCTGGGTGCGGTGGTCATCATTGCGCTGTTCTACACCCCGGACCTTCAACTCGGGTATCTGGCGGCCGCTGTGGGCGTCGTCGTGGCCATGGCGGGCCTCAACCGGGCAGGGGTCCGGCGATTGAGCCCCTACCTGCACCTCGGTGCGGTGCTGTGGGTGCTGGTCCATGCCTCCGGCGTCCATGCCACGCTGGCCGGGGTCGCCACGGCCCTCTGTGTTCCTCTCCGGGATAAAGACGGTCGGCCACCCTCGGACGGCGACTGCTCGCACTCGCCCTTGCTCCAACTGGAGCATGCCCTCCACCGCCTGGTTCCGGTGCTCGTTCTTCCGCTGTTCGGCTTCGCCAACGCGGGCATCTCCTTCGCAGGCTCGGGGGTAGACCAATGGCTCGCGCCCACCACCCTGGGCGTCGGTCTGGGCCTCGCGATCGGCAAGGTGGTGGGCGTGTTTGGGGCCGCCTGGCTTGCGATCAAAGCCGGCTGGGCTGAACTTCCCCCGCAGGCCAGCCACGGGCAACTGTTCGCGACCGCGTGGCTCTGCGGCATCGGCTTCACGATGTCCTTGTTCATCGGGATGTTGGCCTTTCCGAATCACCCCGAACTTCAGGGCGAGGTGAAGTTGGGCATCCTGGCCGGCTCGCTGCTCGCCGGCGTAGTCGGCGCGGTGGCGTTCGCCCTTGCCTCCCGGTCCCGGCATCCGCAGTAACTTGGAAAACCAGGGCAACATCACGAGCAAGAGCGCGTCTATGTGTTGTGCCAACACGCCGCTCAAAGCCAAAGTCACCTGCAACTGCTGAAAGTCCAGAGCAGGCCCAGGCCGCGCCCCGTGCGCGGCTTTCTTTTATCTGTTGGTCAGCCGTCCCGGGGTTAGGCTGCCTCGCTTGTGTCAAGGACGCTTGACACATCCCTTCCGTCTGCTTTGATGTCTTCCCATGGGGGCGGCGTGTCCGACCGGACGCACCCGCCGAGACGGTCACAAAGGCCGCAACCAACACGCCGCGCGAAGACGGCGGACAAGGGGACTGTTACATGGTGCTGCGCCACGCTCGCCCTCACCTAGAGATCCATACGCGTTCTAAGGGCCATAGCGCCGTTGCCGGCGTCGCCTACCGCCTCGGGTTGAGGCTATGGGACGAGCGCCTACAGGTCTGGCAGGACTACACCCGCCGGGCCCTGGGCGAGGAGGTCGTTATGGCCATGACCGTGGCGCCGGAGGGTGCGCCCGAATGGGCTACGGATCCGGGGCAACTCTGGAATGCCGTGGAACTGGCGGAGAAGCGGAAGGACTCCCAGGTCGCCCGGGATTACCGGATCCCCATCCCTCTCGGTCTCGATGACCAGCGGGCCGGGCGCCTGGCCGAGAAGTTGGCCCGCTTCATCATGGACCAACTCGGCACGCCCGTGTCCGTCGGCCTTCATCGCGACGCGGCAGTGGACGCCCTGGGCCAGGTCAAGCCAGACCACCTCCAGGGTTTCCACGCTCATTTGTATTTCCCTTCGCGCCCGCTGGTCACCCATCCCGCCGACGGTGGCGACTCCGGGGTCGGGGAGGTGTCGGTGGTGTTTGGTGCCCGTCACCCGATGCTCGCGAGCAAGGCATTGGGCCGGGGCATGGTGGAGACCTTCAACCGGGTCTGGTCCGAGTTAGCGACCGAGGCCGCCGCCGACGCCGGCATGGATGCCCGCTATGAATATCGGAGTTACGAGCGCCTAGGGCTCGACCTGACCCCGCAGCCAACCCTTGGGTCCAATGCCGTGGCACTTGAGCGGAAGGGATTCTTCACCCGGAAGGGCGATGCCGTCCGGGACATCATGGTGGCTAGCAGGGCTTACGAGATCGCTCACTCCGGGGACGTCGAAATCCAGCGCGGTGCGGCCAGGGCGGACGTGACCAGAGAGCGTTCGGCGTGGAGTGGAGCAGAGCCAGAGCCCGCGGTGGGGGACCTTGCCCCTTCGGTCGTCGTTGACCCTGCCTCATACGTTGATGAGCGCGCCGACGAGGACAAACTGGCCGACCTACCGCCTGACGCCTCCCTCGTGGTCCGGTTCGAAGCACTGGCCCCGCGGACGGTCCCCGGTGATGAACGATGGGGAAGAATCCTACGGCTGGCGCGGGCCGTCCAACGGGCGCTCGGTCTGCTCCGCGGACTTGCCGGCCGCCTCATCGAGGTTGAAAGCGCGGCCCGTCGAACGAAAGCGGCCGAACTGGAAGCCTCGTTTGAGCTCGACGAGGCACGCCGGCAGCGCACCGCCGCGAATGAACGAGCCGAGGCATGGGCCCAGGCGCATCCTATTCGGATGCGAGCGGGCAGGCTGGTGGGCCGAAAGCCAGCCGCGTGGCGTGACCTGGCCCATGACATCGCTTTCCATCAGCGTGCCGTCCAGGCCACTAAGGGCATCGTTGAAGGCCAGCGTTCCGAAGCCAAGGCACGGGCTGCGGCTGTTCGGGAGATCGAGCGGCGGTTGTCGACAGCCCGAGGCCGCCTGCGGTCTGCGCTTACCTCGCTGGAGAGGGTCGGCCCGGATCTCGTGGCGCCGCTCCTGGCGGCCATGACGCCGGAGCAGCGTGCCGAAGCCATGCCAAGCGTGGGGACTGATCCCAGCGGGAAGGTGCCGGCCGTGACCATCCTGGAACCCAGGCTCACCTACCGGGTGCCGGGGCCTCGACCACGCCCCTAACGGACCCGTCCACCGCAGCCGCCAGTCGCAGTAATCTGGGCCCGCTTGCGGGGGCAGGGTGCTTCCGTGGCAGGACGCCAACAGGGGAGGAGCAATGACGATATTGGACGAAGTGAGGGCTTGGTCGCGCGGCCAGGTGGATTGGCAGCGGGAGGCGGTCGCCCGGTTGGATGAGGTCGGATACCTCACCGCGGATGACGACAACGACCTCTTGGCCATTTTGAAATCGAAGCACGGCATCGCTGACCCGGACGGACGAGAAGCGCGAGCGCTCGGCGGAGAGGTTCCTGCCCGAGGGCAAGCCGGCCCACCTGTGGGTCTCCTGGCGATCCGCAACCCGCGCAACGTCAACGCGCTGGCCACGACCGGAAACCTGACCTTTTCGACATCGGGCCTGACGGTGATTTACGGCTCGAATGGCTCGGGCAAATCGGGCTATGCCCGAGTCCTCAAACAGGCCTGCTTTGCCCGGGACAAGACCGAGAAGGTCTACCCGAACACAAATCTCCCGCAGAACGAGGCAGGGGTTCCCGGCGCTGAACTGGTCACGGTTGTTGGCGATGAAGAGCACACCATCGCCTGGGTCAACGGAACGGTTGAAGTTCCACCGCTCGATCGGATTGCCGTGTTCGATCACCGGTGCGCCCGCGCCTTCCTCGACAACAATGGCGACTTCGCTTACAGCCCCGCAGGCCTCGATATCCTGGCCGACCTAGGAACCGCGTGCGGTCGCCTGAAAGCACTGGTTCAGAAGGAAAGCGGCGAGCACGCGCCGGACGTCCAGCCGTTCGACGACTTGGCCAAGCGCACCACCGTCGCGGGAAAAATCGCAGCCGGGCTACCCGGCAAGGTATCGGAGGCCCAGGTCATCGGAGCCGCAGGCTTGAATGCGGAGCAAGAGGAACGGCTGGAAACCGTCATCCGGGCGTTGGCCGTCCCAGACCCAGCAGCGCAGGCCTTGGCCCTGAAGAACCAGGCGCTCCGTGTTCAGGCGGTCCGGGACTGTGCGGCAACCGCTACGGCGGCCATCGGCCCTGACAAAACAGAGAGCCTCAAAGCCCTCATCGCCCGTTCCAATGAGGCCAAGTTGGAAGCGGCGCTGACGGCTAAAGCCTTCCACGAGAGACCGGACCAACTGCCTCACACTGGTGGCGACCTCTGGCGCTCGATGTTCGAGGCGGCTCGTGCGTTTGCGATTACGTCGGAACCGGTCAAGGCCTTCCCACACCTCCACGAAGGGCAGGCCTGCCCCCTCTGTCAGCAATCATTGGACGCAGAGGCCGCCGAACGCCTCGAATCCTTTGAGCGGTTCGTGACCGGTGAGGCACAGAAGAGGGCAGACACCGCGAAGGAGACGGCATCAGCCGCCTTTCTGGAGTTGCGCGGGGCGTCCATGGATATCGGCTTGACGGAGGCGGTTAAGGGCGAACTTCACCAACTATCCGAGCCTCTGGCTCTGATATGTGCCGACTTCCAGGAGTCCTTGAAAGAGCGGCAGGCTGCCATCGTGCGCGTCTCTGGAAACAACGAATGGGGAGAAGTTCCAGAGTTGTCGGAAAGCCCGATCAAAGGATTGGATGACCTGATTGACGTTCTCAAAGGTCAGCAGGAGACCATGGAGAAGGCGACCGACGAAGAGTTGAAAAAGTCCTTGGTATCGGAGCGGGCCGAACTCGAAGACCGGCGTCTGCTTGGCGAACTCAAGGAAGCGGCTCTTCGGGCCATAGCCCGGCATGCGCATCAGAAGAAGTTGCTCGCCTGCGAAGAGGATTTGTTAACCGGCGGCATTACACGGAAGTCCACCGAGTTGACCAAGAACATGGCCACGGAGATCTTGGCAAACGCACTTAACGAAGAGTTGAGCATTCTGGACATCGCTGACCTGAAGGTGGCAATGAAGCCTGAAGGCGAGCGCGGACGATCAACATTCAAACTCGTGCTTGAGCGGCCCGGCAAGCATCCTGCCAAGGATGTGCTAAGTGAAGGCGAGCAGCGTGCGGTGGCCATCGCTTCATTTTTGACCGAACGCCGTCTGTCGGGGGATGGCAGCGGCATCATCTTCGATGATCCGGTGTGTTCCCTTGATCACCTGCGGCGTCAGCGTGTGGCACGTCGGATTGCCGGGGAGGCGAGGGACCGCCAGGTCATCGTGTTCACCCATGACATCTTCTTCCTGTTCGCACTTACTAAGGCGGCGCAGAAGTTCGAGGTGAAGTTGACCACACGCACGTTGTCCCAAACCCGCGATGGTTTCGGTGTTGCTACCGATGACCTTCCATTTGAGGGAATGAGCACCGCAGCCCGTGTTCGAAGGCTACGCGATGACCAAGTCAACTGCGTTCGACTTCGACGGGACGGCGAGCAGTTGGCTTACAAGGAGGCGGTCGGGAAACTCTACAAGACCTTGCGCGAGGCTTGGGAGGGGTGTGTCGAGGAGGTGTTGTTAAATGGGACCGTGGAGCGTTTCAGGAAGTCGGTCGAGACAAACCGGCTAAAACAGGTGGAGGTCCGTCATGAAGACGTGGCTACGGTGGTTGAGAACATGGCCCACTGTTCAAGTCATGCGCACGACACTCCCAAGCATGGCGACGTCGAAGTGCCGACACCGGAAGAGGTCTTGGCTGACATCAACAAGTTGGACGGTTGGCGGGAAGCGATTGAACGAAGGAAGCCCGAGTTGAAGCGAGTTCCGGCTCGCCACTGATCGTTATGGGGTCGCTGTTAACCCCCGCTCATAGGAGCGGGGCCTTTCCTTCGTTTGAACTCTCCGCCTTCGGCCTTTGTCCGCTCCTCCCGCTCCCGTTCGGCCGCCGCCCTTGCCAGGTATCGGTCGAACCGCCCTGACGCATATGGCTCCAGTGCCAGGGGAGGGAAGGGCAACGCCTTCAACACCTCTTGGCACTCCAGCACGGTCGCATCGGCGACATAGGTTTTCTTGTCCACTCCCTCACCGGGGGAGTGTCCATTGATGGCGCAGATGATGCTGTCCGGGACCTTCCGCCGCTCCATGAGGGTCGTCAGGGTGTGGCGCAGGCAATGGAGAGTTTTGCGTGGGCTTTTGATGCCGCACACCTCCCGCAGGTGGACCCCGTTGAACCACTGACTCACAGTTTTGCCTGGGCCGCCTTCCTCCCAAGGGATGCCGGGAAAAAGGTGTTTTGCTCCGCTGGCGCGGACATCTTCGATGTAGCGTTCAAAGCCAAGATCCAGGAGGGTTTTCGGCACGGGGATGGCGCGGATGCTGTAGGACGTCTTGACACTTTGGCCATCGCCGTCGGGGGTAATGTTGAAGACCAGCACCTCATGCTCCTCGCCCTCTTCATCGAGGTAGGGTTTTCGCATGACGTCATCGAGGTAGAGTTGAGTGATCTCGTTGACCCGCATCCCCGTAAAGTGACCGATGAGGGGGACCCAATACTTATGCGGTGCGTTGTGCGTGCGCATGTGGGCAGCGTCGAAGATGGCGCGCAGGTCTGACTTGGAAAAGGTGTCCTTCTTCTTGCGCATCCGGCCGTTTTCGTCTTTTCGATAGCGGGCAGTGTCCACGTAATGGAAGGGGTTGGCCGGGATCTCGCCGAGTTTCACCGCCCAGTTCATCAGGGCGTTCACATGCATCAAGTGCTTATGTTGGGTGCCCAGGCCGATCACCGGCAGTTTGGCCCGCTTGGCTCGGGCGGCCACCTCGGGTGCGGGCAGGTCGGCGAGGTGAGGGAAGTTCTGGCGCCGCTTCGGCCAAACGGCCAGAAGATCGGCAAACACAATGGCATCGGCAGAGGTCAGGTCAGCGATCGGCCGGTCCCCAACCGTTTCCACCAGGAGTTTGAGCGCGGCCTGCCGGTCTCGCGTGGCTGGCGTTGCCCGCTTCGGCCCGTGCCGCAGGTTGGCCAGGTGGAGGTCAATCAGTTCGCTCAAGGTCTTCCCAACAACGACCGTGGAGGTCTCCGCAGCCGGTGACACGGGGGCAGGCTCCGCGATAGCCCGAGGTGCCGGGGGCGGCGCTGGCATGTGGGGACGGGGGACCGCAGGCGGCGGCACGGTAATGGGAAGTCCCGCAGCGTCTCGGGGCGAGGCGTCCCGGATACGGTCCAGTTCCCACATGCGCTCAATGAACGCCATGCCCAGGGCATGGCCCTCGGCGCAGGTTGGCGAAAAGTCGATTGCGCCGTCTGGCCCCGTATGGAGGTGGTAGAGGGGCGGACGAGGGGGCGATTGAGGGAGGCCAGCGGACGGCATGGGCAAACAATGCGAAGAAGGGGGCCGTTTTGTAGGCCGACCGTCAGAAACGTCAACCGCGTCCCCTGTCGTTTACTGCCGAAAACGCGTGACGCCCGTCACATTTCCCACCTGCGCAACCACTTACGCAGTTTCCTACGCTGACTTGACTCCCTGGACGGCTGTGGGAGGGTGACGTAGATGAGCCGATGCCAAGCCACCCCTATAACGCTTCGAAATGGTCATTTTTTGACCAGCAAACGAGACCGGGAGAGTATGTAGGGTCTATAGGTGTTAATACAGAAAAGCCAGTAACTCTCTGTCACCCCTCCCATATTTTTCCCGGCTACTCGCCGCCGTTCTCCGGATACTCTCCATCGCCGCTCGCTCCTGGGCTTCTCATGAAGGTGACGCATCAGGTCACCTTGTCATAATCCGCCGTCCCACCGAAGTCGGATTTTTGCCCCTCACATCGAGCCGCAAGAGCGCCAGGGGGCGCCCCTGCGGCATTCTGCCCATCAGTCATTGAGGAACGTGGTCAGTCGGTTCTGCCACTCGGATGCTTGTTCGAAGTTCCGATTGCCATTGAAGGCATCGGAGTAGCGGCGGAACGCCACCCGGATCACGGGGGTGTCCAGTCGGCGGACCCGGATGCCAATCTCATTGCGGATCCTGGACCGCTTCCCGAAGCCATTTGCCGTGTCGGTCCAGGTGTGCTCCCACTCCGCGATCTCCGCCCGGTCGAGGATGTAGCTGCGGCCGCGCAGGTCCTTCAGCCAGAGCCGTTGAGTGGTCAGGTCGAGGGCAATGTTGTCAGCGGCATAGGATGCCGTCAGTGGTGGTTCGCTCTTCGCAGTGAACTGGCGATCCTTCAAGGGCTGGGGGCCCCAACGCAGGCGGGTCAGCCCTCCGGTCATGAGCGCCGGCACAAACGCCAGGACGGCCGAGACGGTAAACGGGGCGCCGAGAACCAAGAGCAGCCCGGTCACCAGCAACCAGGCCACCACCAAAACAGGGATAAAAGGCATCTCTTCCTCCTTGGTAGGTTAGGGGTGCTTAGTGCGGGTGGGCTTGGCGGATGCCGGCGCGGCGGGCCTTGCCCAGATACAGCGTGGGCTGGCGGCAGATGTTCCACTGAGTGATGGTCATCGGCCCCCGGTCGGGGTAACTCACCCGGAGATCGAACACGCACTGGCCATCGGGGAATGCGACCATGACTTGGCCGGCCCGGCCGCCCTGGAGCGATCCGGCCGTGTCCAATGGGCGGTAGTCGTTGGTTCCCGTGGGCGCGGCCTCAACGGAGGTGGCCGGGACGGCGTCGTCATTAATAACGGTCAGGTAATGCGTCGCGGCGTGGGCAGAAGGCCCCCACGCCCCGCAGATGGCCAAAACCAAGGTGCAACCCAGCGGGCGGCTTCTGCCACCAAACATCCAATCCAACATGGTCCCTGTTCCTGAAGAGCGCCATCAGCGGCGCGTCACGGAGATTACACCCGTTTTTCGGGTGCATGCCTGAAAATAGTGTAAACACACGCTGGGATTAGCGTGCGGGGTCCGTCGAGGTCCGCATGCCCAAGCACGTTCCCAAACTGACATCGGTCCATAAGCACGAGCAGCAGGTGCTTTGCTCGCTGCTGCGCGAACTTCGGCTGGCTACGGGGCTGCGCCAGGACCAGGTGGCGGAACAGATGCGGACCAGCCAGACGACCATCTCGGAGATCGAACTGGGCCAGCGAGGCGTGGACCTGCTGGTATGCCGGCGTTTGGTTGGTGTCTATGGCGCCGACTGGGAAGCCTTCATTGCCGAACTCGAACGTCGGCTGTCGGTTTCGCCCAGGCCCGCACATGAACTGGTGAGAAGGCCGGATAGGTTACGGTGAGACGGCATGCAACCATGGGATAGGCTGACGCCTATGGACACATTGACTCCGAAACAGCGCTCGGAACGCATGTCCCGTGTCCAGGCTAAGGACACGAAGCCTGAAATGGTGGTCCGAAGGCTATTGTATGGCCTGGGATACCGTTACCGGCTTCATGTCGCCGCCTTGCCGGGAAAGCCTGATTTGGTTTTCCCTGGCCGGAAATCGGTGATATTCGTGCACGGCTGTTTTTGGCATCGACATGACGGATGCAAACTGGCACGCCTGCCAAAATCACGGCTGGACTTCTGGATCCCGAAACTGGAGGCGAACGTGTCACGGGACCTGCTGGCTATTCATCGTCTGAAGGCGGAAGGATGGAGAGTGATGGTCGTCTGGGAGTGTCAAACAAAGGACGCCTCGCTCTTATCGGACCGAATCCAGTGCTTTCTACAGTCGGAGTCGTGAGCGACCGTTTATCCTGATGGCGAATCAATGACACTTAGCGCATGAGGATAGGATTTACTAGTCTTGTATATCACCATGCCGTAATAGAGAACTGCGGCGCGCCAGCCCGGATCGAAGGTCGCCATGGCCGCCCTAAGCAGTGCGATCGCCGTGTGTGGCACCCCATCCAGGGTGACGACCGTTTCTGAAATCTGATTCGGAAGCGATTCATAGCGAAAGACGAAGGGAAGGGTCTGTTTCAATCTGGCAAACAGCGCACCAATGGTCTCCGACGCTTCCAATCCCGCGATCGGAAAATCCACATTAATGGGATGGGTCTGATCGAACTTGCTAGGGCGGGTCGTGTCTCGTTCTTTGCCAGGGTCTTTCGGTCCAAAGCCAGAGTTGTTCCACATCCCTGTATGGTGCTGCATAAACAGCCCCATTAGGATCGTCTCGTTGGCGGCCGTGCTCATGCTCTTGTCGAGGAGCAGGCACTTGTAGGCTACGTTTTCCATGTCCACGTGTAGCCGCCCTGAAAGTTTTGTCCGGTGTTGAAACAGCCTGTCGCGGACATCGTCGGCTTTGCCTATGTAGACGGGATTTCCATCCACATAAAGCATGTAGACCCCCTGCCGGGCCATCTTTTCTGACTGAAAAGCCGCCAGTTCACCCAGCGATGTAGGCGTCAGCGCGGTGGCTGGCAGGGCTCCCAGCCTTTCGTAGAGTTGGCGGGAAATCGTGTCAAGAAAGTCAAAGTTGTAGATCGCGTGCATGTTGAGGCGGGTTGTCCGTGGCAGCCAACGTGGCCGCCACGCTCCCTGCCACGACCTTCGCCAGGTCTACTGGAACCGCGTTGCCAAGTTGTCTCATTGCTTCGCTCCATGCGCCCCGGAAATGCCAAGCGTCAGGGAAGGTTTGGATGCGGGCGGCTTCGCGGATTGTGAAATACCGGTAGCGCTTCTCCCCACCCACGCCGAAGTCAATCATATTTTCCCCGCCAGGGACACCATGGTCGCCTGCCTTCAGCGTTTTTGAGGGGGCGTCGTAGGGACTACCGGTGTGACCAGGGTAGGGACGGGCACCAAGTTGAAGGCGATGATTGAAGATCTCACCATGGTGATCTTCTTTGGCAAACGGCTTGGGCAAATCGCAGATGGCTTCCCGGATCGTCTTCCAGGGGAGCGTGTTCGAAACGTCCATTTTTTCCAGACTGTGAAGCCGACGCTTCACGGCTGGGGGCATGGCCGTGGCTTTGGCTCCCACCCGCTTCCAATAGGTCTTGGACACCCATTGATCTTGAAGGAGCCGCTCCTGGGAATGAGTCGGAGTAGGGAAGGTCCAATGAGCATCGATATCACAACGGAATCCGACTACGAACAGACGTTCCCGGCATTGGGGGACGCCGAAGTCAGCCGCATTCAGAACCCGATGGACCACGTTGTAGGCCAGGCCCTCCGCCCGGGGGGCGGACGTGTGGTGCTGCTCCAGCCGAGCCAAGTGTTCCTCCCACTCCTCGCCAGCCCTACGCTCAATCTCCGGGTAGGTCAGTTGAAGAACCGACCAGTTCAGATAGGCGGCGAATGCTTTGCGCGTCAGACCGCGGACGTTTTCCATGATAAACGCGCGTGGACGAGCCTCTCGGACAGCCCGAATAAACTGCGGGATCATATCCCGCTGATCTTCCATGCCCTTGTGGCGCCCTCCGAGGGAGAACGGCTGGCACGGCGGACCGCCCGCCACTAGATCAATGCCGTCGAACTGTCCGAAAGCAGCGGCACGGACATCTCCTTCCACGACCCTTCCCCGCCAGCGAGAGAGCCCTCTAGTGGCAGGATGGGCCGAGTTGGTCCTAAGCGTCTCACAAGCATCAGTGTTCCACTCGAAGAGGCTTTCGTGGTGAAACCCGGACATATGAGTGGCTAGGGCCAAACCGCCAGCGCCAGTGAAAAGTTCAATGGAACGGGGGGCGGCCGGAAGCGGGGTGGCTCTGGACATCGGTTCAATCCTGCAGGTGTCCGGCCCTAGTTTGATCGTGCTCGGACAGTTGTTCAACCTCGGGAGAGACCCCTGCTGACACGTCTCAATGGCCGAGACACGCTTGTGGCAAGCCAGGTCCGGAGATGGGCTGCAGCCGTCGCCGTCCGTGATAGGCTTCGCTCTCTTGGTCAAAATTGGAGAGCAATCCCTCCAATGCTGACCGAGCGCCGAATGGCCTGAAATCAAGTAGTTGGGTAGACTTTATGCATGTCCTAGTCTCCCAGCCAAACCGGAAAGGGCCCTGAGCAATCAGGGCCCTTTCTTTTTGTGCGTCACTCAGCCGCGAACAGCGGGATTACGCACCACTTCCGTGAGTTCACCGGTGTCGGTGTTGTAGAACAGGCCGAGGATGTCGGCGTGCTTCGGTACGCCCGGCGCTGCGCGCAGCAGCGCAACGTCGTAGGCCAGCGAATCCTCGTAATCGCTGATGCTCACCGAGCCTGCGTCGTACGCTTTGGAAATATCGGCGCCGTCGTGTTCGTGGGCATAGTTCGCGACCATCCGGTCGGCGGTGTACGACGTGGCGCCGCAGTTCGAGTGGTGCACGACCACCACGGTCTCGATGCCGAACAGGTATTCGCCCACCGTGACCGAGCGGATCGCATCGACGGCGCGGCCGGCGGCGACTGAGACCGTGCCCATGGTCGTCGTCGAACCCACCCGGCTGCCATTCGCGTCGAGAATGACGTCGCCCGGGTAGACCTGGTTGCCCAGGAACTTCGCCACGGCCTCCGGGATCTCGCGGACGCGCGGGTCATAGCAGTAGATGACGACCGACGTAAGCGGTACGGCCTGCGAGAACGCCTCGCGCAGGGTCGGTTCGTCGTAGCCCGGCTGGGCACTGAAAACATAGTCGCTGAAGCGGGAAGACGTGCGGGTCATGGTTGCCTCCACAGGCAGGGTGTTGGGTGTGGAGACCAGTCTGTGCAGCGCCCGATAGGCCGGCAATTACGCCACAGGAATAACGGCGGCGTGCCAGGCTTCGGTGGCCTCATCCACCGGTGACATGCACTCCAGTCGCCACTCCTCGGGCCCCAGCGCGCGTGGCGTCCCTACCGTGGTAACGAGCGAGAAGTAGCTGAGCCGGCGTTCGCCATCGCTCAGGGTCAGCGGGATGACGGGAAGATCGGGCGCAGAGGGTTCGAAAGCGGCGGTGCCATCGACACCGGGGTAGGCGCGCAGCTGGGCCAGCAAGGCCTGGGTGTCCTCATCCATCACGCCAGCCACCGCTTCGCGCCGTACCCGCTGCAGGAGCGCTGCGGAGAAACGCGGCCAATCGGGCACGAAAGGCCGCAGCCCGACTGGATCGAAGAACAGGTGCAGAAGGTTTCGCGGGCGCGGCCAGCGGTCCAGGTCGATGAAGGCATTGAACAGCCGGGTGGTGGCGCTATTCGCCATTACGACATTCCACCAGCGATCCATCACGACCGCGGGATACGGCTCGTGCTGGCGAAGCATGCGTTCCAGAGCATGGCGAACGACCGCCATGCCGGCGGCATCCCAGCTTTCTTCCGCAAACTGTGGCGCGTAGCCGGCGGCGAGCAATAGCTCATTACGTTCCCGAAACGGCATGTCCAGCCCATCGGCCACGGCCATCAGGGTCTGGCGACTGGGAACGGTGCGTCCGCTCTCGATGAAGCTCAGGTGCTTCTGCGATACGCCCGTCTCCAGCGACAGGCTCAGCTGGCTCAGCCCCCGCATGCCGCGCCAGGCCTTGAGCATGCGGCCGAGCTCGCCGCCAGGAGTTGGCTCTGGGTGTGGCATGGGACGGCGCCTGCACGGGGATCCTGCCGATGATTGTGGAAGGGACGCCAGCACGCAGGCAACCGGCGGGTGCAACGCCGGGGAAGCCCAATGGCACCTACATCACCGGTTCCGGGAACGGCGTGGCATGACATACCGCAATATCCAAGGCATGCGTGCCATCGCGGCGCTCATGGTGGTCTCGTGCCACATGTTCTGGAACCTCGGCCCGACCCGCCTCTACTGGGTCAAGCCGTTCTTCGCGGCCATCGGCCCGGCCGGCGTGGATGTCTTCTTCGTCATCTCCGGCTTCATCATCTACAACGTGCTCCAGCGCTCGATCGGCGAGCTCGGGCAGGTAGGCCGGGGCAGGGCCGTCTTCGTCTTCGCGATGAAGCGTTTCATCCGGATCTACCCGCTCTACTGGATCGCGTTCGCCGCGGCCTTCCTCGTCATGCTGTGCGGGCCACCGCTGCCGCGTGGGCAGGAGAAGCCGCTGCTGGAACTGCTGACACTGGTCAACGGCGCGCCCAACTACATAGTGGGTGTCGCATGGACGCTGACCTATGAGGTGTATTTCTACGCGGTGGTCGCGCTCAGCCTATGGGCGCTTGGGAGGAGAGCCATGCTTGGCCTGGCGGCGTGGTTCGGCGTGCTCGTGGTCGCGACCGCGGCAGGCGCCGGACATGCCGCGTCACCATGGAACTACGTGTTCGCGCCCATCCTGCTCGAGTTCTCGTTCGGCGTCGCTATCGGCATGCTGGTCCGGCGAGGTTTCCAGCGTTTCCACGGGGCGCTCTGGGTAGTTGCCAGCATCTGGATGCTAGCGGGCACCTGGTTCGTCGCGCACGACCCGGTGTCGTACCCGCTACGTGTCGTCGGCTGGGCCGCGCCCGCTGCCTTGCTCATCTACGGGTTCGTGGTCCTCGAACTACAGGGCCGCTGGATCATGCCGCGGTGCCTCCAGTACCTCGGTGATGCCTCGTTCTCCATCTACCTCTGGCATCTGATCGTCTTCGAAGGGGTCGCCGCTGTGTTCGCGCGGCTTGGATGGATCGGCGTCGTCGATCCCGCCCTGCTCATGGCCGGCATGGTGGCCGCGGGCCTCGCGTTCGCCCTGGCCAGCTACCACTGGATCGAGAAGCCCTTGTTGGCCTGCCTCCCCGGTGTTGCGGGCTTGGGCGGAGCCCCCGTCGCGCCTGCCGAGGCCGCCCCGCGACCTGAACCATGCTAGCCTAGCGACCCGGCAAACGCCGCTCCGGCCGCCCGGAATGGCCTGTCTCGCCTCCTGAGACATCCGCCCCCTACCGTATTTGTTTTCTGCCGCACAGCGGACGGCAGCGGAGTCGTGATGAGCAAGACCAAGGGAATCTCCGAACGGCGCAGCGAGAAGTTGCTCGATGAGCTGCTGAGCGCCCAGGGGTGGTCCCCGAAGAAGCCTCCCGTCGGCGATGTCCTGCTGCAGAACGAATACGGCGCCTTCCCGCTGATCGAGAAAGCCCTGAAGCAGGCCAGCAAGACCGGCGGCGGCAGCGGTTACCCCGAGGCCCTGCTGGTCGACAAGGTCACCGAGAAAGTCCTGGCCGTGGTCGAGGCCAAGAAGCTCAGCAGCGAACATGGCAAGGCCCTGCGCGAGGCGCAGCATTACGCTGAGCGTTTCAAGCAAAAGGGTTATGCGCCGCTTGCGATCGGCCTGGCCGGTACCTCCGACGATAGCTTCGAGCTGCGCGTCTCGCGCTATGCCGATGGCGAATGGTCGATCGTGACCTACGGCGGCAAGCCTGTCTCCTGGATCCCGAACCGCGCCGACCTCGAGCGCGTCGCCTCGCCGCACGGCCGTCCGGAACTGCGCCCCACGATTCCTCCGCCGGAGGTGCTTGCGCGCCGGGCGGAAGAAATCAACCGCCTGTTGCGCGAGGCGAAGATCAAGGACGAGTTCCGCCCCGCCGTGGTCGCCGCGATCATGCTGGCGCTCGCGAGCTCGAAGGGCCGGATCCGCCGCGACGAAGACCACATCCTCTCCGACATCAACGCGGAGTGCCTGCGCGCGTTCGAGAAGGCCGGCAAGCCCGCGCTGGGCCGCAGCCTGCATGTCGAGGAGGCGAACGCGAAGCTCGCCACGCGCGCGGTGGAAATCGCCCGCATCCTCGAAAAGCTCAACGTCAGCGTGCTCACGGCCGAACACGATTATCTCGGCCAGCTCTACGAGACCTTCTTCCGCTACACCGGTGGCAACACCATCGGCCAGTACTTCACGCCGCGCCACATCGCTCAGTTCATGGCGGATGTCTGTGAAGTGGGCCCGCGCGACCACGTGCTCGATCCCGCGTGCGGTACCGGTGGCTTCCTGGTCGCCGCCATGGATCGCCTGCTCCGCGCGCACGACCTGAGCCGCGCGGAGATGGTCAAGGTCGCACGCAAGCAGCTCTACGGGTTCGAGACGGAACCGGTTACCGCCGCGCTGTGCGTCGCCAACATGATCCTGCGTGGCGATGGTGCCACCCAGATCCACCAGGAAGATTGCTTCACCGCGCCCGATTTCCCCGAGGGGAACGTGGACGTGGTGCTGATGAACCCGCCGTTCCCGCACAAGGCCTCGGATACGCCGTCCGAAGACTTCGTCGATCGCGCGCTGGACGCGCTGAAGCACCGCGGCAAGGTGGCCGTGGTGCTGCCGACGAGCCTGATCGTGAAGAAGAGCAAGGGTGCATGGCGGCAGAAGATCCTGAAGCATCACCGCCTGCTGGCGGTGTGCCAGCTGCCGGATGAACTGTTCCAGCCCTATGCCTCCGCCACCACCTCCGTGGTCGTGCTGGAGAAGGGCGTGAAGCACGATCCGACCGTTGCCACGGTGTTCGTACGCCTGCACCACGATGGCCTGACCCTTCGCAAGGGCATCCGGGTGGAGCGGCCTACCGAGCCGAACGATATCCCGCAGGCGGTGGACGCTATCGTCAACAAGCGCGCCATCCCGGGTTTCTCGGGCCTTGGCCACGTATCGGGCGAGCGCGAGTGGGCCGCAGGCGCCTACGTCGATTCCGCCCCGCCCAGCCGCGATGAAGTGCAGGAAGCCGTGGATGTGCACCTGCGCCGCCTGGCCTCGTTCTATACGCGCTATGCGCGCGAAGTCACCGTGCAGCGCGACCAGGTACGCCAGGGCGGCATCCGCATGTCGGGCTACCGCAGCCTGATGTCGCAGGCGAAGAAGGACAATGCGAAGGCGCTCTCCGATGCGGCCCGCCCGGGCACGATCGGCGATGCCTTCGATATCGTGTACGGCATGAAGGAATTGCACAGCCGCGATGGCATCGCCGACGGCGAGACGTTGGTGATCTCGCCTACGGAAGCCTACAACGGCTGCTACGGCTGGCTGGAGTTCGGCCAGGTCATGCAGCCGCCGTTTGTCACGGTGGCGCAGACCGGTTCAATCGGCGAGGCCTTCGTGCAGTTCGAGCCGTGCGCCGTGAACGACGATTGCCTGGTGTTGCTGCCACGCCGCCGCCTGAGCGAAGCGATGCTCGTGATCGCTGCGGCCTGCCTGCACGAAGAAAAGTGGCGCTTCTCCTACGGCCGGAAGCTGACGCCGGCGCGCATCGCACAGTTCGCGTTGCCCGACGATCCGGTGCTCGAGGCGTGGGTGGAAGAGCGGCTCGCCCAGACGCGCCGCGTCGTGCTCACGGCATTGACCGGCTACGCCGGCACGGAAGACGCGGCGTTCTTCGTCGACTGACCAGGTCGGTCCACCTTGTCGACGAGCCAGCCGCGTGCTTCGTCGACCGCGCCCAGCGCACCCGGCAGGACACCGTCGGCCACCAGCGCGGATGCCACGCGCAACAGCACCGCGGTGAGCACCTGCCAGCTCGCCTCATCGTGCGGACCCAGTGCGCGCATCCGCCGCTGGAACGCCGGCGACTCACCCCATCGGCGGATGGCAGACTCCAGCCGCTCATCGATGCGGCGTAACGGCGCGACACGCGCGATCAGCAGGTAACCACGTTTGCGGATGGTCTGGATGTAGCGGGGGCGTCGAACGTCGTCACCCAGCGCGCGGCGAAGTATGGCGATCGCCTTGTGCACGGGGTTGTCCCCGAAGAATCCGCCCTTCCAGCAGGCATCCAGCAGTTCTTCCACGCTCACGACCTGGCCCTGGCGGGACGCAAGCACACACAGCACATCGACGTGCCGGGGCTCGAGCGCGCGTGTTGCCCCACGGCTTTCGATAACCCGTCGATCCGGGTGGACAACCCAGGCGCCAATGAGAAAGGGAGAAGACACTTCGGAATGCTGCATGCCGCCAACGGTGGTTGCCGGCACAGGCAACTACTTGAATATAGATATGTTTGTCGGCCCGTAAGGTTCCCGGAAGGACGTGAGAATGTTCTCTCGCCGACGGTACGCGCCTGCCCAAACAAGGAGTAGGTAAATGCAAGGGAACCATGTAGGCGGACACCGTGCGGATCGCATTCTGTCACAGGGAATAGACCGCCCTGTTCGCGTCGTCCTCGCGGACGACCAGGAGTTGATGCGGGAAGGGCTTGCCGCGTTGCTGTCCCAACAGGAGCGGTTCGAAGTCGTGGGTACGACGGGCGATGGGCGCGACTGCCTGCGCCTGTGCGTCGACCACAAGCCCGACCTGTTGTTGTTCAACGACAGCATGCCCGGGCTCAATGGCATCGAGGCCGCCCGCCGGGTCGCGTCACGCTGCCCGCAGACGCGCATGCTCTGCCTCGCGGAGACGGGCGACCGGCCCTGCGTGCGTGCCGCGTTCGACGCCGGCGCCCACGGCTACGTGCTCAAGCGCTGCACGTTCGCCAACCTGGTCGATGGCATCGACAGCGTGCTTTCATCGCGCTACCACGTCAGCCCCGAGCTGGCGCACGTCCTCGTGGAAGCATTCTGCCGCGACGATGATCCGGCATCCGTGCTGACGCCACGGGAAAAGGAGGTCGCACAGCTTTACGCCGAGGGCCTTTCGACCCGGCAGATCGCGGAGCGGCTGCATATCAGCATGAAAACGGTGGGCACGCACCGCGAGCACATCCTGGCAAAACTGGAGGTCGATGGCATCGCCAGCCTCACGCGTTACGCCCTGCGTGCGGGCCTGGTGTCGCTGGATCCGTGAGCACGCGGAGATCAGCGCATGTGCGACCGGGATATCAGTGCATCGCCGATAGCACCCGGGTCGCGGTGAATCCATAGTAGGCCCACGGCGACGCACACCATCAAAGGAGATACGGATGTCGATGCAAGTGAACGGGAAGTTCCGCTGTGTGTGCGTCGCTCGATGACGGCTACGTCACTCGAAGGAATGATCGAGGCGATGGCTGGTGCCGTGGTCGAGGCCCAGGCTCGCATCGAGCAGGCCCAGGTCGCCCACCTTGGCGAATATTTCGATGAAGACAACAGGCCGAAGAGCGTGGTGATCCGCATGCCCTCGATGAAGGTGGGTACGGACGATGGCGATGAGGATCTCTACCGGGCCCCGCTGTTGCCGCTGGTCCCCACGACATCGCTGCGGATCAAGGATGTCGAGATCTGTTTCGATGCCGAGCTTGGCGAGTTCAGCGACAGCGGTGAGAAGGACGGTGACGGTATGCCTGATTTAGAGCAAAGCCGCTGGGCTTTCCTCTCACGATCGAGGAAACAATCCGTGCAACTGGATACCGCTGCGCGCCACCGGAACGACCAGGGCGGCAAGGTGCACGTGAAGCTCCGCGTCGAAGGCGTCGAACCCACGGACGGTGTCGCGCGCCTGACCAACCATTTAGCGATGACCCAAGGGGTCTTCCAGACGTTCAGGCCGGGCGACTAACCCCTCCCCCGATACCGGCCGAACCCCGCGGCACATGAAGTGCGGCGGGACCCATGTCGATACGTAAAGGAGTTACATCATGACTATTTCCGAACAGTTCCGTGGCCTGCCCATGGGCGACCTTGTCGGTGCCCCCCTGCTGGCGGCGTGTGACGCACAGGTGCGTCTTGCGCAGGCCACGGCCGATTTCATCAGGAACGTCGGCTTTGAGCAGAATGAGGACGGAAGCACCGGCGCGACCCGTACCTCGACCTTTCAGTTCACCCGGCCGGTGCAGGATGCCGATGGAACCTGGAAGGACGAGCTCGTCGAGATGAACGTTCCGTTGCTCTCGATCGTCAAGGTGCCGACCCTGGCCGTGGAGAATGTCGACATCACGTTTGACATGGAAGTTAAGGCCTCGACGCACGACAAGAGCTCGCTGGATGCGACCGTGGGCTTCGACGCCTCCTGGGGTGGGTTCGGCGCAAAGGTTTCGGTCCAGGGCTCGGTGGCTTCCCATAAGGAAAACACTCGCACCACGGACAACTCGGCCAGGTATCACGTCAATGTGCAGGCGCGTGATGCGGGCATGCCCGAAGGCCTTGCGCGGGTGATGGATATCCTGCAGACCGCCGTTGTGGCGAAGCCAGGCAAGGTCGTCGAACCGAATGTGCCCACGCCCGCGCCCGGGGTCCAATAACCCGCGCATCGCGAACTGGCAATGGTCGTGGCACCGAGGTGCCACGACCATGTGAGGAGCAACCCATGTTTGATGTCACCGATGTTCGTTTCGTGAAGCGCATCGTGGTCGGCAGCAACAACCCGAGCCAGATGTCGGGCGAGGAACAGATCGAGGAAGCGCGCGCCATGCTCAACCGTTGCCTCAATGAGTCACCACGCGGCCACGTGATGGCCACGGAGAAGAGCTTCACGATCCTGCAGATCGGTGAGCACCAGGTGGTGCTGCAATGGATCTGTTACCACGTAGGTTTCGCTCGCAAGCCCCCGTGGCTGGCGGACTGAGATGGGTCGCCGTCCGATGCTGGCGACGACGCTCCTGGCTCGCGTTCGTTCCGCTGTCGAATCAGCGCAGGCGCTTGCCTTGCGCCGCCGCGGGGAAGCCCTTTGTGGGCCGCCGTTGCCGCTCCCGTGGCTCGAAGGCGCAACAACGGAACGGGTGCGGTGGGTTCCACGCGTGCTCGGGATCCACATCGTGTTCGAAGGAACGACGCGTGGCGAAGGACTCACGCTGCAGGTGATACCGGGACGGCCGCCCTTTGCGCGACTGACACCCTGGCGGATCCGCCAGATCGAAGTGTGCTGTGACGCCGCGAAAGACGGGGTGGCACGGCTTTACATCGACGGCCGCGCCGTCGATGCCTCGGGGCCAGGTCCCCAACCATGAAGGAGAGCGACATGTCACATGGAACGTTGACGAAGATACGAGGCCTTGGTTTGTGCACCATCCTGTTTGCCGCCTGCGGTGTTGCAGACGCGCGCATCCCCGACGGCCAATGGTCGGGAGTGCTGAGGGCTGGGGATGATGCAACGCGGGTGGTCGCCATGCGCCGCGGCGAGAAGCTGCAGCTGCGCTTTCGCGAACCGCATAACTGCCAGCTTCCCGCTGAACTGCTCGACGAGAAAGATGGCGAGGCTCAGTTCCGTTTCAACCCACCACCGAACGGAGGTGGCTTCTGTGCCGGCCTGTATCCGGGTGACGTCCTGATCCGCGAAGGGGAATCGGGCCTGAGCCTGGCATTCGAGCGTTCCGGACGCGCGTGGTCCGGTGACCTGTCACCTTCGCCCGCCCCCTGGGGCAAGCGCTAAGGAGAACGGCATGGATACCCTTCTGCTGAATCGCTTCTGGTTACTCCTCGCCGCCGTCGGCGGTGCCGTCCTCCCTGTCGCCATGACGAGCGTCGCGTCGCGTGGGCGTGCCGTCATGCAGGTCGTGTGCGGCACGCTCATCGCCGTGTTCCTGGCACCCGCGTTCCATCGTCACTTCCTTCCGGATGCGGGCGTGGAAATCCAGGCCGGGGTGTCGTTCCTGGTCGGGTGCTTTGGGCTCAAGCTCACATCGATCGCGCAGCACGTGCTCGATCGCCATGGCGAGGGCATGGCCGATCGCCTTATCGGCCGGGTCACCGGAGGTGGCAAATGACCGCGGGTTTGCTTGGCATCGATTTCCTCGCCTGCACGACGGTGATGCTCACGGCCGGCTGGTTGCTGACCGATCGCCTGCTGTCTCGCATCGCACGCGTGGCATGCGCCCTGGTGGCTGCGGGTGCCTGCGTCAACGCCATCGGCATCTACGGGATGCTGACCAGCGTCGATGGCTTCTTCTACGGCGATGTGTGGCCTAGCGAGGTGCTTGTCGATGTCGGCCTGGCAGCCCTGATGGTCCGCTGGGCGATGCGCCTGCACCTTGCGGCGAGCGAGCCGGCGTGCCCGTGACGGTCGGTGCCGGTGGGGGCGCCTGAACACCGGCGCCCCCACCAGTGCGCGGAATCGGCATACCGGGCCGCTATTCTCCAGCTGTTGGGGGAAAGTCAGGAGCATCGACCATGGGGCCAGCGCCCGTGGGCGCCCCCCAACGTCGATCTGCCGGTAACCGCCGCGTGGTGCGGCGGCCCGGATACCATGAATGGGGATTCCGTCATGTCTTTTTCGCTCCGTGCGCTCGCAGTTTCGATCTCGTTCCTCACCCTTGGCTTCGGCGTCGCCCAGGCGCAGACCGCCACGTCGGGACTTGGCCAACAGTGGCCTAACGCTACCGACGTCAGCAGCAGCCCGAACTACCACGTCTACGTATTCCAGCGCGGCGCCATCAAGTACGTGCAGGTCAATGACGCGAATGGCACGGTCCGCGCGGCCGTCATGCTTACACCGACCGGGCGCTTCGGTACGCCGGTGGGTAGCGACGCCAACAACGTAGCGACCTCGGATGAGCCGCAGGCCGCGCCGGCGAGCACGGCCAGCCAGACGGTCTACTCGGACGGCGCGAACCAGATCGCCGTGGCGCCACAGTCGAACGGAACCATGCGCGTGATGGCCGTGGCGGTGGAATGCAAGAACCCGGTGGAGTGCTCGTCGCGCGGGCCGTAAGCGCTGCGCGGTGACGCCGCCGGGCAGGATGCCCCGCGGCGTCACGCCCCGTCAGTGACGGGGCGACGGTGAAGGCGCGGGGGCGATGCCGGGATGCGTCGCCGCCCGTGCCGCAGCGATC
This sequence comes from Luteibacter sp. NPDC104163, assembly GCF_055584245.1. NCBI lineage: Bacteria > Pseudomonadati > Pseudomonadota > Gammaproteobacteria > Lysobacterales > Rhodanobacteraceae > Luteibacter > Luteibacter sp. NPDC104163. The sequence goes on from NZ_JBVJMK010000017.1 coordinate 48,026, forward strand.
CGCTGGGCGATCTTCACGCCGAAGATGAGCGCCGTCGAGGCCACGAACGCCAGAACCGCCTGGGCGCGGATCATCGACGGATCCTGGAGGTGGAACGAGGTGCTGGCCTGGGCCACGCTGGCGAGCATGCCGCCCACGGCGGCGCCATGCCAACCATGCCGGAGGGTCATCAGGATAACGGGCACGACCATCCCGAACCGGACGCAGGTGAGCAGCCCGTCATCGTCGCTCGCACCGCCGGACACCAGCAACAGCAGGGCCAGGCAGGGCACCACGAAGAGCAGGGCATCGCGCAGGAGGGGGCTTTCACGCACGGCTCGCCAGGTCACGACGCCGCCGGGCAGCGTGGCCACGCGTTCGCGGATGGCAAGGATGAGCGGGGTCAGGGTCAGGGCGCCCAGGTAGCAACCCAGCAACCAGGCCAGCAGGATCGGCAGGGTGATCGCGGGCGCAGGACTGCCGTCACCCATGCTGACGGTGGAAAGCACCAGGGCATTCGCCCCCATGGTGATCACGGCGCAGACCAGGGTGGCGGCCAGGATCAGCCCCATGTTCACGTGGCCATCGGGGCGCAGCAACGTGAACCGGCTGCGCAGCCAGGCCATGGCCGGCATGCAGGCCAGGATCGGCGGAATCGAGGCCATGCCCGCCCAGAGGAAGCCGAAGCTGGTGGCGTGGAGTGCCGCCATTTCCGCGATGGGCAGGGCTTCGCCGACGGCCAGGGCCGGCCAGAACCGGCGCGGGACGAGGAGCAGGCAGGCCAGGCGCAGGCCGGCGGGCAACATCCAGTGCGAAAACGAGATGTTGCGGGTGAGCTCATAGCACGCGGCATACGCGCCCGCGACCGCCAGATAGCGGCCCCAGGCCAACGGATCCTTGTTTGAAGTGCCCACCGCCACCCTCAATGCCGCGATCGCGGCCTTCAGCCCGTTGCCGACGGGAACGATCCCGTTACGACTGACGCTTTGCAGTTGGATGATATAGCGGCAGGCCCGGGGCGGAATACAGAGCCCCGGGCAACATTTGCCGAAATAGCATTCGGATCGGTGCCGCGTGGTCAGCCACGCAGTTTCTGCACATCGCTGGTGCTACCGTCCAGCCATGAACCTTCGCGACCTGCAGACCCGTTTCGCTTCGACGCTCCGTGGTGGGCCGGCCGTGGAGGGCCTCGATGGGCGCGGCATGGCCGTGTACACCAACCGGTTCCGCGACCAGCTGGTGGCGTCCCTCCGGGATACCTACGCGAAGACCCGCCTGTGGCTGGGCGACGGCGTGTTCGATGAGCTGGCCGAGGAGTACGTCGCCGCGACCCCGCCCGCCTCCTGGACCCTCGACGCCTATGGTGAGAGCTACATCGCCTGGCTCGACGCGCACTACCCCGCGGATCCGGAGATCGCGGAGCTGGCCTGGCTGGACTGGCACCTGCGCCGGACCCTCTCGGGCCCGGACGCGCGGCCGATCGGCCTGGACGGACTGGTCTCGGCCGACTGGGAAGCCGTGGAAATGCGCTTCGTACCGACCCTGCGCTTTCGCTGGACGCGGAGCAATGCCGCGGCCATCTGGCATGCCCTGGCGAGCGAGACCATGCCGCCGGCGGCCGAGATCTTCGATGTGGATGCCGGGGTGCGCGTATGGCGCCGCGACTGCTCGCCGCGCTTCACCAGCATGCTGGCGCCGGAATGCGCCTGCCTCGACCTGGCCCTGGCCGGCGCCTCGTTCGGGGAGCTGTGCGAGGCCCTGACGCGGCTGCACGAGCCGGATACGGCCGCCCGACAGGCGGGCGCGTTGCTGCGGAGCTGGGTCGAAGACGGCATCGTCGATGCCCTCATCGGGGACTGACCCCGGGGTGGGGCGCGGCCCCGCGATTACACTGGCGGGATGATCGATGACGCCCACCTCACCCACGGCCTGGCTGGCGATGAACTGCCGCCCGACTGGCCGGCACTGACCGACGACGAAACCGCGCGCCTGCTCGCCCGGATTCCCTCGGCAGGGGCCGCTCGCCGCATCCGCTGGCGCTCCCCGCGGCCGCTCTCGGCGGCGGCGCTGGTGGATACCACGATGGGCACGGTGTTCGTGAAGCGCCACCACGTGAGCGTGCGCAGCGCGGCCACGCTTTCCGAGGAGCACCGGTTCGCCGCGCACCTGCGCGCGGGCGGCATCCCCCTCCCGGCGCTTTATCCGGACGACAGCGGCGAGACCGCGATCGTCATGGATGATTGGGTCTACGAGGTGCACGAACGTTCACGCGGCACGGATATCTACCGTGACGCGTTCTCCTGGTCGCCGGTGGGCGGATGGCAGCACGCTCGCGCGGCCGGCGAGATGCTCGCGCGCCTGCATCGCGCGGCGGAAGGTTACGTGGCACCGCAGCGGGCGACGCACATCCTCGTGGCGCGAGCTGAGGTGCTCGGCGCGGACGATCCCGTCGCGACGCTCGAAGCCCAGCTGGCAATGCGCCCGGCACTCGCGGGTTACCTCGCGGACCGTGACTGGCGCGGCGAGCTCCAGGCCACGCTGGCACCCTGGCATGCCGCCGCCCACGCCGGCATCGCCCGCCAGCCGCGTCTCTGGACGCATGGCGACTGGCACGTATCCAATCTTTGCTGGAGCGATGCCGGCGACGCCGCCACGATCACCGATGTGCTCGACCTCGGACTCAGCGCAGCGACCTTCGCCCTGTTCGACATCGCAACGGCCATCGAGCGGAACGCCATCGCCTGGCTCGATATCGCCCGGGGCGAGATTGCCCATGCCGAGCTTGCGCTGGCCCTGCTCGATGGTTATCGCGCCGTACGTCCTCTCGATGCTGGCGACCTCGACGTACTCGCCGCCCTGTTGCCGATCGTCCACGTCGACTTCGCCCTGTCGGAAGTGGAGTACTTCGAGGGCATCACGCGGCGGCGCGATCACGCCGACGTGGCCTGGCACACCTTCCTGCACGGCCATGCGGCATGGTTCGGGACGGCCCCCGGGAGCCGCCTGCTGGAGACCCTCCGCCACGCCGGCGGCTGATTCGTGGTTCAATAGGCGTCTTGAAGCGGGGGTGCCTGGCGTTGCCAGGCTGAGAGAGTCCCTTGGAACCTGACCCGGTTAGTACCGGCGTAGGGAGCTTGCAGAGCCACGGTACCAGCCTCGGAGGCGGTGCGTGGCCGGCCGTCGCTTCGTTTGTTTCCCACGAAGACGACCATGATCCCGAACCGTACCCCGCTCGCCCTGGCCCTGCTTTCGCTGGCCACTGCTGTCCACGCCGCCGACGACGATGCGCCCCAGCAGGCGCGTACGCTGCCCTCCATCGATGTGCGCGCGACCACGTCCGATGGCTACCGCGCGGCGGATTCGCAGCTGGACACCTTTGGCAGCTTCGGCAGCGCGCCGCTGCACGACACGCCGGCGGCCATCACCGTGATCACCCGCGCGCAGATCGACGACCGCCAGCCGCGTTCGCTGAGCGAGCTCGTGCGCAGCGATGCGGCGATCAACGACAACTACGCGCCGGCGGGCTACTACCAGGATGTGTCGATCCGCGGCTTTCCGCTGGACCTGGCCACGGGCTTCCGCTTCAACGGCATGATCATGTCGGCCGAGCAGCTGCTGGCGCTGGAGGGTAAGGAGCGGGTGGAAGTGCTGAAGGGACTCGGCGGCCTGGAAGCAGGCGTCGTCGAGCCGGGTGGCCTCGTGAACTACGTGAGCAAGCGTCCCGCCGATGTGCACACCGTCACCGTCGGCACCGATTCGCACGGCTCCGCTTACGTAGCCCTCGATCTCGGTACGTGGTTCACCTCGTCGTTCGGCATGCGCATCAACGCGGCGAACGAGCGCACGCATGCGGTGGTCGAGCATACCGATGCACGGCGCAGCTTCGTGTCGATCGCGGCAGACTGGAAGATCAGCGATGCGGCGACCCTGCTGCTGGATACGGACTACCAGACGAGCGGCGGCCGTTCCGTCTCCGGCTACCAGATGCTTGGTGGCGCCGTGATCCCGGATCACCCGAGCCGTACGCGCCTGCTGGGTTACCAGCCATGGCAGCGCCCGGTCGGCATCCATTCGAGCAACACGTCACTGCGTTTCAATTACCGTTTCAGCGACCAGTGGAACGCGCAGGTGTCGGCGGGCCATAGCCATACGGTGATCGACGACAACGTGGCCTTTGCTTATGGCTGCTTCTATGCCGAGTCGTGTGCGAGCGGTGCTACGCCGGGCAATTACTTCGCGCCCAACGGCGACTACGATGTCTACGACTATCGCAGCCCGGACGATACGCGCCAGAACGATGAACTGCGTGCGTCGCTGACGGGTACGTTCGCGACCGGCACCGTCGATCACGAGCTCAACGTCGGCGCATCGACGTTCCGCCGCACGGTCGACCAACGTGCGGATGTGTACGACTACGTCGGCACGGCGAACATCTACGACACGGTCGTTCCGGTGTTCCCCGCGTCACCGAACCAGCCCGGCCCTTCGGAGCGTCGCCTGACGAGCTGGCAGCGCACGCTGTTCGCGATCGACCGCGTGCATCTTTCCGACACCTGGCAGGTGCTCGCTGGCGCGCGCCTCGTGAAGTTGAACGAGCGCGCCTACGACGATGCCGGCGTGCTCGAACGCGACACCCGCATGACGAAGACGCTGCCGCAGGCGGCGGTGCTCTGGCAGCCTGTCGCCGCACTGACCACCTATGTCAGCTATGGCGAGGGGATCTCGCTGGGCCGCGAGGCACCGTACTGGACCGCTAATGGGGGCACGAACCTGCCGCCGCTGCATTCGCGGCAGATCGAAGTCGGTGCGAAGTACGCTGTCAACGATGCGCTGGATCTCCAGGCCGCGGTGTACCGGATCCGCCAGCCATACCAGTTCTCCCAGCCGGATGGCAGCGCGGAGGGCTTCACCTTCGTCCAGCGCGGGAAGGAAGTGCACAGCGGTGTCGAGCTGAGCATGGCGGGCAGGGTGACCGACAACCTGCGCCTTACCGCCAGCGCCAACGTGATCCGCGCGCGCGCGGAAAACACCGGCACGGCATCGTATGAAGATCACCAGGTGGTGAACGTTCCGCGCTACCGCACGGCGCTCTACGCCGACTACAGCCTGCCGTTCGCGCCCGGGCTCGCCGTGCTCGGCGGCTGGCGCTATGCCAGCAGCAATGTCGCCACGCCCGATGGCGCTACGCGCGTGCCGGCATACCACGTGGTCGACGCCGGCCTTCGCTTCGCCACCTCGCTCAGCGGCCATGCGATGACGTGGCGGCTGAGCGTGGATAATGTGTTCAACCGCTTCTACTGGCGCGACACGGGGTCGTCCGGTGGCGATAGCTACCTCTTCCCCGGCATGCCGCGGCTCGCCCGCCTGTCGATGACCTATGAACTTTGAACTTTCGCTGTTCGAGCTCGCCGCCGCGCTGGTCAGCGCGGCCGGCGTCTGGCTGACCGCGCGGCGCAGCCCGTGGAGCTGGCCCGTGGGCCTCGTGTCGGTCATCGCGTATGCGTGGATCTTCGTCGATGCAAAGCTCTATTCCGACACGCTGCTGCAGGTGATCTTCGCGCTGCTCATCGTCTATGGCTGGCACCGCTGGATGCGCAATCTCGATGAAACCGGGCATGTCCGCGTGGCCTCGCTCGACTCGCGCAGCGCCACGCTGCACCTGGCGGTGGGCACGGCGGCGGCGCTCGCCCTCGGTTACGCGATGCACCGTTGGACCGACGCGTCGCTGCCCTGGCTCGATGCGTCGCTCACCGCCTTCAGCCTCGTCGCCCAGTGGTGGCAGGCACGCCGGCACGCCGCGGCGTGGTGGCTATGGATCGCGGTCGATGTGATCTATGTCGGCGAGTACGTCTACAAGTCGCTGCCCATCACGGCCGTGCTCTACGCAGGCTTCGTGGTGCTGGCCGCCATGGGCTGGCGCGCCTGGAACCGCGAGCGTGCGGTGAGCCCGGCATAAGGGCGTTCGCACCGGCCCCCGGTCTTATGGCGTATAGGCTTGGCGGGCGGGCCACGTAGAATCCGCCAGACACCTCGCCGGAGCCTTCGCCATGCATCGGATCCTGCTGTTCCTGGCCCTCGCCGGCCTGTCGTCGCTGGCCTGCGCCAGCCCACCCCCGGCGGTGCCGTCGTTCGAGGCGAGTGGCACGCTCTCGGGTGAAGGGCTGGATAGCACCTGGCACCAGGCGGTCGATACGGCGAGCGGGGCCTGGCGGATCGATGTGACGCATCCCGCGCGCTCCTATGCCGATGGCGCCGATACCGGCGGACGCTGGCATCGCGATGTCTCCGGTGGCGTGCACCCCTTCGATTCGGCCGAGGGCCGCGCGATCGCCAGCACCGAGGCCTGGTTGTTGCGCTTCGGCTGGCTCGACACCGACAGCGCGGCGATGGGGCCTTCGGTGATCACGCGCGAACGCGGCCTCGACCTGCGCCGTACCGTGGCGACGCCACCCGGGGGACGTGAGGTCACGTTGTGGTTCGACCAGACCAGCGGCCACCTCGTCCGTGCCAGCTTCCGTGCGTCCTTCCTCACCGTGACGCGCGACTATGCGGATTACCGCGACACACGCGGCGTGGCATTGCCCTACCGCGTGGAAAGCGTGGCGAAGACGGATAGCGGTACCGAAGACAGCCGGGAGACCGTCCGCGTGGATCGCTACGACGTGCCGTCGGCTTCCGGCCTGGCCAAAGCGATCGCGCGCCCGCCGGCGTTGCCTGGCGATGTCACGATGCGCGGCGGAGCGGCGGTGGCGCACGTACCCATGATCCTGGAAGGCGGCGCTCTGCTGGTCATGGCCTCGGTCAATGGATCGAAGCCGTTGCCCTTCATCCTCGACACCGGTGGCCACGCGATCCTCACCGAAAAGACCGCCGCGCTGCTCGGCATCAAGGGCCAGGGCAAGGGCGTGAGCACGGGTTCGGGTCCGGGCTCCATGTCCATCGCGTACGCGCGGGTGAAGAGCCTCGCCATGGGCGAAGCGGATATCCGCGACCAGACCTTCCTCGTCATGCCGTTCGGCTTCGGCTTTTCGGATCGCGGCGATCGCGAGCCGGTGGCGGGCATCCTCGGCCTCGAAGTCTTCGAGCGGTTCGCGGTGACCTTCGACTACGACCACGGCCAGCTCTCGCTGGCGCCCTTCGATCTCGCCACGCCCGCGCCGGGGGCAGGGCAGGCGTTGCCGCTGCGTTTCACCTTCGACATGCCGCTGGTGGAAGGCACGCTGGATGGAAATCCCGGGATCTTCGGCATCGACAGCGGGAACAGCGGCTACCTGCTGATCTTCCCGCAATGGGTCGAACGCAACGGCCTTGCCGAGCGTTACCGCAAGGGTTACGCGCTGGCAGGCGGGGGCGGCGTCGGCGGCCCGTTTGTTTCGCGCATCGCGCATGCCCGCGGCTTCGAACTCGGCGCGGTCTCCATTCCCGGGCATCTCGCGCAACTCACGCCGTCCGATGCGGGCGCCACGGCGAACGTATCCGAGGCCGGCAACGTGGGGCAGGACGTGCTCTCGCGTTTCCTTGTTGGCATCGACTACCGGCGCGGCATGCTGTATCTCGCGCCGCGCGCTGGCAGCCCTTCGGTACAGAACACCGATCCCGGCATGCGCGCAGGCCGCAAGGAGGATGCGGTCGATCGGTTCACGGTGTCCGGCGTCATCACCGGCGGGCCGGCATGGAAGGCCGGTATCCGCGCCGGCGATGCGATCACCAGCGTCGATGGCATACCTGCGGCGAAGCTCGGCAACTGGGGGCTGCGTGACCGGTTCGATCGCGCGAAGGAGGGCGATTGCGTGGTACTCGGCATGGTGAACGGAAGGAAGGTGACGATGACGCTCGACGATTTCGTGCCGCGTTAATTCGCGGCATTTTTCAGAATCCTTCCATATCCAGGTACGTGGGCAACCTGCATCATGTGCGGGTCGTCGCAGCCTGGCATGCCACCCACGGATAGGGGTGTGCATCCGGATCCTGCCCGGCAGCGGCCGGGGCGTGGGACGCGTCCCGGCCGCTTCAGTTCGTCGGCCGCGAGGTCGCGCCCCAGTCGTCGGGCCCGAACTGCAGGTGCAGCACCGTGCGGTTATCGTCTTCCAGTGGCGGGTTGTACTGCAGTGACGTGCAGCCGGTGGCGACCTGCCGCTTCAGTGCCAGCGCCAGGGTCTTTGCGCTTTGCGCCCCATACACGGGCGTGCCGGCTTTCGTCACCTTCAGCGCCACGCGGTAGCCATCCGCGCTCACCCCGTCGCTCATGCCCGCCGGCATGGCCTGGCTGCCATCCAGCGCGACGATGTCCAGCTTGCGGCCGCAGGTGCCGACGCTGACGATGTCGATGCCATCGAGCAGGCTGGCGATGAACTTGTCGGCGTTCTCGGTGAGCGAATCCACCGCCTCGACGGTCGTGCTCAGGCGCACCTTCACGAAGTACATCTTCCGGTAGAACAGGTAGGTGCGCGAGGTGAGCATGTCACGCTGGGCATCGAACACGATGGGCAGGAAGCGGCCCTCCTGCTTGCGGCCGCCGGATAGCTTCGCCGTGTAGGCCGACTCGTCGCCCCACCAGACGTTCCGGTAGATCTCCTGGCGTTCGGCGAAGGCCACCGACTCGCGGAAGTCCTGCACGGCCTGGGCGAGCATCTTCGGCTCATCGCCCTGGCCGGCGGGGTAGATGAACACGTCCGCGATGATCCATTCGGCGTTGTCGATCCCGTAACGCAGGGAAACACCGGCCGCGATATCGCCTTCATCCGCGTAGTTCTTCACGGCATCGAGCGTGGCATCGGCGAGCCGGCGCGGTGCGATGATCCAGGTATCGTCGACCACGCCGCGGTGGGTCTGCGCATCGACAGGCGCAAGCGGGGGCGCGGCGGGCACGGCCTGCGCGCCCACGGGGCCACTGGCCAGCCCAAGGGCCAGTACGGGAATCACACGCCACCGCCACATCGTCAACACAACCCCTGCAAGATCAAACGCGAACCCCGTGCGCGCACTATAGCCGTCCATTTGCGTCATGGGGAGCGCTTCGTTGCGCGCAGGCGCCGGCGGAGGAAAGCAAGGGTAAGCGTTTCCAGTTTCCGCGGGTGGTGCAGGGATACCTCAGGCACCCGGCGCTGCAACTCGCCGTCCATCCAGCCCCTGAAAACCTCCGGGTGGATGTACGAGGCACGGCACACCGCCGGCGTGTTGCCGAGCACGGCCGCGACATCCTTTACCGCCTGCGCGAGCGTGGCTTTCACGGCGCGCTCACCTCCCTCGTCCGGGAAAGCGGTCGCTGCCAGCACCGCGACGGCATGCACCGTGCCGCCCCAGGTGCGGAAATCCTTGGCGGTGAATTCGCCACCGGTGACCTCGCGCAGGTAATCGTTGACCATGCCGGAATCGACCGGCTGGCGCTGTCCCTCGTCGTCCACGTACTGGAACAGGCGCTGCCCTGGCAGCTCCTGCACGCGACGCACCGCCTTCACCAGCTTGCGATCATCCAGCACGATGTCGTGCGCCTGGCCGCTCTTGCCGCGGAAGTGGAATTCGATGCGATCACGTCGCACGGCGATGTGCCGGGAGCGCAGCGTCGTCAGCCCGAACGAGTGGTTCTGCCGGGCGTAGGCATCGTTGCCGACCCGGATCATGGTTTCCTCGAGCAGGCTCACCACCAGCGCCAGCACCTTTTCACGCGGCAGGCCGGGCAGGGCGAGGTCCTTGCGCAGTCGCCGGCGCAGGGCGGGCAGCGCTTCGCCAAACGCCACGATCCGGGTGAACTTGCCCTGGTCGCGCTGGCTGCGCCAGCGCGGGTGGTAGCGGTACTGCTTGCGAGCCTGGGCGTCGCGGCCGGTGGCCTGCAGGTGGCCACGCGGGTTGGCGCAGATCCACACCTGGGTGTACGCCGGCGGGATCGCCAGGGAACGGATCCGCTGCAGCGTCTCCTCGTCCGTGACGCGCTTGCCATCGATGCCGAAGTAGTGGAACTGCTTGCCGCGCTTGCAACGGGTCAGGCCGTCGGTGGCATCGCATACATAGACGAGGCCCGCCGCCTTCGCGTGGGCCCGCTCGTCACTGGCCACCACGAGGGCGTTGGCAGGAGGGTTCCGGGACATGGCCGGCAGTGTGTGCCGGCCCGCGATCAAGGCGCGGTGAACGCCTCGTCAGGTATCAGCCGACCCGGCAGAACACGGCCTTGAGATAACGGTTCTCGGGGACGTTGCTGGCGACCGGATGATCGGCGCCGGCACCATCCACGTGCAGCACCTGGATGTCGCGCCCGGCATTCAGCGCCACGCGACGGATCATCTCGAGGAAATCGTCCTCGCCCACCAGGCCGGTGCACGAGCAGGTGAGCAGGATGCCGCCGGGCGCGAGCACGTCGAGCGCGGTGCGGTTCATGGCGAAGTATTTCTTCAGCGCATTGACGACCTGGTTGCGGTCACGGGTGAGCTTGGGCGGATCGAGCACGACCGCATCCCAGGTCTCACCGCGGGCGATCGCCGCACGCAGCCACTCGAAGACGTCGCCCTGTTCGAACGTCGCCTCGACACCGTTCATGCGGGCGTTCTCTCGGGCGACGTCCAGGATCGCGGCGTCCGCGTCGACACCCGTGGCTTCCAGTGCTCCCGCCTTCATCGCATGCACGGCGAAACCGCCGGCATTGCAGCACAGGTCCAGCACGCGGCGGCCGCGCGCGAGCCGGGCGAAACGGGCGCGGTTATCGCGCTGGTCGGCGAAGAAGCCGGTCTTGTGGCCCAGGCCGGGTGCGGCGTGGAAGGCGAGGCCGTGCTCGTGGACATCGACCGCGGCGGGTGCCTCGTTCGAGCGCACGTCGAACGATTCCTGGCGCTGCACGTGCTGCTCGGCGAACCAGTACAGCGACGCACCCGGGAAGTGCTTCTGCAGCTCCGCATGGATCGTGTCGCGGAAGCGCCACATGCCGGCCGCGAAATACTCCACCACCAGGTGGTTCGCGTAGCGGTCCACGACGAGACCCGAGAGGCCATCGCCCTCGCTGTGTACCACGCGCCACGCGTCGCTCACCTCGTCCAGCTTCAGCAGCTCACGGCGCAGGCCGACGGCGCGCTCGAGGCGGGCAGCGATCCAGGCGTTATCGATCGCCTCGTCCGGCGCGGTGGTGAGCAGGCGCAGGGCTACGCGCGCGTGGCCGTTCCAGAAGCCGCGGCCGACGAAGCGGCCTTTCGCGTCGACCACGTCGACGACGCTGCCGGGCGGGATCCGCTCGGCGGGTTTGACGATCTGGGCGGACCACACCCAGGGGTGGCCGGGGACGCGATCGGACTTGAGCTGGATCTGGGGCAATGCAGGGGTATTCATACGCGCATGATACCGGCCCTTAGCGGCCGAAGCGCAGGACGAGCCAGGAGGCGAGCGCCAGCAGGTTGATGCCCAGGTGCGGCGACGAGGGGCCGCCCAGGGCAAACAGCCAGCCGTGCTCGGCGATGGCCCAGTCGAAACCGAGGCGGGGCGAGCGCTGGATCGTCATCGAAAGGTTGGCGTAGGCACCGGACGAGAGCGCGTAGCTGAAGAACGAGGTGGCGATCAGCGGTGCCTGCAGGAACTGCGCCCAGATCGACAGCTGGGTACCGCGACCGTCGTTGCTCGCCAGCAGCACGCCGGCGACGAGGATGAAGGCGAACAGGAGCACGCCGAGCACGGTGGCCAGCGCATCCAGCCCCGACATGCGCGAGCCGAGCAGGTGGCCGACCTGGTGCACCAGGCCATACAGGCCGCCGGCGATCTCGAACACGGCGATGATGCGGGTGAGGAACGAATGCATGCGAACTCCCGGGTGGCGGACGGCGCATTATGGCGGCCCGCGCGCGTATCAGGCCGAACGGCTCGTTCAGAGTCCTTCGGCGGCTTCGTGCAGGTCGGTGATGTGCTGTTCCCACCAGCGCGCCTCGGCGGCGAACGGGAAGGCGGCGGGGAAGGCCGGATCGTGCCAGCGCTCGGCGATCCAGCCGGCGTAGTGCACCTGGCGCATCGCGCGCAGGGCGGGCACCAGCGCCCGTTCCATCGGGTCGAAGTCGCGGAACTGCTCGTAGCCCTCGAGTAGCGCGTCGAACAGGCTGTCATCGGAGGCCAGCATCCACAGGTCCTGCACCGCGGGGCCCATGCGCGCATCGTCCAGGTCGACGAAATGCGGGCCGGCATCGGTCCACAACACGTTTCCCGGGTGGCAATCGCCGTGCAGTCGAAGGCGACGCACCGGGCCCACCGCTTCGAAGCGGGCCGATACGGCATCGTCCACGCGCATGACCGCCTCGCGGTACGCATCGAACAGGTGCGCCGGTAGCAGGTCGGATCCGAGCGCGGCGCGCGCCGGTGCGTCGATCATGCTGGCGCGATCCAGCGTCGCGCGGTGGTGGAACGGTTCGCGCGCACCGACGGCATGCAGGCGGCCGAGCAGGCGGCCCAGCCATTCGAGCTGGTCGGCCGATTCCAGCGACGGCGCACGGCCGCCACGGCGTGGGTAGAGCGAGTAACGGAAGCCTTCGTGGCGAAGCATGGTCCGCCCTTCGAGCACGAGCGGCGCGACGACCGGGATCTCGGCCGCCTCGAGCTCCAGCGCGAACGCATGCTCTTCGCCGATCGCCGCATCGCTCCACCGCCCCGGGCGGTAGAACTTCGCGACGACGAAGCCGCCATCCTCGAGCCCGACCTGGAACACCCGGTTTTCGTAGCTGTTCAACGTGAGCAGGCGGCCGTCACTCCAGGTACCCACCGCGTCCACCGCGGCCAGCACCACATCGGGCGATAGCGCCTCGTAGGGAGCCGCATGGCTCACGAGCGCAGGTTCCCCGGGGCACCGCCCGGCGACGGGATGACCGCCATCGTGAGTCGTGACAGGCAGACCAGCTTGCCGGTCTCTTCCTCGATGCGGATTTCCCAGACCTGGGTGGTCCGGCCCAGGTGCACCGCCTTCGCCGTGCCGGTGACGATGCCCCCGCGCACGCCACGGATGTGGTTGGCGTTGATATCCAGGCCGACCGCGATTTCCTTCTCCACGTCGAGCGTGAGCAGCGCGGCCGAACTGCCGAGGGTCTCCGCCAGCACCACCGAGGCGCCGCCGTGCAGCAGGCCGAACGGCTGCTGGGTGCGGTGGTCGACCGGCATGGTCCCGCGCAACCAGTCGTCGCCGAAGGCGGTGAAGCGGATATCCAGCGTCTCCATCATGGTGTTCCGGCTCCAGCCGTTGATGCGGTCAAGGTCGAGCGGATGCTTCCAGATAGCCATGGTCGGCGCGTTCCGATGGGAAAGCGCTCATTGTCCTACAATGGGCGGGTGCCTACCGTAACCCTGATCGCCTCCGGCAAGCGTTTCGAAGCCGGTGCCGACGAAACTATCCTCGAAGCTGCCCAGCGCGCGGGAATCGCCCTCCCGTACTCGTGCCGTGGCGGTGTGTGCGGCAGTTGCAAGGCCACCCTGGTGGAAGGGACCTGCGCCTATCCGTACAACCCGCCGGTGGGCCTTTCGGCGTCGGCGCGTGCGCACCACGGCATCCTCATGTGCCAGGCGGTGCCCTGCGGCGATATCGCCATCCAGGCGCGCGAGATCGCATCGGTGGAGGACATCCCGCACCGGCGCGTGGAAACCGAGGTGGCGGAACGGCGCATGCTCGCGCCGGATGTGGTCGGCGTGTGGCTGCGCCCGCTCGGTGACGAGCCGCTGCGCTGGCTTCCCGGCCAGTACCTGGACGTGGTACTCGAGAACGGCAAGCACCGCCCGTTCTCCATCGCCAGCGGCCCGCGGCCGGATGGCCTGGTGGAACTGCACGTGCGCCATGTGCCCGGCGGTGGTTTCACCTCCTGGGTCAATGATTCGCTGAAGGTGGGCGACCGCCTGCAGATCGAGGCGCCGCTGGGTACCTTCGTGCCGCGCGAGGACTCGGAGCGGCCGATGCTGTTCATGGCCGGCGGAACCGGGTTCGCGCCCGTGAAGGCCGTGGTCGAGCACTTCATCGCGCTGGGCTCGCGCCGCCCGATGCACCTGTACTGGGGCGTGCGCAACGAAGACGACCTTTATCTCGCCGAGCTCGCACGGAGCTGGGTGGCGGCGGTGCCGACCATCACGTTCACGCCGGTGCTATCGGATCCGGACGCGGCGCGTGCGGCAGGCCTGCGCGAAGGCCTCGTCCACGAGGCCTTGCTGGCGGACCATCCCGACCTGTCGGGCTTCGACCTGTACATGAGCGGCCCGCCCGCGATGATCGCGGCGGGCCGTGACCTGTTCCTCGAGGCGAACCTGCCCGAGGACCGGCTGTTCTACGACTCGTTCGACGTGGCACCGGATGTGCTGGCGACGATCCTGCGAGGCCGCGCGGGCATCCACGGGCTCTGATCGCGCGGACGCTTATTTCTTGCCCTTGGCCGTGGGCAGCTGGGCGTTCTGCCAGGCGAAGGTGCCGCCATCCAGGACGAACACGCGGGTGAAGCCGGCCTTGACCAGGCGGGCCGCCGGCTTACCGAGCGTGCGGCCATCCTTGTCGACCAGCACCACCGGCAGTTCCTTCGCCTTCGCCAGATCCTTGTGCTCCGGATCGAACTGGCTCATCGCCACGTTCTTCGCGCCGGGGACGTGGGCCTTCTCGAAATCGGCGGTCGCCGAAAGATCGATGATCAGCGGGGTATCGCGGTTGATCAGCTGGGTGAGCCCCGCCGGGGTCAGGCTTTTCCACTTGCGGAAGAGCTTGCCGATCTCCGTGGCGATGAGCGCCAGCAGGATGGCCACGAACAGGCCGACCAGGGCCAGGTGGTTGCTCGCGAACTCGGGCAACTTGTGGAAAAAGTCATTCATCGGAAGCTTGCTCGTCCCGTGGGGGTAACCGGCGATTATATAGGCTTCAGTGCGGCGAGAAGTCGGGCAGGCCGGTCATCAGGGTCCAGCGGTTCTTCTCTTTGTCGTAATGCCAGCGCTGCTGGTCGACGAAGCTGCGCTCGGCCTGGGTGTTCACGTTGACCACGCTGATCTGCACGGTCTGCACCACTTCGTTGTCACCGTCCGGCCGGGGGCCGGCGCCCTCGTCGTAACCGGTCACTCGCAGCTGGGCCAGGCGGCTCTGTTCCAGCGAACTCATGGGGTGATCGGCCAGGTAATCCTTGTCGACCATGCCGCGCGCCGCGTTGATGTCGCCCCAGCGGATCGCCGAGGCGTACTGGTTCAGCGTGCGCGTGAGCGATTCATTGCGCACATCGGCGGCGCAGCCCGCGAGGGCGGCGGCGGTGGCAAGGACGAGGGTGGTGCGGGCGAATCGGCGCATGGCGGTTCCCAACGTGGCGTCGGCGCGCATTATGCCCGGCGTTTGGCCACGAAGCGCGCGGACAGGGTCGCGGCCGGCTTCCCGCCGGTGCCCGGCACCACGCAGACCAGGTCGCCGCGGGCCTTGCCCCGGGCATCCAGGGTCCGGAAGAACGCCGCCCAGCTGCCGCCGTTGGCCAGGCTGGCCTCCGCCCGGAGGTCGTCCCAGACCGGGTCGAGGTAACGGATCGACGAATCGGCGACGAACAGGTCGCAGTCGTCGCCCCGCCGGCGCAGGTTCGCCTCGACCAAGGCCCAGCAGGCGAGGGTCATCAGGCTGGCCAGGCTCCCGCCGAAGGCGCAGCCCTTGTCATTGATGTTCGGTTGCAACGGAGCGGTCATCACCAGGCGCTCACCGTCACACCCCGGAATATGGATGCCCATGGCACTGGCGAGCGGAATACTGTCGAGGATGAAGCGTTCGAGGCTGGCGAACGTGGGGTCAGGCGTGATCATAGAAGCGGGAGTCTACGGAACGCGGCCAACCGTTCGCATCCGTACGGCATGTCCCCCAACCTTCGGCATTGGTGGGCGGCGGCATGCCTTCCTATCCTCGACTGTCCCCGCGTCGATGCCCCTGCAGGAAGCCTCGTGAGTCGTTCGCAGCCCCTCCGTAACGTTACCGTCGTCATCACACGCCCCGCTGGCACCGCGGGTCCGCTCGCCCGGCGGGTTCGCAA
This sequence comes from Luteibacter sp. NPDC104163, assembly GCF_055584245.1. Lineage (NCBI taxonomy): Bacteria > Pseudomonadati > Pseudomonadota > Gammaproteobacteria > Lysobacterales > Rhodanobacteraceae > Luteibacter > Luteibacter sp. NPDC104163. The sequence goes on from NZ_JBVJMK010000017.1 coordinate 63,979, forward strand.
GCTGGGCGGGATCCCGGTGAGTGTGCCCGGCCTGTCCCTGCGCGCCACCGAGGATGCAAGCGCCGTTGACGCCTTGCTGCGTCGGGCCCTCGAAGGCGACCTGCTGATCTTTACCAGCCCCGCCGCGGTACGTTTCGCCGCGGACGTGCTGCCCCTGGCGACCCAGGCCACGGTCGTCGCCGTCGGCCGCGGTACCGCCCGGGCGCTGAAGACGGCTGGCGTGGGGAACGTGCTGTTCCCAGAAATTTCGCAGGATAGTGAGGGCGTCCTGGCCCTTCCGGAGCTGGCGACGCTGGCGGGCCGCCGCGTGGCCCTGATCGGCGCGCCGGGAGGCCGTGGCGTGCTGCGCGAGGCGCTGGCCGCGCGTGGGGCCATGCTGGAAGAGGTCCACGTCTATCACCGCGTCGCGCCGCGCATCGACCGCCGGCACATCGACCCGCTGCTCAAGCTGACCCGCCGGTCCGCCGTGCTGCTTTCCAGCGCCGAGGCGCTCGATCACCTGCACCGGGCGCTCATCGCCCCCGCATGGCGCCGGCTGGTGCAGTCCGTGGCCGTGGTCAGCAGCGAGCGGCTGCGCGCCGTGGCCGAGGGCATGGGCTTCGAGCGCGTGGTGGTGGCGCGGTCGGCCTTGCCGACCGACCTGCTGGCGGCGGCCACCGAGGTCTCGTTCACCCGCCGTTGAACGATGTATTCCGTGCGTTGGCGTATGGCCTGCTAGCATGCCCGGCATGACGACCGAGACGCCTCCGACCGACTCCGCCCCGGCCTCGCCGGTTCCGGCCGCCGACGCCGCTGCCTCCCGCCCGCGCCGGGCGCCCGACCCCGCGCCCCGACGCGGCGGTGGCGCGCTGGCCCTGGCCGTGCTCCTGTCGCTGGCCGCGGCGGGAGCCGCCGGCTACACGGCATGGACCGTGTGGAACATGCGCCAGGAGCTCGGCACGACCAACGGCCTGAAGGGCCAGGTCGATACCTTGCAGACCGCCGTCGACGGCCTGCGCGATGACAACGCCAACCTGCGCCGCCGGCTGAGCGATGCCGATGGCGTGAACCGCTCCGCGCGCGAGGAAGTGCTCGGCATGGCCGAGCGCACGAAGAACCTCGAGGACGCCGTCGCGAATCTCTCCGAGCGCAGCCTGAGCGGCCACGACGCGATGCTGCTCGATGAAGCCGAATCCCTGCTGCGCATGGCGAAGGAACGCTTCGCGCTGTTCGGCGATGCCACGGGCGCGCTCGCCGCGTACGACCTCGCCGACAAGACGCTCGCTGCAGTGAATGACAGCGCCTTCGCCGCGGTTCGCCAGAACCTCACGGCGGAACGCGAGGCGCTCGCGTCGGTACAGCCCAAGGCGCGTGCCAACGACCTGGCCGTGCTCGCCGATCTCCGCGCGCAGATCGCCACGCTGCCGTTGAAGAGCAGCGACACGCAAGCCGGCGCCGATGAAGACCGTACCTTCTGGCAGCGTGCCGGCAATGCATTGGGAAGCATCGTGCGCATCAGCCACGATGAAGGCACGCCGCTTGGCCTGGCTGACGATCGACTCGCCCGTGAACTGGCGGCGCTGGATGTCGCACATGCCGAGGCCGCCGTGCTTGCGTATGACGACCGTGCCCGCGCCGATGCGCTCAAGCGCGTGGATGCCACGCTGGTCGCGCACTTCAATGGGCAGGCGCCGTCCGTGCAGACCGCGCGCCAGCGCATCGCCACGCTCCTCGCCAGCCAGGCGAAGGGCGATGAGCCGAAGCTGGGTGCCGCGCTCGCAGAGCTGCGCAACCTGCGCTCGGTGCACGCGCTGAAGGCAGGGGCCGCACCGGCGCATGCGACGTCGGCCGCCGGCGCCGCGCCTGTCGCACCGGCCGCAGCAGGCTCGTCGGGTGCCCCGGCAAAGGTTTCGCCATGAAGCTCTGGCGCTGGATCGTCGGCCTCATCCTTGTCGCGGTGCTCGCCGCGTTCGCGTGGCACTGGGTCGCGGATGATCCGGGTTACGTGCTGATCCACCTGCGTGGCACCACGCTGCAGATGACCGTCGTCACGGCGGTGGTTCTCCTGCTCGTCGCATGGGCCGCCATCGCGTTCCTCGTCGCGCTCATCCGCTGGCCGTTCGGCGCGATGAATCGCCGGCATCGCCGCCTGAGCCGCCGTCGCCTCGCCGACGGCCTGGTGGCACTGATCGAGGGTCGCCACGGCGAAGCGGAGCGCGATCTCAACCGCGCAGCCCGTTACCCCTCCGTCCGCGGCCCCGCGTTGCTGGCCGCGGCGGAAGCCGCCGAACGCCATGGCGAATCCGGCCGCGCGATCGAAACGCTCGACGCAGCCGCGCAGGAAACGCCGCGTGCGGCGCGGATCATGCGTGCCCGACTGATGCGGCGTACCGGCCGCGCCAGCGAGGCGGCAACGCTGCTGGCGCCGGAAGCGAACAGCGGCGCCCTGTCGCCGGCAGGCTGGATCGAGTTCGCCGAGGCGTCGCTCGCGAACGGCGACCCACGCAGTGCGATCCGCGCTCTGGAGCCGCTGCGCAAGAGCGGCGAAATCGGTGCGGCGGCGTTCAATGAACTGGAGTCGCGCGTCATCACCGCGGCGATCCTGGCCACGCCGGATGGCGCGGCGCTTTCCGCGTTCTGGTCTCAGTTGCCGAAGGGCCAGCGTCGCCTGCCCGCGGCGATCGACGCTTACGCGCGCCAGGCCATGCGTTTCGGCCAGGCCATGGCTGCGATGGACGAAATCGAATCGGCACTGCGTCGTGACTGGTCGCCTGCGCTTGTTACCACGTACGGCACCATGGGTTCCGAAGACCTCGAACAACGCCTGCGGCGTGCCGAGGCGTGGATCGACACGCATCCCAACGATGCGGCGCTGCTTACGGCCGTCGGCCGCATGTGCGTGCGCATCCACCTGTGGGGCAAGGCCAAGCCTTATCTCGAGCGCGCGCTGGCCATCGAGCCCAGCGCGGCAGCGTGGGAAGCCCTCGGCGATGTCTACCTCGGCGAATCGCAGCCGGAGCTCGCGCAACGCTGCTACCGCAACGCGTTTGCGCTGGCGCGCGGCGAGGCGGTGGAGAACTTGCCGGAGGTCCGCAACGGCCGGATCGATACGCGGGTCAGCGCCGTGGAAGAGCGCGACCAGCACGGGGTGCCGCGCCTGTCTCCCTGAGGCGGGTGCTCAGTGGCCCAGCGCGGCCGGGTGGCTCCAGTGGCCCGCGGCTGCGCAACGATGGGCGCGCCGCTTGAGTTGTGCGACCTCGTCGTCCGGAAGGCCACGGAAGGGCGCCGCGCTATCGAGCCGGGCATGGAGCGCCATGCACGTGGCCGGTGAATCGGCCTGCGTGCCCAAGCCTTGCATCGACAGGCTGCCCAGGCCCGGAAGGCCATAGATGACTGCCGCCGCGGCGAGACACGCCGCGAGCGGAATGCCCCAGGCGCTGCGCGATAGCCAGGCCCGTCCTTGCCAACGGCTGCCCTTCCGGGGTGCAGGGAGAGGTGGCGTGTCGAAGGCCGCCGCCCATGCCGCCAGCGTGCCAGCCGGCAGGTGCAATGCGAGCCAGTCGGGTACGGCGGCGTGCAGCCGTGCCATCTCCGGCCAGGCCCGGGCCAGCGCGTGGTCGATGCCTTGCGTGGCGCGTTCGATCAGCGTCATCCAACGCCTGCGCTGCCGTTCGTCGAAACCGGCCCATGTCTCGCGTTGGCCCAGCACGCGTTCGACCCACTGACGGCGCGGCTCATCACGCTGGCCCCGGCCGATCTCGGTCCAGTGGAAATGGATATCGGCCGCGTCGAACAGGGCAGGGCGGTTGGCGATGCTACCGTCTTGCAGCCTGTCGACGAGGCGATCCTCGAGCTCGCCAGGTGCATCCACGTAGCGCATGCGCAACGTCGCCAGTGCGCGGGCCAGCAACGCTTCCATGGCGGCGGGCGGCTGCGTTGCCGCGTCTTCCGCGAGCTGGCGCACCAGACCCTCGGTGAAGTCATCCTTCGGTGCGCCGGCGTCAGGCGTCCCCGCGGGTAATGTCGTGGCGTGGAGGTCCTCTTCGGGTACCTCGGCGTGCTGGTCGCACCACGCACGCGCCGCCTCGTAGGCGAGGCGAAGCTGTTCAAACCCAGCCGCATCCGCGCCCGGATCCAGTTCGCGAAGGCGCCGCGCGTAAGCCCGGCGCACCATCACCAGGTCGGCGTAGGGCGGCAGGCCCAGCACCTGGAAGCATCCCGTGGGGGCGTCGTTCACCGGCGGATCGCCTGCAAGGCCAGGAGCACGGCCTTCGCGATGATGATCCACCACCACCAGCTGCCCGAGAGATGGGACCAGATGCGTTTCCACGCGGGAATGTCAGGCTGGCGCGGATCCCATGCCGCATCGCGGTACTTGCCGCGTTCGCCGGGAGGCAGCGCGTCAAACGCCGCCTTCCAGTGTGAGATGGCCGCATCGTCCACGCGCAGCCTCACATACTCACCCGCGTACGGCATCACCGCGGCTACCCGCGGCCATGCCTGCACGGTGGCGAGCGAAAGCGTCTCACCTTCGCGGGCCGCTTGCTTCAACCAGGGCAGCAGGACCTTGCGTCGCTTCTCGGGAAACGCCTGCCAGTGGGCAAACGAGGTCACCGCGCGTTCGATCCAGGCATCGCGCTGGTCGCCACGGCCGCGGCCGTCAGCCTGGTGCCATGCGAACTGTTCCATGGCGGCGGGAAACAATCCTGCGCGCCGCGTGATCCGCTGGGTGGCGATCGCGTCGGCGAGCCGGGCTTCGAACGCTTGCCGCGCATCGAACTGGCATGTGGCGATGAAGGCGACGGCGCGCGCAAGCAGCTCGGACGCCGGGGTATCCGGTTCACTGAGCAGGGCGTTGCCCAGTGTTTCCATGGCGCGATCGGCATCCGCCTGCACGGTGGAAGGGATGCGTGATGGCTCGGCAGGCGGCGCGACCGGCTCCAGCGTGAACGTCCCTGCGGCATACACGGTCGTAGCGGGTGCGTCCTCGTGCGGTGTCGCATTCGCCTCGTCACCCGTAGCGTGCCGCTCGTCCTTTTGAACCGCCCACGCGCGCGCTGCCTCGAACGCTTCCCGCAGCCGCGCGAACGCATCGGGATCGGCCGCCTGGTCGATCGCCTTGAGCCGCTCCGCATAGGCGCGCTTGATGTCGCGCTCGGAGGCGTCGGTGTCCAGCCCGAGGTGCCGCAGGAACCCGGGGATCATGTCATTCCACCGGATCGGTGGCGAAGCGGCGGTCGTCCTCGATGCGCTTCAACGCATCGCGGAACTGCGCTGCATCGCGCGCGATAAGGCGCTCATCCTGCGTGGCGAGGACTTGCTCGAAACGCAGGATGAACTGGCCGACCTGGTCGCGCATATCGCCCAGGAGCTGTTCGTAGAGGCGTTCCGCACGCGCGAGCAGCGTGCGGTTCTCCAGCGTGTCGCGCGGGTGGATCTTGAGTTCGGACAGCGCCGCCAGGCGTCGGGCGATCTCATCGGGCGACATGTGTGCGTCACCGCTTTCGATCACCAGCCGGCGGACTTCGCCCGTCGCCACGACGCTCACTTCCACCTCGAGCAAGCCGTTTACATCATAGGTAAAACGTACATCCACGCCGTCGGCATGGCCTTTGCCGCTCGGCATCGGCACGATGAGTTCACCCAGCGCGATGTTGTCGCGGACCATGCGCGACTCACCCTGGTACACCTCGATGCGCAGTTCCTTCGCCTGCGGAGAGATGGGTGTGAAGCGTTCGACGCGGCTCACCGGCACCACGGTGTTCCGTTCGATGATCGGCGAGTAGAAGCCTTCGGCATGCGTGCCGTTATCGAGCCGCCGCGCGACCGCCGTGCCCAGCGTGTAGGGGCACACATCCGTCATCACGGTCTCGCGCAGGGCCTGGTCTTTCATCTTCAGGCCAGCCTGGACCGCGGCGCCCAGCGCCACGACCTCATCGGGGTTGATGCCCACGGCGGGGAAGCGGCCGAACATGCGCGTGGCCAGGCTGCGGATCATGGGCATGCGCGTGGCGCCGCCTGCGAGCACGACGTTGTCCAGGTCGGCTGCGCGGATCCGCGCGTCGCGCAGGGCGCGCTCGATGGGGCGCCACAACCGGTTCAGCAGCGGCTGGCACAGCGCCTCGAAGCCGTCCGCATCCATGGCGACTTTCGCGGCATGGGTCTTCCAGCTGATCTCGAACTGTAGCTTGCCCGTGCTGCCCAGGTCGCGCTTCGCGATCTCCGCGCGGGCGATCAGGCGCTGCATGAAAAGATCGTCGGCGCGGGCGGCATCGGGGATGCCATGGACGAAGGCCTGCTCGGCGAGCAACACGGCGAAGTCCTCGCCGCCCAGCATGTTGTCGCCAGCGCTCGCGCGAACCTCCATCACCCCTTCGAACATCTCGAGGATCGAAACGTCGAACGTGCCACCGCCCAGGTCGAACACCAGGAACTGCGTTTCGCCCTGGGCCTCGTGCAGGCCGTACGCGAGCGCCGCCGCAGTCGGCTCGTTGAGCAGGCGCTCGACCTTCAGCCCGGCCAGTTCGCCCGCTACGCGCGTTGCCTTGCGCTGTGCATCGGAGAAGTAGGCCGGCACGGTGATCACCGCTTCGGTCACGGCTTCACCCAGGTACGCTTCGGCATCGGCTTTCAGCGAGCGCAGCACGAGCGCGGAGAGTTCCTCGGGGCGATAGTCGCGGCCGCCCAGCTTCACCGTGCGGGCGCTGCCCATGTAGCGCTTGAACAGCGCCGCGGTGAGCTGCGGGTGGGTCTGCAGCCGTTCGCGCGCCGGCTCGCCGACGAGCACCTGGCCATCGTTGTCGATGCCCACGCAGGAAGGCGTGAGCACGTTACCCAGCGCGTTGGGAATAAGCCTTGCCGCGCCATCCTTCCAGACGGCCACGAGGCTGTTGGTCGTGCCCAGGTCGATACCGACGATCATGTTGTCCCTGCCATGCCCGCCCGTGCGGCGGGCAATCCCTTGTTAGCGGCAGGCGCGGCCCTGCCTTAAGCCTGCCGCGCGCCGCGTGGGCCCCCTACAGCGCGGTCAGGTTCGCATAAGCGTAAACCAGCCACTTGGAACCTTCATCCTCGAAGTTCACCTGGACCCGCATATGGGCCCCGGCGCCCTCGGCGCTGACGATCGTGCCCTCGCCGAATTTCGGGTGGCTGACCCGCTGGCCGAGCCGCACGGCGGTCTGCTCCTGCAGGCTGGCGCCACCGCCGGCGAAGCGGTCGGCGTAGGCCGGCCGGGTCACCTGCACCCGGGGGCGCAGTTCATCGATGAGCTCGGGCGGGATCTCGCCGAGGAACCGGGACGGGCGGGCGAGCATCTCCGTGCCGTGCATACGCCGCGACTCCGCGTGCGAGACATACAGCTTCTCGCGGGCCCGGGTAATGCCGACGTAGGCGAGCCGGCGCTCTTCCTCCAGGCGGTTCTCTTCCTCGGTGGAGCGCTGGCTCGGGAACAGGCCTTCTTCCATGCCCACCAGGAACACCACCGGGAACTCCAGGCCCTTCGCGGAGTGCAGCGTCATCAGCTGCACGCAGTCGTCCCACGCCTCGCCCTGGCCTTCGCCGGCTTCGAGGGCCGCGTGCGAGAGGAACGCGGAGAGTTCGTTGAGCCCCGCGTCGGTGTCTTCCGGGGTCATCTCGAAACGGCTGGCCACGTTGACCAGCTCGTCCAGGTTCTCCACCCGCGCTTCGCCGTTGCCGCGCTTGTCGTTTTCGTAGAAGTCGCGCAGCCCGGTGTGGTTGATCGCGTGTTCGATCTGTTCGGCAAGGTCGAGGCCCGACGGCGCGTCGTCGCCCTCGGCGTCGCCGCCGCGGAACGTGCGGTGCATCTCGTCGATCAGCGCGATGAAGGCGCGCACCGCGTTCTTGGCGCGGCCGGCGAGCGAGCCGGTGGCGATCTCGTTCAGGGCCGCCTCCCACATCGAGGCGCCCTCGAGGCGCGCGCGGCGGCGCAGCTCGTCCAGCGTGCGGTCGCCGATGCCGCGCGGCGGGGTGTTCACCGCACGCTCGAACGCCGCATCATCGTGGCGGTTGGACGCCAGGCGCAGGTATGCCAGGGCGTCCTTGATTTCCGCGCGCTCGAAGAAGCGCAGGCCGCCATAGACACGGTAGGGCAGGTCGCGCTGGATCAGCTGTTCTTCGAAGTTGCGCGACTGTGCGTTCGAGCGATAAAGGATCGCGCAGTCGCGCGCGTTGCCATGCTCCGCGATGTACTCGCGGATGCGCTCGATGACGAAGCGGGCTTCGTCCTGCTCGTTGTACGCCGCGTAGAGGGCGATGCGGTCGCCTTCCTCGCCATCGGTCCACAGCTGCTTGCCGAGGCGGCCGCCGTTGCGCGCGATGACCGAGTTCGCGGCCTTGAGGATCGTGGAGGTGGAGCGGTAGTTCTGCTCGAGGCGGATGGTCTTCGCGCCGGGGAAATCGCGCAGGAACTGCTGCACGTTCTCCACCTTGGCGCCACGCCAGCCGTAGATCGCCTGGTCGTCATCGCCGACCACGAAGACCTGGCCGGTGCTTCCCGCCAGCACGCGGATCCACGCGTACTGCAGCGTGTTCGTATCCTGGAACTCATCGATGAGCAGGTAGCGCCAGCGATCCTGGTAGTGCTTGAGCACGTAGGGGTCTTTCAGCCAGAGCTCGTGGGCGCGCAGCAGCAGCTCGGCGAAATCCACCAGGCCGGCGCGCTGGCACTGCTGCTCGTAGGCCTTGTAGACCTCGACGAAGGTGCGCGTCACCGGGTGGTCGCGGTGCTCGATGCTGTCGGGGCGCTTGCCCTCGTCCTTCCAGTTGTTGATCTGCCATGCGGCCTGGCGCGGCGGGTAACGGGCTTCGTCGAGGCCCATGCCGGCGATGACGCGCTTGATCAGGCGCTGCTGGTCATCCGAGTCGAGGATCTGGAAGCCTTCGACCAGGCCGGCCTCGCGCCAGTGGCGGCGCAACAGGCGGTGGGCGATGCCGTGGAAGGTGCCGACCGTGAGGCCTTGCGTGCCACCCGGGATGATGCCGTCGAGGCGCGAGCGCATCTCGCCGGCGGCCTTGTTCGTGAAGGTGACCGAGAGGATCGCCCAGGGCGGCACGCCTTCGACCTGGTTGAGCCAGCCGATGCGGTGGGTGAGCACGCGGGTCTTGCCGGAACCGGCGCCCGCGAGGATCAGGTAGTGCCCCGGCGGGGCGCTTACGGCCTCGCGCTGCGCGTCGTTCAGGCCGTCGAGAAGATGGGATACGTCCATCCGCCCATTGTACCGGAGCAGGGCCCCCCGGACCCGGCCGGAGAGCCCTCGGGATGCAGCTCACCCCTTGTGGGAGTGAGCTTGCGAGCGAGGCTCTTAGCGCTTCTGCGCAATCCCCGCCACGGCAACAATGCCGCCGATCACGATGCCGGCGATGCCGACCCACTGCGGCACGGCCTTGTCATGCGTGGCCTCGATCTTGGCCGGGCCGAGCTTGGCGACCGTGTCGGTCTTGCTATAGGTGCCATTACCGGCCACGACCCAGATGCCCAGGCCAACGAGGATGATGCCGACGATGATGAGACCTGCACGCATGGGTATACCCCTGTAAGGAACGGTGGCGGGAGCATGCGTTGACGAATGTGAGCGCGGCGTATGGATCTAATCGATCAACTGCCTTGCCCTCAGCAGCTCCATGATCGATGCAGCCAGCAACATCGGCGTCGATTCGCCACCGTCCAGCCGAAGCTCTGGCGTCGCCGGCACCTCGTACGGATCGCTGACGCCGGTGAACTGCTTGAGCACGCCCGCGCGGGCCTGTGCGTACAGGCCCTTGGTGTCCCGGGCTTCGCAGACATCGAGGCTCGTGCTGACGTGCACTTCGATGAAGTCGCCGTGGGCCTCGACGAGTGCGCGCGCGGCGGCACGGTCGTCGCCGTACGGCGCGATCGGCGCGCAGATGGCGATGCCGCCGTGGCGGACGACCTCGGAGGCGACGTACGCGATCCGCAGGATGTTGGCCGAGCGATCCGCGCGTGAGAACCCAAGGCCCGCCGACAGCGTCCGGCGTACCTCGTCGCCGTCAAGCAGGCTGACCTTGCGGCCGGTGTTTTCGAGGATCGCGGCCATGAGCGCCCGCGCGATCGTGGACTTGCCCGCGCCGGACAATCCGGTGAAGAAGATGGCGCAGCCACGGTCCCCGCCTCGCGGGAACCGCTGGCGGAGGATGGCTTCGATCTCCGGATAGGTGAACCATGCGGGGATCGGGCTGCCATCGCGAAGATGCTGGCGGAGTTCGGTGCCGGAGACATCGCTCACGGTCTCGCCTTCGCGCAGTTCATCCGCGGAAACGTACGCCTGCCGTGCCGGCGAGAACGCCATGGGCGCGAAGGGGAGCACGGTGATGCCCAGTTCGTCGGCGTGCGCCTGGACCAGGGCCTGCGCCGCGAGCGGCGCATAGAACGGCTGCCCGGATGCATCCTTGCCCGGACCCGCGTGGTCGCGCCCGACGATGAAATGATTCGCGCCGAAGTTCTTCCGGATGATCGCGTGCCATAGCGCTTCACGCGGGCCGGCCATGCGCATGGCCAGCGGCAGCACCGCCAGCTTCACCGAACCGGCGGGGTAGTGCGCCAGCAAGGCGCGGTAGCAGCGCACGCGCGTGTAGGTGTCGATGTCGCCGTCTTTCGTGCGGCCGACGACCGGATGCAGGAGCAGGTTGCCTTGCGCGCGTTCCATGGCGCGCCGCGTCAGTTCCACATGCGCCCGGTGCAGCGGATTGCGGGTCTGGAAGGCGACGACCCGGTCCCAGCCCTGGGCCGCGAGGAACGCGCGGATTTCGCGTGGCGTGGCGCGCAGGTCGGCGAAGTCGGGGTGGCCAGGCCGCTGCAAACCGCGCAGGCGGCCGCCGAGGTAGACATCGCCGCGTCGGAACAGGTCGGCCACGCCGGGGTGATCACGATCCAGCGTGCCGTACACGGCCATGGCCTCGCGGGCCTTGTCCGGGCGGTAGATATCCGAGAGCGTGAGCAGTGCGAAGGCCGTGCCCTGGATATCGCGCAGGACGATGTCCTGGCCGACGCGGAGCGGCGCCGCGACCGCTTCGGAGACATCCAGAGCGATCGGCATGGGCCAGAGCGTGCCGTCGGCCAGGCGGAGGTGATCGACGACGGCGTCGTAGTCGGCCTGGCCCATGAAGCCCGCGAGCGGCGAGAACGCGCCATTGAGCAGCAGTTCCAGATCGCACAGGTGGCGGTGATCGAGCTCCACGCCCGGAAGCGCGCCGGACGCGTGCCGGGCCTCGCGCGCTTCCGCCTCGGGAAGGTAGAGATCCTTCAGCTCACCGCCGTGCGGCTCGATCAGCGTGGTCAAACGATCGTCACCTGGTTGACGTTGTTCTTGGGATCCGCCCAGAACGCCTCGTTGGCAAAGCGACCAAAGACCTCGCGCGGCAGGACGGGCGTGCGTTCAACGGCCTCGACCTTTGCGCGCACGGAATGCAGGCCGGGCATGCCGACGCGTGCATCGAATTCGTCGGCGCTATAGGCGATGCGGTCGAAATGGTGTTCGAACCACGGTTCGCCGAGGAACTGATAGACCGCACGCATCGCCGTTTCCGGGTCGCGCACGAGCGTCTCGTAGGTCAGCAGCAGGAGATGGTCGCGGGCGTGCTCGCCATAGAACGCTTCCTTCGTCGCCTGGTAGGCGAAACCCACCATCCCGCGAGGATCGGTGAGCGCCTCGACCCGCGAGTACACGGTGGTATTCGTGTCATAGCGGAAGACCTTGCTCACGCTGACCGGTTGCTTCAGCACCAGCCGCTCCATGCTGTCGAGCACCCACGCCAGCTGGCGCACGCAGGCGATGACCTTCACCCCGGGGAACAGCGTGTTGAGCAGGCCCATCCGGCTGCACCACAGGCGGCTCATGTCGAAGATGGCTTCGGGGCGGGCATCGACCGAGTAGAAGTTCTCGACCAGGCCGCGCAGCAGGGCGACGCGTTGTTCATCCGAGACATCGAACGCGAAATCGTTACGGCTGCTGGCCTCGGCGACGACCACGCCCATGATGTCGGCGACGGGGCTGGTCATGCCGGCGCGGAAGCGCGGGTTCTGGTTGAGGATGGCGGCGAGCAGCGTGGTGCCCGCGCGCGGCAGCCCGGAGATGAAGTGGAACCGGCGCTGGGGTTTCGGGGCATCTGGCGTCGCGGACATGCAGTGCTTCCTTGGGGCGGTGGTGGTTGCCGTGGATCAGCGGGCGGGGGCCGTGGAGGCGCGCAGGCGCATCTGGTAGTCGACCTCGACCATACGCGGTTCGCCCTTGCCGAGCAGGCCGAGCAGCAGTTCTTCGGTGGCGCGCTTGCCCATGTCGCGAACGGGCTGGTGCACCGTGGTGAGCAACGGCCAGACCTGCGTGGCGATGGTGGTGTCGTCGAAACCGCAGATGGAGACGTCGCCGGGAACGGAGACACCCGCCTCGGCGGCCGCCCAGATGGCGCCGACGGCCATATCGTCGTCGGCGGCGAAGATGGCCGTGGGCCTTTGCTTCAGGCGCAGCAACTGGCGGGCGGCGTTCACGCCGGACTCGAAAGAAAAGCGGCCTTGCACCATGTAGTCGGTGCGCTCCTCGAGCCCGGCACGCTTGAGCCCATCGCGGAAGCCGGCCAGGCGCCACACGCCGGCGCCATGCTTCGGGTCGCCGATGATGTGGGCGATGCGCCGGTGGCCCAGCTCGACGAGGTGCGCGACCATGGCCGCGGCAGCCTCGCGTTCGCGCAGGATCACGCCCGCGATGCCTTTCGGCTTGCGCGGCGCAATGGACGTGAAGGGAAGCTCCGAAGCGCGCAGGTGGGCGAGCAGCGCGGCATGGTCGGTAATCGGTGGCGTAAGGACCAGCCCATCGGGCCGGTGCCGCCAGAGGATGCCCTCGACGCGCTCCATGAAATCCGGCGCGGTCGAATCGAGCGGCTGCACCATCATGCTGTACTGGTGTGCCTCGCAGGCCTCCTGCACGCCGGCCTGCACCTCCATGACATAGCTCGGCGAAAGGTTGTCGTAGAGCAGCCCGATCATGAAGGACCGGTTGGAGGCGAGGCTGCGCGCGGAGGTGAGCGGCCGGTAGTTCAGTTCGGCGACGGCCGCCATCACGCGTTCGCGCACTTCCTTGCGCACGCCCGGTTCCTGGTTGAGCACGCGTGAGACGGTCTTCTTCGACGTATCGGACGCACGAGCCACATCGTTGATGGTCACGCGCGACATGAAGGCCTCTTCAATGCTTCGTTCCCTGGGTGACTCCCGCCGCGAACTGCTCCACGGGGGCGTTCCAACCGGACACCTCGACCACCGTGCCGGCCGTACCCTGCGCCGGATAGCGCGCGGTCAGCACGATGGATTCGCCCGGCCAGAGCGTGATGTCATTGTCAGTCCACCTCACGGGCAGCGCAAGCTCACCCTTCGCCCCGCGGCGGATCGAAAGATGTTCCTGGATGGCCGCCGCTGCCGAGGACGCCGGCACGGAGAGCGTCACGGTGGTGACGTCTTCCTTACCCTCGCGCACCGTGGACGCGTGCACCTCGCGGGAGGCCCTGGGAATCGAGGCCAGTGCGGTGAAGTCGCCGTATTGCGTGAGCGGCGTGAGGTACCAGTTCGACTTCGCCCAGTCGAGCTTGTCCGCACGCGTGGAGAGCCAGTAGACGTTGCGGCTCACCGGCTTGCCATCGGACGTGGCCAGGTCCAGTTCGACGAAATGCACCGGCGACAGGTTGGCCACCGCGGGAAGTTCGAACACGGCCTGCGCATGGTTGCCCGCGAGCTCGATGCCCTGCACCTGTTTCTGAAAGCGCACGCTGCCATCGAGGTTGCGCACGCGCACCGTCGCCTGCAGCCCATGCCGTGCGTCCAGCGTGTGGTTCACCACCACGATGGCGCGGGAATCGTACGCGTACTGGATGTGGACCGGTTCGTTGGCCTTCTTCGCGCCGTAATACGCGCCGGCCGGGTTCATGTAGTAGTCGTAGAGATGCCAGTGCAGCGAAGGCCAGGCATTGTTGAGCATCCAGTAGATGACGCCGGTCGACGGGTTGGCGGCACCCATGTGCGCGTTGAACGCCTCGAACTGTGCGCGCACGTTGTCGTAGTTATCCAGCTGGGCCTTGGCGACGTAATCGGCGAGCCCCGTCGGTGCGCCATAACGCTTCGCGAGCGCGGTATCGAAGGGCGTGAGCACGGCGAAGGTCGACCAGTCCGCGGACGCGTGGTACTGCCTGGCCTCGGGGTACTTCCATAAGGCCTCCTGCTCCTGCACCGAGAGCATCCGCTGCACATCCTCGAGGCGCGGGATGACCGCACCCGCGCTCACTTCCGAATCGAAGCCAAACGCACCGCCCAGCTTGTCGGCGTACCAGTAGGACGGCGGGATCCAGTCGTACGGCCCGGCCATCTTCATGCCGGACGGTCCGGCCTCGGCCGTGCCCTCGGCCACCGCCGCTGAGATGACCGGTAGCGACCAGTCCTCGGCGCGCAGGGTGTCGGAGTACATCTTCGAAAGCGCGGGCGGCGGCGCATGGTCGCTGCCGATGTAGAAGCCGATCACCGAGGGATGGTTGCGGAGCAGGCGCGCTTCGCTGGCCATGGAGGCCTGCGCCACGCGCATGTCCGCGTCGTTCCACGGCTGGCCGCCGGTCTTCGCCGCGGCCTCCCACTTGGAGCAGCACTCACAGCCGGCCAGCACGAGGATGCCGTGGCGATCGGCCAGGTCGTAGAAACGATCGTTCTCGAGCTTGCCTTCACTGCGGATGGTGTTGATCCCGAGGTTCACGACGTAACTGAACTCGGCTTCCATCCGCGCGGGGTCGTCGCGCAGGAACATGTCGGGCGCCCAGCCACCACCGCGGATCAGCAGGGGCTGGCCATTGATGGTGAACTGCCGGTAGCCCTGGCGGGTGAGGCTGGACTCGACGCGGCGTACGCCAAAACGCGTGGCGGCACGATCCGAAGGGGCACCGTCGACATTCGCGGTCACCGCCATGCTGTACAGCGGATGGTCGCCCATCCCGATCGGCCACCAGATCGTTGGGTTATCCAGCGTCACGGCCGGCGCGGAACTGCCGGCAAGCGAGACGATTTTCACTTCGCCCGGGCCGAGATGGACCGTCTGCTGGATCGGCTTGTCGGCGACCGTGCCCGACACCGTCGCATCATGGGCCACGGTATCCAGGTTGGTCGCGGTGACCTTCACCGCCAGCGTCGCCTGCTTCAGGTCCGCCGAGAGGGTGGTCAGCACGAGCGGCGCACTCAGGGCCACCGGGCCGGTCTGCACGATATCGACGCCACGCCACGGGCCCATGTTGTTGTCCGGCGGCGTGGGATTCCAGTCGACCCAGCCGATGGAGAGGCTCATCCGCGGATCGCCGGGATACACCTTCAGGGCGACGGCATTGGCGCCGCCGTGCACCCAGCGCGTCACGTCGATGTCGTGCACCGGGTACGCGCCCGCGATGTCCGCGTGGTCGGCGACCTGCTGCCCGTTCACCCAGACATCCGCGCTGGCGATGATGCCGTTCGTGCGCAGGAGCGTGTGCCGGGACGCGGAGGGCTTTGCGAGGGTGAATCCCGCGCGATACCACCACGGCGTCACGAACAGGTTGCCGCTCGCATCCGGCACCTGCACCGCGCGTAGGTTGTCGCTGTGGAACACGTCGAACTTGAAGGCGTCGTTCTCCAGCAGGCCAGCCATGACGGTGGCGCGGCCGGTCACGGGATACCACTCCTTCGTGGCGAATCCCGCTGCGGATATCGCGGCACCGGCTTCCTGGGCCTTCGAGGTGTCCTGGATCTGCCAGTACGTGATCGGCGTCAGGGTGCCCGCGTCCGCAGGCACGCGCGTGTCGGCGTAGGTGGTACGGGCCATGGCTGCAGGCACGGCGCCAAGGCTCATCAGGGTGGCCGCGACGACGGCGGCCCGGGCTGCGATGGGCATGGTGCTAGGGCTCCCCGATAGCGGTGCGGTGGGTTTCGATAGGGGCGAACGGCCATGCCGCGTTGACGCGCGCCCAGAGCATGAACACCACGACCCCGGCGACGATCCAGGCGCCCGACAGTAGCAGCGACAAGGTCGACGCGGAGATGTAGACGTAGATCCAGCCGACCAGCGCGATGATGCAGGGCACCGGGTAAAGCCACTGCCGGTACGGCCGCGTGAGATTCGGCCGGCGCCGACGCAACACGACGAGCGCGACCACTTGGGCCAGCGACTGCACCAGGATGGTCGCGGTCAGCAGCATGTTGATGACCTCGGTCAGGTCGAAGAACGTGCCGATGGCCGTGACGAGGCCCATGGTCAGGAGGGCGACGTGCGGAAAGCCATCCCGCGCGTGCAGCCGTCCGAAGGTGGAAAGGAAGACCTTGTCCCGGGCCGCCTCGAACGGCACGCGCGAACCGCCCAGCAGCCCGGTAAATACGGAGGCGAGGGCGGTGACGATGATGAGCGTGGTCATGACCGCCGCGGCCGCATGGCCCCAGCTGCGCTCGACCACCAGCGAGGCGATCGATTTGGAGTGGGCGATCTCCTGCCACGGCGCCACGCCCAGCACGCTGATGTTGAGCAGCAGGTAGATCACCATCATCGCCATGATCGAGATGATGATGGAGCGCGGCATCGTCCGGCCCGGATCGCGCAGCTCGTCGCCGATATACGCCGTGGTGTTGTAGCCCAGGTAGTCGTACACGCCAATGATGAGGCCCGCGCCCAGGCCGGCGAAGAAGCGTGGACCGAACGCGTCAGGCGGGAAGTCGAACGCCAGGCTGGCGTTGAAGTGCGAGAAACCCGCGGCCGCCACGCCGATGATCGAGATGAGCATGATCACCCACAGGGCCACCGTGATGACGCGGACCGATTCGATCCGGCGATACAGCAGCCACGTGACCAGCCCCGTCGCCGCGATACCGACCAGGTGCGACGGCCACCAGCCCATGTTGGGGAAGAAGAACTGCAGGTACTCGACCATGCCGATGATGCCCGTGGACATCAGCAGCGGGATGGCGAGCAACATGGTCCAGATGAACAGGAACGGCATGAGCTTGCCGGTGCGCTCCTGGAAGGCCTCGCGCAGGTACACATAGGTACCGCCGGAGCCCGGCATGGCCGCACCGAGCTCCGCCCACACCAGGCCGTCGGCCATCGCGAGCAACGCACCGACGATCCACCCGACGATGGCCTGGGGTCCCCCCATCGCCGCCACCATCAGGGGGATGGTGATGAAGGGACCGATGCCGCACATCTGCGTCATGTTGATGGCGGTTCCGGAGAACACGCCGATCGAACGGTGGAACTGTCGCTCACTCATGGCTTTTCCTACCACTGGCCGCGGATGCCGAACATGAACATGCGCTCGGAGAACGTTGAATGCCCCGGCTGGTTCGGGAAGACCAGATAGTACTTCTGGTACTCGTTGGTCAGGTTGGTGCCGTTGAGGAACACTTCCAGCTGCTTGGCGAACTTGTACGAGATCGAGGCATCGATGTACTTCTGCGGCGCCTCGTACATCTCCAGGCCGGTGATGCCACCCACGCTGTCCATCACCGCGCGGCGCGAACGGTAGTTGTACGCCACGCGCGCCTGGAAGCGGTCATCCTGGTACCAGAGGATGAAGTTGCCGGACTTGGTGGAGTTGTCCTGGAACGGGATCTTCTTGCCGGCCAGGTCCTTCTCGCCCGAATTGCTCGGCGCGTACGTGGCGTTCACCTCCATGCCCGTCTTAGAGAAGATGCCCGGGAGGAAGGTGAAGGCCTGGCGGTAGTCGAACTCCGCGCCCTTGATGTTGTTGCCCGTGCCCTGGACCGGCTGGGTGATGACGATGCAGTGGTCGCGCACCACGCCGTCTTCGTCGGGCAGCGTGCAGTTGGTCACGCTGCCGTTCTTGATGAAGCTATCCACGTTGATGCGGAACAGTGCCAGGCTGACCATGCTCGACGGGTTGATGTACCACTCGGCCGACGCGCCGAAGTTGGTGGAACGCCAGGGGTCGAGGTTCGGGTTACCCGACGAGGTGCCATTGGAAACGCGGAATATCGGGCCGTCAGGCGTTTCGGACAATGAATAGTTCAGCTGCAAGCCACCCGCCCAGGTGCTGAGGTCAAGGGGCATCATGTTTTTCGAGTACGCCAGGCGGACCTTTACGCTGTCCGTCACATCGAGTGCGAAGTTCGCCGATGGCAGGATGTCCTGGTAGCGCCGCTTGGTGATATCCCTGCCCACGTCTTCTGGCTCATCGCCGTAGGCGCCCGGGTCGCCCGTGAGGTGCTGGGTCACGTCGAGATGGCTACGGATAACCCGCACGCCGACGTTACCGCTGTAGGTCATGTCACCGATCGTGCCGTTGAAGTCGCCCTGCAGGTACCCGGTGAGCTCCTTGAGTCGCACGCCCCAGGTGGTACCTGGCTCGCCCACGCTTACGGTATCGGGGTACAGCGACTTCCAGTAATCCTCGGGGTTCTTCATCGCATTCGGGTCGACCGCCCAGAAGTCGATGCCAGAGCCGAGCAGGTTGTTATAGGCCTTGAAGTTGTCCGCGAGCGGCGCGGCGGTCTTCGGCATCGAAAGGGCCGACAACGGACCCGCACGGAAGTAGCCGAGATCGTTGCCGGCGGTACACGAACCGCTGTTCAACACCACGTCGGCACCCACGTAGCGCACCAGGCAGCCACCCGGATCGCTTGCACCCATACCGGCATACACCGGCACTTCGAACGTGTAGCCCTTGTTGTCCGCCGAACGGATGCTGTTGCGCACACCGAACTTCAGCTTGAAGCCGTCGTTGAAGTCGAACTTGCCGTCGAAACGCAAGGCGTTGAGGGCCACCTTGCGGTCGTAGTTGCCCGAAGACTCAAGCGTCTTGAACGTCCACGCATTCGGGTCGGCGAAGGCTGCGGCCAGCTCGGCGGGTGTTCCGATCTTGAGGTACCGCCCGCGGAAGTCCGCCGTGATGGGTATCGTGTTCTGCGGAATGCCCGTGGGGTTGAAGACGCGGTTGCCGCCCAGTTCGGCGGGGTAGACCATCGTCCCGGGCGGAACCGCATCATCCGGCACGCCATCCATCAGCACGTTGGGCCACAACGCGCCGTCCGAATCGGAAATATTGACGTCGGTTTCCTGCAGATGCTGCGATGCGGTGTCGTGGATGCCGCGAAGGCTCGCGGTGAACGGGCCGCCGTCGTCGTAATCCAGCTGGAGGTTGAAGTTCTTCGCGACGGAGAACTTGCGGATCATCGACGAGTACGACTCCACGTCGCCGGGCCACTTCTGGTAGACCTGCGTCGTGTACAGGTTCGAGCCTTCCCAGCCCGGTTCCGGCGTGCCGTACGAACCGAGCGCCGGGCGGCCGGTATCCTGCGACTGCAGCGGGACGTACGTCGCGCCCTGCCAGTTGGTGGAGTTGAACTGGACACCGACGTTGCGGTTGAACTCGTGCTGCTGCGAGTAGAAGTAATCGCTGGTCAGGCTGAAGCCATTGCCGATGTCGAACTGGAACGAGGCGTTGCCCGACTTCCGCTTGCGCTCGGTGATGATCTGGTTGATGCCGAAGTTCTGGCTGCCCATGAACACGCCGTTGGACTTGCCATCGCCGTTGACGTCGACGCTACCGTCGGCGTTCTGCACGATCTGCGACGGGATGGGCGCGCCGTTCCACGGGGTGAGGAAGCCGTTGTAGCCACCCGCGCTCGCCGCGTTCTCGCCGTTGAAGACCACGCCGTACTGGTCCAGGCCCTCGGTGGAGTTCATGCGCCGGGTATCGGAATAGTCGCCGGAGACCAGGAAGCCCCAGCGGCCGTTGTCGTTGTACGAGAACAGGCCGTTGGCCTCGGGCCCGGTGTGCTTCGTCGTCGAGCCGCGCTCGCCGTTGGCCGAGTAGCTGTACGTGAAGCCAGAGGGGAGATCCCATGGGCGGTAGGTATGCAGGTCGATCGCACCGCTGATGCCCGCGTCGGTTTCATCCGCGGTGGCGGACTTGACCACGTCCGCGCCGTGGAACAGGGTCGATGGCAGCATGCTGAAGTCGGGTTGCTGGGAGTCGATCTGGTCGGCGGTGATGAACACCTCGCCGTTCAGCATGGTTCCGACCTGCGGCAGGCCGCGTACGTCGACCGACGTGCCCACGCCCGCGTCGCGGTTGATCTGCACGCCGGTGATGCGCTGGAGCGAATCGGTGATCGTGGTGTCGGGCAGCGCGCCGATGTTTTCAGCGGTGATGCTGTCCTGGATCTTGTCGGCGTCGCGCTTCACGTCGATCGCCTTCATCTGCGATGCGCGTACGCCGGTGACCGTGACCGCCGACAGGTCCACGGCGTTCTTCGCATTGGTGCCGTCGGCGTTCTTGTTGTCGCCCTTCTTCGCGGCCGGCGGAGGCGGCGTGGCCTGGGTCGTCGTGGCCTGGGCGGGTTGTCCGTCCTGTTGCACGTCGAAGAACGTGGAGGCCCTGGCCGGTGCGGTCGCGACCGCCAGCAGGGTAAGCGTGATAGCGAACGACAAGGGATGCTTGCGAAGTGCTGTGGACATGGCCGTGACCTCGTGACTGTTGCCTGTCGGAACCCAGGAACCCTGCTTGCGAAAACGCGTGATGCCCGGCGGCTCCGTCATGGCGCGCGCCGTTGCGATGCTGTCTTCTTCCCAACCCGCGATGCGCCCCTGCGCGCCGCCTTACCTTGAAAACGAAACCTTCCCCAGCGCCCACTGCCCCTCGCGTGGGTCACCCGTAGCCATCAAGCACAGCGCCTGAGCACCCGCGGCCACCGGCGCGGGGAGTGTTACCTCCGCGTGCACCTGCCCAGCGGATGGCGGCAGCGGCAACGTGGCGACCTGCGGGCCGCTACAGCTGTTCGCATGAATTTCGATGATGTCGTTCGCGCCGTGGCGCTCGCGTACGGTGGCGTCGCGCGCCTCGTCGCCGTAGCGCCAGGGCAGCCGTTCCGCGGTCACGCTGACGCGCGTGGCGCCTTCGATGTTCGCGTCCGGCCACATCCAGCAGGCGTTGCCGATCTCGACGGCGTAAACCGGGCTCGTGCCCCGTGCTGGCCTGGCGCCTTGCAGTCGTGATGGCGGTTCGCCCGAGCAGCTCTTGAGCGCGGTGCTATCGCGGCTCAGCAGCGCCGAGTCATCCAGCGTTCGTGAGCGTGGCGCGGCGAGTTCGCTACCGTCGGCCGCAAACGTGGCCGCTTTGAGGGTGGTCCCCGCGGGCAGGGTGAGCGGCTGCGTATAGCGCGTGGAGCGGGCGCTGGGTGGCGTGCCATCGCGGGTGTAGCGGATCTCGCCGCTCGCGACCTGGTTGGCGAGAGCCACGCGGAAGGCGCCGTTCGGCGCACGCGATATGGCGAAGGTCGGCGCGTAGGCCGTGTCCGCCGCCGCGATGCCCAGCGCGCGGTAGCGCGCCAGTTCGGCGGGCAGGCGCCCGAGGAAACCCTGCCAGTCGTGCGCGGCGGCGGGTGACCAGCCGAGTTCGGCCAGCGCGGCGATCCGGGGATACGTGGCGTGCTGGTGGTTCGCGAAGGTCTGCAGCTGCTCGGCCCACAGGCCGGCCTGCACGCCGATGACGTGCGTGGCCTCGGCGGCCGTGGCGCCCGGCGGTATGACCTGCGTGTCATAGGCCTGGCGCAGCGTGACTTCCGGCGGCGGGCCAGCCCACTCGTCCGGGTGGTTCGATTGCAGGTGGTCGAAGTAGAGCGATTCCTGCGGCGTCATGACCACCTCGTGGCCCTGGCGCAGGGCGGCGAGCGCGACACGCTCGTTGTGATCCCCGTGCCAGGACATCACGACCTGCGCTTTCGGCAGGGCGACGCCAGCGTCCACTTCGTCATCCCAGCCCACCGGCGTGCGCCCGTGTGCGACCAGATAGTTGGCCACCTGCTCCATGAACCAGCCTTGCAGCTCGTCCATGCTGGCGAGCTTCAGGGCCTTCATCTGCGCGTTGACCTCGGGCGATGCATTCCACTGCTGCTTGTCCGCCTCATCGCCCCCGATGGAGACGTAGCGCGAGGGGAACAGGTGCATGACTTCGTCCATGACATCCTGGACGAAGTGCAGCGTCTTCGCGTTCGGGTTGAGCAGCCAGGGGCTGACGCCCCATGCGGTCCATACCGGCGGCCGCTTGCCGGTCACGCCAAGCCACGGATAAGCGGAGATGGCCGCCTGCGAATGCCCGGGCAGGTCGATCTCCGGCACGATATCGACCTGCCGTTCGGCCGCATAGCGCACGATGTCGCTGATCTCTTCGGCCGAATACGTCTTGCAGTAGGGCTTGTCGCGCCCGCCCGTGACCTCGGCGTCGTTGCCAACGGCGTCACGGCATGCGCCCTTCGTGGCCAGTTCCGGATACTTCGGCATGGGTAGCCGCCAGCCCTGGTCATCCGTGATGTGCCAGACCAGGACATTGAGCTTGTCGAGCGACATCCCGTCGATCAGCTGCCTGATCTCGTCGGCGCTCTGGTAGTGCCGGCTGGAATCGAGCAGCAGGGCGCGCCATGCGAAGCGCGGGTGATCCTCGATGCTGCCGTACGGTACGTGTGCCACGGCGCCGCGCTTCCAGCCGGGCGGTGTAAGGAGTTGCCACACCGTCACGCCGCCGTAGAACGCACCGCGTTCCGTGCGTGCGGTGACGACGATGCCGTCCTTGCCGATGGTGACGGCGTAGCCTTCGTCACCGACGACGGCCGCGTCGGGGCGGATATCGAACGTGATCGCCGCTTCGGCGTCGCCGCCTGTCGCCTTCCGCAGGGTCAGCCCGCGCACGCTGGCGATGCGCCTGGTGAAGTTATCCACGATGGCGCGCATGCCGGCGGTATCGGGGCCACGCACCGCCACGACGGCGTTGTTGGCAATCTCGACGACGCCTGTGCTCGCTGGCTTCGCCGCGGCGGGTGCGGGCAGGAGTGACCAGGTGGCTGGCGCAGCGTCCGTCGCCCACGCGCCGGCCGCGGACAAGCCGATCGCAACCGCCAGCACCGCCCGGCGCAAACGCTGCAGGGGCGCGCCCGGGCTCATGCGGCGGCGCCCTCGGCGGTCGCGGAGCGGGTCGCTGCCCACTGGCGCATGTACCAGCGCGCGGCACCCTGCACGCCGTGGCAACCGTGCTCCGTCACCCACACCGGCACCCGGGCCAGCAGGCCGCGGACGCTGCGGCCGTGCAGGAAGCGTTCTTCAAACGCGCTGTGCTTCAGCAGGTCGAAGATGGAGGAAAGAAAGCCACCGGCGAGGAAGA
This sequence comes from Luteibacter sp. NPDC104163, assembly GCF_055584245.1. Lineage (NCBI taxonomy): Bacteria > Pseudomonadati > Pseudomonadota > Gammaproteobacteria > Lysobacterales > Rhodanobacteraceae > Luteibacter > Luteibacter sp. NPDC104163. The sequence continues at coordinate 87,148 of NZ_JBVJMK010000017.1, forward strand.
CACCGCCGGTCGGCATGTAGGTCATGGCGACGTTGCCGGTGAAGCTGCCCAGCGCCGCGCAGAACAGCGCGACCGCTTCCACGGCGTGCGGGTTGTCAGCCGCCGCGGCGGCCGCGGTGACCGCCTTCGGCGTAGCCAGCGACGACACTTCGCCATCCAGCGCACACAGCGCCTCGTAAATCGTGAGAAGGCCCGGCCCGGAGACGATGTGCTCGACGGGTACGTAGCCGCCTTCCGGCGCGAGCCACGCGAGTACCTCGCGTTCGCGGAGGGAATGGGGCGCGAAGTCCATCTGCCCGGCTTCCGTGGTCAGCACGACGCCGCTGCTGGCACCGGGCACATAGGCCGCCGCGCCCAGCCCCGTGCCGGGTCCGACCACCAGCGATGGGCCCGGCCCGCGAATGGATGGACCGCACAGGTGCCGGCCACTCGCGGCCAGCGGCCCTTCGATGGCGTAGGCCAGGGCTTCGAAATCATTGAGCACCGCGACCTCGGTGAGGCCGAGCGACGCGCGCAGGGTGTCGACGCGGACGGGCCAGGGGAGGTTGTCGTTCGCCACCTCGTCACCGATGACCTGGCCGGCACACGCCAGTACGCAGTGCGAAACCGGGACACGGACCTCGTCGTCGATGAACGCCTTGAGCAGATCGGTGAGCGACGCGAAAGCCGCGCAGGGATACACGCGATAGGCAATCGTCTCAATGTCGCCCGGCCGTTCGTCGGCCGCGCGCACAAGCGCAACGTGGCCGTTCGTACCGCCGATATCGCCCGCAAGAAAGAGCATCCCCGCTTTCCCCACCGCGCTCGCCCCAAGGGTGAATCACCCCGTCCGAAGGTGCCCCCGCACCGGACTCGTCATCAGGGTGTAACGGGACTGACACCGGTGTCAAGTCACGCCGCAACAGGGCGCGCGGTGAGCCAAATTCTCATGAGAACTGTCTCATTTACCATTTAACTCATGCACTTAGCGCTTTACATCGAGGCCCGACGCCCGCATGCTCCGCGGCTCGACCACGGAGAACGGAATGCGGGTGAAGTTGCTGGCCACGATGGCCATGGGTGCCACGGCGACTCGCCTGGCAGCGCGAGTTTTCGCGGGGCTGATGCTGAGCATATGCCTCGCCGGCTGCCCGGGTACGCCGACGGTGCCGCTGGCTACGGTGCCGTTTGATGTCAGTCGCAAGGGGGAGTCGGTAAGCATTCCCGTCAGCGTCACTGAGGAGAACGCGAATCTCGAGTTCATCTACACCGTTGCCGTCTTCCTCTGGAATCCGGACAAGGATCCACGCCTTTCCGACCTCAGCACGTATCCACCTCGACAGCGACTCTGCTTGCGGGTGCGAGTGTGGCACCTCGTCAACGGCAGGGAAATTGCCGTACGTGTTAACGACCGGCTATTCGATTACGACCGAAACACCCAGACGTTCATCAGGGTGCCGTCGATGAGCGAGCGAAAGACAGATATCGCTTACGTCAAGGCAAGCGGCGGCGTCAATGACGTCGAGTCAATGGATTCAGTTCATTTCCGCTTCCCCGAGTACGGACAGTACCGGGTCGATGTCGAGACGGTAGCAGATACGCCGCTGCTGTACGCGATACCTAGTTGGCTGACAGTGCAGCGTGATTTTCCACACGGAAAGTAAGGGACTTTAATGGACAGAAAGCGATACACCGTAACCATCCACGCTGCGGCACCGGGTACGCCGCTACGCGGCGAACTGGATCCCCTTGAGACGGATATATCGAGGATGGACCGATCGGTGCCCGGTCACGTTTTTTACACCACGTTTGACGGAGTCGATCGGGAGAGTTTCGGTTTCGCACCGATCAAGCATGGAGAACTCAATGGTCCAGGGAAACGATTTAAGAATGACCATAGTCAGTACGTTGACCCGTTCTACTCCCGCACCATGGAAGTGTCGAAAGAGCAATTCGACAAGTTGAACGAGTTTGGAAATGACGCCGCCGCGTACGGCTTCGACATGACGTACAAGGATTTCCGGAACAACTGCGTCGACTACACCTGGGCTGCGCTGAATCACGCAGGCATTCAGCGAACCGATCGACGCTTCGGTGCGAGCGAGGCCAAGGGCGTCGACGGAAAGCTCAGCTACCTCCCGTCACACGCGCCGGAGGACATCCGGACGATTCGCGATCCGATGCCGGGAAGTGAGCTGAATACGGAGACGACGAATCCGCTCCCGTCGAAAGCCTGGTGGCAGATTCCGTTGAGCGACGTGGAACGTCAGCCATCGCTTGATCAGGGCGACCCGTTCGATCGGCTTGTCGCCGCGGCAAAAGCCGGCGACGACAAAGCATTTGATGCCGTGGGTGAGGACTTTCTCCAGTCGTACGAGGGCAAGGATTTCCTTGAGACAGGCCTCGAACATAACCGTCAGCAAGAGATCGCCGATCAGGCGTTGGCACAACAGCAACAACAACAGCAACAAGAAGCGCCAGCCATGGCTATGTCGATGTAAGGAGCAACAGGTCCCATGGACGAAGATGATGTGAAATCCCTCACCGTCAAACTCGCTGCGGTGACGGGGCGGATTGAGAAACGGCTCGATGCGGTGGCGAAGCAGACCATGCAGGCGAGCCAGGCGATGGGGCACCAGGCCCAGCAAGCGCTGTCTGCTTCGGCGCAGGTGTCGGCGGATCTGCGCCAGGCCGCGAGTGAGGCGCTCGATGACGGCACGGCGAATGCCATCCTGCGTTTCGGCGAGGTGATCCGCGCCTCCGAGATTCGCCTCGAGAACGCAGCCTCGCGGCTGGAGTCCCGGATGGTGTCGGGCGGCCGGTTGCAGACGGCCTTCGCATGGAAAGCGTTCATCGCCTCCGCGGTGGGCTCGTTCGCCGTGATCGGCACCGCCGGCTACGCGATCTGGGAGGCGCAGCACACGCTGCGGGAAACCCGCTGGGTTCGCCAGATCAATGCCGCGCAGGCGGCGGGAAAGCTCGGGCAGTGCCCGGGCGGTGGCGAGCATGTCTGCGCGAAGATCGACAAGCGCTGGGTGCGCCTCGACCCCTGATGCCCGGCGAAAAAAAACCCCGGCAGCCAGGGGAGCTGCCGGGGCGGGGTGGGATGACCGGCCCAGGGGAAGACAGGCCATCCACGGAGGTGGCCCCAGGGAGGTGGGGCCCACCGATGGGACGCCGTTGCGTGCGTCCGAAGATATAGACGTCTGACAGCGGCAGAAGTTGCAATGAAATACGAAAAAAAGTCAGGCCGCGTTCATGGCCATAGGAATCAATGGCTTGACGCGGCCTGAAATGAACGGTTGAACGAAATACTTACGATTTAGACGTCTAAATGCGCTTAGTGGGCTTCATCCCAGTTCGCGCCGACGCCCACGGAGACCTGTAAGGGAACGCTCAGCTCCGCCGCGCCGCTCATTTTCGTTTCAATCGCAACTTTTACCGCGTCCACCGCATCGTCCCGCACCTCGAGGACGAGTTCATCGTGCACCTGCATCAGCAGGCGCACATCGTCGCGGCCTTCGATCCATGCCGCGACCGCGATCATCGCGCGCTTGATGATGTCGGCGGCGGTTCCCTGCATCGGCGCGTTGATCGCGGCGCGCTCGGCACCCGCGCGCAGCGCCTGGTTACGCGACTTCAGGTTTTCCAGGTACAGGCGGCGGCCGAACAGCGTCTCGACATAGCCATTCTGGTGCGCCTGTTCGCGCGTGGCATCCATGAAGGCGCGCACGCCGGCGAAGCGCGAGAAGTAGCGCGCCATGTAATCGGAGGCTTCGCCACGATCGACGCCGAGCTGGCGCGCGAGGCCGAAAGCGCTCATGCCGTACATCAGCCCGAAGTTGATCGCCTTGGCGGCGCGGCGCTGGTTGCTCGTGACCTCCTCAGGCGGCACCCCGAACACTTCCGCCGCCGTCGCGCGGTGCACGTCGCCACCTTCGGAGAATGCCCGCACCAGGCCTTCATCACCCGATAGGTGGGCCATGATGCGCAGCTCGATCTGCGAGTAGTCAGCCGCGACGATGCGCCAGCCCGGCGGCGCCACGAAGGCCTGGCGGATCCGCCGGCCTTCCTCGGTGCGTACCGGGATGTTCTGCAGGTTCGGGTCGGAGGAACTGATGCGACCCGTGGCGACGGCACCCTGGTGGTAGCTTGTGTGCACGCGGCCGGTCCGCGGATTAACGATGCCAGCGAGCTTGTCGGTGTACGTGGAGCGCAGCTTGGCAAGGCCGCGGTAATCGAGGATGAGCCGTGGCAATTCGTGCGAGTCGGCCAGGGCCTCCAAGGCCTCCTCGTTGGTCGAGGGCTGGCCGGTCGGCGTCTTCACCTTCGCCGGCAGGCCGAGCTCATCAAACAGCACGGCCTGCAACTGCTTGGGCGAGTCCATGTTGAACTCGTGGCCCGCGGCCGCGTAAGCCTTCTGCTGCAGTTCGAGCATGCGCTTGCCGAGCTCCTGGCTCTGCAGGCGCAGTTCATTCGCATCGATCAGCACGCCGGTCTGTTCCATGCGGGCGAGCACCGGCACCACGGGGATCTCGATGTCGGTGTAAACCGAGCGCAACGAGGGCACCGCTTCGAGTTGTGGCCACAAGGCGTGGTGCAGGCGCAGCGTGATGTCGGCATCCTCGGCGGCGTACTTGCCGGCGGTTTCAATATCCACCTGCGAGAACGAGATCTGCTTCGCGCCCTTGCCGCAGATTTCCTCGTACTTCACCGTGGTGTAGCCGAGGTAGCGCTGGGCCAGCGAATCCATGTCATGGCGGGTCGCGGTCGCGTTGAAGATGTACGACTCGAGCATGGTGTCGTGCGCGAGGCCCTTCACCGCGATGCCATAGTGCGACAGCACGTTGATGTCGTACTTGCCGTGCTGGCCCACCTTGGGGCGCGAAGGATCCTCGAGGATCGGCTTCAGCGCATTGAGCACGTGTTCACGGCTGAGCTGGGCCGGAGCGCCGGGATAGTCATGCGCGACGGGGATGTAACAGGCCTTGCCCTGCTCGACGGCCAGCGACACGCCGACGATATCGGCCAGCATCGAGTCGATGCTGGTGGTTTCGGTGTCGAACGCGATGAGCGGCGCGGTTTCGAGTTTCTCGAGCCACGCGGCAAGACGGTCTTCGGTGAGGACGATTTCGTATTCGCCCGGGCCGCTGAACACATCCGCTGCGATGACCGGGGCCGGGGCCGGCGCGGCCGCCGGAGCGGGCGAAGCCGAAGGCGCGGCAGTATCGGCGCCGCTGTCGAGCTCCTTCAACGCCGCCTTGAAGTCGTAGCGCGCGTAAAGCTCGCGCAGCGCGTCGACATCGCGCGGGCGCATGGCGAGATCGTTCGGATGCTGGTCGAGCGGCACATCGATGCGGATCGTGACCAGTTCACGCGAAAGCGGCAGTCGCGGGATCGCGGCGCGCAGGTTCTCGCCGATCTTGCCGCCGATCTTGTCGGCGCTGGCGATGAGGGCATCGAGGTTGGCATATTCGGCGAGCCACTTGGCGGCCGTCTTGGGGCCACACTTGTCCACGCCCGGCACGTTGTCGATGCTGTCGCCGACCAGGGTGAGGTAATCGACGATCTGCTCGGGCCGCACGCCGAATTTGGCGATGACGCCGTCGGTATCCATCGTGGTGTTGGTCATGGTGTTGACCAGCAGGATGTCCGGGCCGACGAGCTGTGCGAAATCCTTGTCGCCGGTGGAGATCACCGTGTGGATGCCCGCGGCGCTGGCCTGGCGGGCCAGGGTGCCGATGACGTCGTCGGCCTCCACGCCAGGCACGCAGAGGATGGGAAAGCCCAGGGCGCCGACGATCTTCATCATCGGCTCGACCTGGGCGCGCAGGTCATCCGGCATGGAGGGGCGGTTGGCCTTGTACTCGGGGTAGAGGTCGTCGCGGAAGGTGCGGCCCGGCGCGTCGCACACGAAGGCGACGTAGTCGGAGCCGGCCTTCATGGTGGTCCGCAGCATGTTGACGATGCCGAACAGTGCGCCGGTGGGCTCGCCGTGCGCATTGGTCAGGGGCGGCAGCGCGTGGAACGCGCGATACAGGTACGAGGACCCGTCGATGAGGGTGAGCGTAGGCATCCCGCGATTCTCGCACGGGCCGCCGTGGACCGCCTGTTCACGTGGCGGGTGACCCGTGCCTTGGTATGCTTCCAGCCCCGCACGGAGAACTCCCATGAACCGCATGCACGCCCTCGTCGCCGCGCTGGCGCTCGCCCTGGCCCTGCCGGCCGCGGCGCAGACCGCCCAGGACCCGAAGCTGAAGGCGCTGCCGCCGCCGGGCCTGAACGATCCGGGCGTCAAGGCGGGCGAGCCGGACCGCTCCGGCCAGGCGCCGATCGAGAAGCCGGTGCCGTACGACCAGGCCCCGCCGACGCAGTCCAGCCCCGCCACGTCCGATGCGCAGGGCAGCAAGGTCTCGGCGGCCAACCTGCCGTCCATGCAGGACGATGGCCAGGTGGACGCGAACGGTAACACCGCGCCGCAGGTGACCGTGCACACCGAAGGCACCGATACGGTTGAGGAATACCGTACGGCTGGCCGCCTCACCATGATCCGTGTGACGCCGAAGAACGGCGTGCCGTACACGGTCATGGCGAACAACGAAGGCAAGCTGGTGCGTGATTCCGGGACCCGGAACGTCAGCCCCGTGTACTACAAGGTCTACGAGTGGGGCGCTGCGCCGAAGCCAGCCGGTTCCGACTGATACTGCCCCACCTGTGGGAGCGCGCTTGCGCGCGATGGGGCTTGGCGCAAGCACCCATCGCGCGCAAGCGCGCTCCCACAAGAGCTTTTGGGGTTCAGCCGTCGAGTTCGGCGTAGTGGCGGAAGATGCCGTCTTCGCTGTGTGGCAGGCGGCGTTCGCTGGCGAGGTAGGCTGCGGTGTTGGGGCGGGCGGCTATCCGCTTTGCCAGGTCGCGTAGCAGCGGCAGCTTCTGCTTCGCCATGCATTTCGGGAACGCGTATTCCAGCCCCGACATCACCTGGAACAGCGACAGGTCGACGTAGCTGAACTCGCGCAGGGCGTACTTGCCGCCGTTGCGCTCCAGCACCGTCTCGAAATAGTGCAGGAACTTGGGGATCCGCGATTCGCGGAATTCATCGGCACGCCGCTTCGCCTCCGCTTTCTGGTCTTCGTAATAGAGCCCGGCGCCCACGGGGTGGTGGACATCGTGGGCTTCGGCGACGAGGTCGGTGATGGTCAGCTGGAGCTGGTGGGCATAGACCTGCTTCGCCTCGCCCTCGGGGACCAGGCCAAGGCGTGGCCCGAGGTAATGCAGGATGTTGGCGACCTGGGCGATCACCAACCGGCCGGATTTCAGGAACGGCGGCGCGTAGGGCAGGGCGCCGTCGTGCTCGCCGTTGAGCCATGCCGTCATCACACCGTCGCCCTCGGCTCGGGCCACATCGACGTAGGGCGCCTTCGCCTCTTCCAGTGCCAGGCGGACGAACTCGCCGCGACCCTGGATGCCGGTCCAGTAGTAGAGCTGATAAGTCATGCGCGATCTCCTGCCATAAGCGCCCGAGGATCGCGGCAAGGCGTTCAAGCCAGCGTGAGCGCGATGTCGCGGAATGTATCCCAGGCGGTCTGCGCTGGCGGCGACAACGAGCGCGCGCGTCGACGCAGCAGGGTGACGTTGCGCTGCTCCTCCGGGCTGAGTGCGAGCGCGACCAGCCCGGGCCGCAGCGCGTCGAGCGACAGGGCGGGTGTCACGGTGATGCCGAGGCCTGCCTCGACCATGCGGAAGGCCGTGTGCGGGTGGCCCACTTCGAGCGCCACGCGTGCTTCGACGCCCTGGCGCGCGAGCGCGGCATCGATCAGGCGCCGGCTGCCGGAGGCGTGGTCGAGCAGGATGAGCGGCTCGCCCGACAAGGCCGTCCACGGGATCCGTTTGCGGCTGGCAAGGGGGTGTCCCGCAGGGCAGACCAGCCGGAATGGATCGCGCAGGATCGTTTCTGCTTCGAACTCCTCCTGTGTGGCGGGTTCGACGGTAAGTCCGAAATCCACCTCGCCGCCGCGGACGGCATCGAGCACCTGGGCCTGGTTCTGGTCGCGCAGGATGATTTCGAGCGAGGGATGCTCTGCCGCGCACTTCGCGATGCCCGCGGGAACCAGGCCTGCCGAGAGCGTGGGCACCGCGGCGATACGCACCCGGCCGCGCAGCGGATCGGCCTGGGTGCGGGCGTGGCCCAGCACGTTGTCCAGCTCATCGAGTACCCGGCCGAGCGCCTGCTCGAGGTAGCGGCCGTCTTCCGTGGGCACGACCTCGCGGGTGGTTCGGTCGAACAGGCGCACGTCCAGCTCGCCCTCGAGATCGGCGATGAGCCGGCTCACGGCGGGCTGGGTGAGGTGCAGGGCGTCGGCGGCCCGGCGGAAATGCCGGTGGCCCGCGACCGCGAGGAAGGCACGAAGCTGGCGCATCGAGACATTCATGCAGATAGCGTATCACCGGATCAGATAAAACGATTTGCCTTATCAAATGGGCGGCGGTCCAATAAGCGACAACCTCCCGCTCGCCCTGACCGCCATGCGCCGCTTCCTCCCCGATGGTTTCACCCTCTCGCTGATCGCCACGGTCCTGCTGGCGAGCTTCCTGCCGTGCCGCGGTGCTGCCGCCCAGGGCTTCGAGGTGCTGACCGATATCGCGATCGCGCTGCTGTTCTTCCTGCATGGCGCGAAGCTCTCCCGCGAGGCGGTGGTCGCCGGCATGACCCACTGGCGCCTGCACCTCACGGTGCTGGCAAGCACCTTCGCCTTGTTCCCGCTGCTGGGGCTGCTGCTGAAGCCGGTGCTCGCGCCGCTGGTGTCGCCCGACCTTTACCTCGGCGTCCTGTTCCTGTGCACGCTGCCGTCCACCGTCCAGTCCTCGATCGCATTCACCTCGATCGCGCGCGGTAACGTTCCCGCGGCGATTGTTTCGGCGTCGGCCTCCAGCCTGCTCGGCATCTTCATCACCCCGCTACTGGTGGGCTTGATGATCGCGGGCTCGGGGCAGGGCGCGATGTCGTGGCACTCGATCAGCGCGATCGTCGTGCAGTTGTTCGTTCCGTTCGTGGCGGGCCAAATCGCCCAGCGCTGGATCGGCACGTGGGTGCGCAAGCACGCGAAGATGCTCACGTTCGTCGATCGCGGTTCCATCCTGCTCGTCGTGTACACCGCCTTCAGTGCGGCCGTACTGCAGGGCCTGTGGCACCAGTTGCCGTTGCCGGTGCTCGGCGGGCTCGTGGTCGTGAACGTCGTGCTGCTTGCAGCGGCCCTGCTCACCACGCGCTATGGCGCGCGTGCCCTGGGCTTCGACAAGGAAGACGAGATCACTATCGTGTTCTGCGGCTCGAAGAAGAGCCTGGCCTCGGGCGTGCCGATGGCGAAGGTGTTGTTCGCCGGGCATCCGCTGGGACTGATCGTGTTGCCGATCATGCTGTTCCACCAGATCCAGCTGATGACCTGCGCGGTGCTGGCGCGGCGTTACGCGGTGCGCCGCGCCGCGAAAATCGAACCCCGTGGGAGCGGGGGGGGGGGGCGGGGGGGGGGGGGCCGCCCCCCCCCCGCGCCCCCCCGCGCCCCCCCCCCCCCCCCCACAAAAAAAAAGGGCGCGCCCCCCCCCGTATTTATAACCCGAACCAGGG